>CAXTQD010000424.1:0-3937 GCA_964246175.1 uncultured Chthoniobacterales bacterium | reverse complement strand
GCGGGGTCGCGCGGCTGGCCGCCGGGGGCCACGGAGGTGTTCTCGCGGTCGGTGCCTGCGAGCACGCGGGTGGTGAGGGTCGTGTGCGCGACGAGTTGGCGGCGCAGAGCGGCGAGTTCGTCCGCGTCAGCCGGAGGCTGCTGCGCGAAGGATGCCGGCAGGCAAGCCGCCCCGACCAGGAACACCGCCAGACAAAATGATCGAGCGTAGCTCATGGCGAGGAAAGAACGATGCTCCAGAGTGTCTTGCAAGTGGGCAGGCTTCTGGGCAAGCCGCCCACGGCGGGCGTTCCCAACGAAAAGACGTTCCTACCAGTCGGTTTGGAACGCCGCACAGATGCGGTCAACCGCCCTGCACCGGGGGCATGATGGACAGGCTGTCGCCCTCGTGCAAGACCTGTTCGCGGCCGACGTATTCGAGCGCGACGGCGAGCAGAAGATGCCGGTCCCATTCCTGCACCCGGGGGTGGTCGGCGTACACGCGGGCGAGCGCGTCGGCCACGGTCGCACCGGCGGGCAGTTCGAGTGCGAGCCGGGAGCCACCTGCCAGGTCGCGCAGCCGGGAGAAGAGTTGAACCTCGATCTTCATGGGTTGGAAGCCGCCACGGTACGCCGAACCCCGGCGAAATGCCTTTTGCGTTTTGCCTTTTGCATTACCTTGGGAGCGGATGAGCGTTGCCACGACCGCCGCCCCGGCCGCCGGGTTGATCGAACGCCGCCTGCGCGCGGTGCGGCGGCGCTTGTGGGCGCGGGAGTTTCTCGCGTGGCACGGCCGGTTTTTGCTCGCGACGGCCGGCGCGCTGCTGGTCTGGGGTGCGGTGCGGTTGCTGCGCGGTGAGCCGGTGTGGGACGGGGAGTTCGTCGCCGCGCTCGTGGGCGTGCCGCTGGTTTTGGCAGCCGTGTGCACCGCCGGACTGGATCGCGAGGCATGGTCGCTCGCCCGCGCCGCGGCGCGCCTGGACCGGCTGGCGCACACGCACGACCGCTGCCAGACCGCCCTGGCCTTCGCCGCGCGCGAACCCGCCGCGCGCACGCCGCTGGAATCCCTGGCCTTGGAAGAATGCACGCGCTTCGTGGCCAAGTTTGATTTCCGCCCGGCCGTGCCGCTGCGCCTGCCGCGGACGTGGGGGTTCACGCTGGTCCCGCTGGTCGCACTGGCGAGCCTCGCGTTCCACGCCGCTCTCGGGGTCGGGCAACCGCCGCACGACCCTGCGCTTGCCGCCGCCGTGGACCGCCGCGCCGACACCCTGGAAAAGATCGCCGACCGCCTGCGCCGCGACCCGGCCAAGTCGCCCGACCTGGACAAGCTCGCCGACGCCATGAAACGCAGCGCCGAGCGTCTCAAGGCCGGCGAACGCACCACCGACGACGAGCGTCTCAAGGCCGCGCTCAAGGAAATCTCCTCCCTCCAGGCGATGCTCGACGCCATGAAGCAGGCGGGCAAAGACGACAAGGTCTCTCCCGCCGAACTCGCCGCGCTCGCCGCCGCGCTCGCTGCCAACGAGCAAACCCGCCCCGCCGCCGAGTCGGTCCAGGCCGGGCAGTTGGAAAAGGCCGCCGGGCAGTTGGAACAACTCCTCCAGCAACTCCAACAACAAGGCAACGCCGCGCAGGCGCTCCAACAGCTCGCCCAATCCATGCAGGAGCAGGCCGCCAAGCTCACCGACCAGGAGCGCAACGAACTGGCCCGCCAGATGGAGCAGACCGCGCAGGCCGCGCAGTCCGGCCAGTCGCAACTCAGCCAGCAATCCCTCCAACGCCTCGCCGACCTCCTGCGCCGCGCCGGCAGGAGCGGCAATCCTTCCAACCGGCAGGCGTCCAACGGCCGCGGCCAGCCCATGACCGAGAAGCAACTCCAGGACCTCCTCAACTCGTTGGAGAACATGAAGGACGGTCTGCGCCCCGGCGACGGCGAACCCAACGGCCCGCCCCAGGAGGGGTCCGGCGAGGGGCGGCAGTCCCTGGCGATGGTCGAGTCCTTCGGCCAAAAATCCTCGGGCAACCCGTCCGCGGGTGACAAGCCGGCCGGGATGCCCGGCAGCGAGCACGACGGCGGCCACCCGGAGCAACTTTACGGCGACAAACCCGCCGACGCGGCGAAGGCCGGCGAAGCCCACCGCGTGGAGGGCTTGCTCGGCGAAGGCGAGACGCTCCAACAACTCACCGCGGCTGGCGGCGGTGGTCCCGCGAAGGCCGGACGCCGCTACAAGGAACTCTACGACGCGATGGCCCCCGCCGCGCAGGAAACCGTCGAACAGGAGAACATCCCGCTCGGCTCACGCGCCTACATCCGCCGCTACTTCGAGAACATCCGTCCCCATGAGTGACCACGCCGCGTCCGTCGAACAATTCCGCCAACGCTTCACGCGCATCCGCACCGAACTCGGGCGCATGATCGTCGGCCAGGACGACATCGTCGAAGGCGTGTTGGTGGCGTTCTTCGCGGCGGGCCATGTTTTGTTGGAGGGTGTTCCGGGCCTGGGGAAGACGATGCTCGTGCGCACGCTCGCGGACGCCGTGAGCCTCAAGTTCTCGCGGGTGCAGTTCACGCCCGACCTGATGCCCTCGGACATCATCGGCACGACGATCATCCGCGAGGACGAAAACGGCCGGAAGGGCTTCCAGTTCCAGCCCGGGCCAGTATTTGCCAACGTGCTCCTGGCCGACGAGATCAACCGCGCGACGCCCAAGACGCAGAGCGCGCTGCTCGAAGCGATGCAGGAACGCCACGTCACCGTCGCGGGTGACACGCACCGGCTCGACGAGCCCTTCATGGTTCTGGCCACGCAGAACCCGCTGGAGATGGAAGGCACCTACCCGCTGCCCGAGGCGCAGTTGGACCGCTTCCTGTTCAAGTTGAAGGTCACCTATCCAACCGCCGACGACCTGCACGCGATCCTCGACCGCACGACGCAGCCGGACGCGCCGCGCATCGAAAAGGTGATCGATGGCCCTGAGGTGCTCGCCCTGCGCGGGGTCGTGCGCGAGGTGCCGCTGGCGCGCGAGGTGCAGGCGCACGCCATTGCGCTCGTGCTCGCCACGCACCCGGACAACGAGGGGGCCGCACCGCTGGCGAAGAAATTTGTGCGCTATGGGTCGAGTCCGCGCGGGGTGCAGGCGCTCATTTTGGCAGCGAAGATATACGCGCTGCTCGATGGGCGCTTCCACGTCTCGCGCGCGGACATCGACAAGGCGGCGTTGCCGGCGTTGCGCCACCGCATCATCCTCAACTTCGAGGGCGAGGCCGAGGGGGCGACGAGCGAGCAGATCTTACAGGAAATTCTCGCCCGCAGGCAGCGCGCCGCGTGAGATGAAGCGCCGTGACTTCGACGGACCTGCGCGAGGGTCGGCCGCCAAGCCGACACACCGCTACGCATGGCTGTGGGAGCCGATGGAGGAGGACGCTTCCTTTGAATTGAAGCCAATGTTCGGCTCGAAGGCGGTGAGGCTCGACGGGAAGCAATACTTTTGCTTCTTCGCCAAGGTCGAACCGTGGCGCGGGGTGCTGGTGTGCACGGACCGCGCACACCACCCGTCGCTGCAAGGGGAGTTCCCGGCGTTGCGACCGCACAAGGTGTTAGGAAAATGGCTCTACCTGCGCGAGTCGTCGGAGGATTTCGAGCGGGTGGCGCAGCGTCTGGTCACGCTGGCTTTGCGCCGGGACGCACGGTTGGGCGTCGAGAGTTCGCCGCGTCGGGAACGGTCCCGAAAAGCAAAATAGGATTGCCTCGGAGAGGCAACCCTACCTGACGACCGGCCGCTGGGCGGCCTGTTCAGAAGCCGATGCCGACGTGGACCCCCGGCGCGTACCCGTAAGCATACGGATAACCGTAAGGGCGGTAGTACCGGCGGTGGTGATGGTAGAAGCGCGGCACGACAACCACGGCCGGGGCGGGCGCGTAGTATACGGGCGGCGGGGGCGGCGGGCAGTAGTAACG
>CAXTQD010000423.1:0-3952 GCA_964246175.1 uncultured Chthoniobacterales bacterium | reverse complement strand
AGGGCGCTGAACGCCTCGTCCATGCAAAGGATCTCCGGCTTGGCGACGATGGCCCGCGCAAAGCCGACGCGCTGGCGCATCCCGCCGCTCAATTCCTTGGGATAGGCGTTCTCGTACCCGGAGAGGCCAATCAGTTCCAGCGAACGCTCGATCTCCGCTTCCTCCTCCTTCGGGCTGAGGCGGCGGTTGATGAGGCCCACCCGCACGTTCTCGGAGACCGTCAGCCAAGGATAGAGAGCAAAGCTCTGGAACACGATGGAGAGGCTGCGGTTGACCTCCGTCAGCGGTTCGCCGTGGCGCAGCACCACGCCCTCGCTCGGCTGTGCCAGGCCCGCCATCAGGCGCAGGATCGTGGATTTGCCTGAGCCAGATTGGCCAAGCAGAGCCAGCATCTCGCCCTCCTCGACGTGGAAGTTGATGTCATCCAAGATTGTCACTGCAGGTCCGCCGCCCGAAGCAAAGGATTTGGAGACGTGGTTCAACTCCACGATGGGGTGCGTGGATGCACCGGGAGCGGCGGAGGCAGATGTGGCGGATGCGAGAAGCGGTTCGGCAGGCATACGGGGCGGGCGTCGAAGGTAGATAATTGCGGTAGGTGCGAGCGGCCAGCGGATCAAGCCAAGGTAAACCGGCGTTCGGCCAAGTCGTAGAGCCTGCGCCAGAGGAATCGGTTGATGCCCACGACGAAGATCGACATGACCACCACGGCGAAGTAGAGCGCCGGTTTGTTGCCCGAGTCGGTCACCTGCGCAATGTACGCCCCCAGCCCATCAGCGGTCAGCTTGTCCTTACCCCAACTGACGACCTCGGCCACGATGCTCGCGTTCCAGGCACCTCCCGCCGCCGTGACCGCGCCTGTGACCCAGAAGGGAAAGATGGCTGGGATGATGAGCGTCTTCCACCGTCGCCAGCCACGCAGCCCAAAGGTGCTGGCGGCTTCCTTGAGGTCAGTCGGGATCGACATGGACCCGGCGATCACGTTGAAGAGGATGTACCACTGGGTGCCCAAGGCGATGAGCAGGATGCTGCCGTAGTTGATGGAGATGTGGGAGAAGAGGAAGAAAGCGACGATGAACGGAAAGGTCATGTTTGTCGGAAAGGAAGCGGCAATCTGCGCGATGGGCTGCGCAATGCGCGCCACGCGTGGCTTGGAGCCGATCCACACGCCGATAGGTGTCCAGATCAAGGTGGCCAGCACCGTCATGGCGAAGACGCGCAGGAGCGTCAGGAACCCGAGCCAGACGATGTGCAGCATCTCGGCCCCAGGTACACCCGCGCGCACCTGCCGGGCGAGGTCTACCACGCCGAAGACCAGCCACACGGCCACGGCAGCCAGCGCGATCCAGCCGAGGACCCGCGCCAACCGGTGCAGGAGCGGCGGGGTACGTGTGCCGAAGGCGGTTGAAACATCCGTCCCGAACGAGAACAAGCGCCCGAGTCCCCGCCCTATCGGCTTCCAAACGTGCTCGGAAAGCCAAGAGAGCAGATAGGAACTCTGGAGCAGGTCAAGCACCCAGGAAGATTGTGTAGCGGCGGACTCGGTCTGCTCCAGCTTGAACTTCTCGGCCCACGCCACCAAGGGCCGCCAGAGCAGTTGGTCGATGAGGACGATGGTCGTCACCATGGCGATGATGGCATAAATGGCCGCGCGCGTGTCGCCGGCCTCTACCGCCGCCGCCATGTAGGAACCAAGACCGGGCAGCTTGATGTTCCCGTTCATGCTTGGGACGGCGATGGCCTCGCTGGCGGAGACAAAGAACCAGCCACCGCCAAAGCTCATCATGGAGTTCCACATTAGCCCGATGGCCGAAGAAGGCAGCTCCACCGTGCCGAAGCGTTGCCAGCGGTTGAGCCGGTAGACGCGCGCGGCCTCCTGCAACTCGGGCGGGATCGTCACCAAGGAGTGGTAGAAGCCGAAGGTCATGTTCCAGGCCTGTGAGGTGAAGATGGCGAAGATGCACGCGCACTCCACGCCCAGGAGGCTGCCGGGAAAAAGCGCGATGAACCCCGTCACCGTGATGGACAGAAAGGCCAGCACGGGCACGGATTGAAGGATGTCGATGACAGGCAGCATGACTAGGCGTGCCGCACGCGACTTGGCGGCGACGTAGCCGTACACAAAGGTGAAAAGGAGCGAGGCCCCAAACGCGATGAACATTCGCAGCACCGTGCGCCCGGTGTAGTACGGGATCATGCCCACGTCGAGCGACAGCGCGGGGACGTGCGAGGCATCGAAGGGCACCCGCATCCCTCCGCCGAGACTTACCAGCAGCCAGAGCAGGGCAAAGATGATGATGATCACAGCGAGGTCAATCCAGCCCGGCACTCGCCCGCTGACATCGTTTTGCAGGTTGTTGGCGGGATAAGCGCGTTGCATGGCAGCAGGATTGATGTACTAAAAAAGACTACAGGGGATGGCAAGATGCGGAAGGCACAAAAATCACGAGCAGACTCCTCTTGTTGGAAGGCAGCCAAAGTGCCGGAAGGCAACCCTAAATTCCAGGCCCCAACCGGGCGAAGCGATTAATCGAACAAATGGTTGCTGCCCTGTCACTCGCCTCGGCGTTGCCAGTGTTCTCGTTGACGCTTGCTCCCGCCGCAGCCCTTCTCTGGGGCGGCCTGCGTTCATGGCGGTCCCACCGTCGCCGACAAGCTGCTGAACTGATGACACAAGCTGCCGAGCATTTTGGACGCGGTGAGAACGCTGCGGCGCTGCGGACCAACGCGCAGGTGCTCGTGCTCGACCCAGCCTGCGTGCAAGCCTTTGTCTTGCGCGGCATCGTGTGCACAGAGGCAGGTCGGTATCGTGAGGCGATCAGAGACTTCGACCAAGCCATCGTTCTCATGCCCCGGAGTACCTTGGCCATTTACCGCCGGGCCATCGCGAAACACTGCTTGGGCGACCTAGACGGGGCGATTGTCGATTATGACCTGGTCATGACTCTTGAGCCTGAGTGTGCCGACTCCCAGCCACTCGGACGCCGTCGACGAGCGGCGTGTAGGTTGTAGCAAAACACGGTGGTTTCGCCGGATTGACAATCTGCCGTTCTACGCTCGGGTGAGGATGCGCTTCACCTGGGTAGGATGCCACTGGGCGGCGGTGCGTGGCCGCAAAGCCGGGTCGTGCTCGGCGCGGGCATTTAATTCGGCGGCGATGGCAGCTAGACTCAGCCGTTCGCCACCGATGGGCTTGCGCCGGAGCTGCTTTACCAAGTTCACCACGGCGCTTTCGCGTTCCGCGTGGGCCTGGTGCTCGCCGTAGCGTTTGCGCCCCTCACACCGACCCGCTTTCTGGCGCTTGGCCTCGCGTGCCTTGCGCAGCTTGATGACCAGCCGCTCCTTTTCGAGCTGGTTGAACACACCCTGGATTTGGAGCAGCGCCTTGCGGGTCGGATCGGAGAGGAACGCCTCGCACACGTTCTCGCCCGTGTTGGCGGCAAAGAGCAGCACGCCCGCGTCGATGCAGCGTTTGATGAGCACGGACTGGATGATCACGTCACGCGCCAAGCGGTCGAGCGACTCGATGACGACCACGGCGGCCGGCTGGACCGCCGCGGTGGCTCCGACTTTAGTGCTTCCTACCTCCTCCCCTCCCCTGCCCTGGCTGACGCTCTGGCCGATGTCCAAGATCAGGCGCTCCCACTCGGGCCGGTCGGCCTCGGTGCCGGTGTGTGCATCCCGGTAGACGGCCGAGACCGCGCGCCGGTGTTCCTTGGCCCACGTGCGGCAGGCGGCTTCCTGCCGTTCGAAGCCGTGGCGGTGCTCCAAAGCCTGTCCTTGGCTGGAAACCCGCAAATATGCCACGGCCATCGTGTTGGCCGGCAATTTCTCGGAGGTTCTTCTTCCACTCACACGCTCATTATGAGCAGGTTATTCGATGAGTTGCACACAAATTCCAGAGAATTTGTGTGCAAGGGATTCTTCTCAAAACTGAGGAATTGACCACAACTTC
>CAXTQD010000422.1:0-3955 GCA_964246175.1 uncultured Chthoniobacterales bacterium | reverse complement strand
TCGTCAGGTAGATGACCTCGTTGTCCTCGTCGAGGCAGAAGTCGTCGCCCATGCGGCCCGCCACGACCAGTTCGGGCTCGCCAGCGGGCTCGTGGGTCTCAGGGTCCACCGGCACGCGCATGAAAAGCTTCTTGGCCGTGGCCGTGTAGTAGAGGTGGCGGGTCTTGGCGGCGTAGCGCACCCCGTTGACCCCGGGCTGCTCGGGCTGGAGTTCGCCCGGGTAGTAGCCCATGCTCTCGTGCCGCAGCCAGACGCGCGCGGTGGGCCGGTCGCCATCCTTGGCGGGCAGATCGACGCGCCAGATCAGGCTGGCAAAGGAATCTGCGACGAGCATGATGTTAGGCGCGATCAGGCAGGCACCGTTGAGGCCCCGGGCGGTGTCGGGAAACTGCAAGATCGTTTTCAGCCGGATGGGCTGTCCCGGCGTCCAGCCGCGCAGGTCCAAGTGGTGGAGGTACGCCTCATGGGTCGTGTAGAAGTTGCCCGAGACCAGATAGAACACGTCGGGCTCGGTTTCGACGATCCCGCACGGGACATCGGCAAACCGGTGGAGGCAGATGGGTTCCACCGGCGTTGAACCATGCACGGGGGGCACGTACCAGAGTTCCTTGTGGTTGGCGACGGTGACCAGCACGGAGTTGTCGCGGCGGATGGCGAGGTTCTCCAGGAAGTACTGCTTGGGAAAGTAGGCGACCGGGGTGAGCTTGGCTTGCGGGATGGTTTGATCTGGCATGGCTGCGAATGGCTGACTGAGAAGGAGGTCTGGAAGGTGGCTGGAAAGTCCTACGCGGGCACCGGGACTTCGAACCCGTTCAACAACGTGCAGACGAGGTGGTAGGTCCCCATGAGGATCGCCATGTCCACCAAGCCTTGCTTGCCGAACGCCGCTTCGGCGGCGGCGTAAAGCTCCGCGTCCACGCGGTGCTCGCGGCAAAGCTGCGTCGTGTATCGTTGGGCGATCTGCTCCGGCTCGCTCAGCTCGGCGGGCAATGCGCCGCCCGCCAGCGCGCGGACGGCTGCCTCCGAGAGGCCGACGCTGCGCCCGACCGCCGAGTGGGCATAAAGCTCGTAGCCGGACTTCCACACCGCACCCACCGAGAGGATCACCACCTCGCGCACGCGCTTGCTCAAGGTCGTGTGGCTTTGTTCGGCCGCCTGCAGATCGAGGAACGCCCCGCCGAGGGCCGGACTGAAGAGCACCGGGTTGAAAGGGCCGATGAGCCTGCCGTCCTCCGTCCTGCTGCGGAAGCCCGCGCGCTCGGCCCAGGGAACCATCGTCGTGTTCTCCCGGTCGTAGAGGGCCTTCTGCGCGCCGGAGAGTTCCTGGGGATCTAACAGGGGCAGGCGGCCGCCTAGCTTCTCGGATGGGACAGACACGGTAGGTTCTCCTTGGTTTAAGACCACCCGCTTCAACGTTCCAGGCCGACCGCATCGGACGGCACGTCGTAGACCATCAGGGTAAACGACACGCCCGTGAACCAGCCCAGGAGCATCGTCAGGTCGACGAGCCCGGCGTCCCCTAGCAAAGCGTACCCGCGCTGGTAAAGCCCCTTGGGCACGATACGCGGCTGGAGCAACGTCGAGGCGATCTCGTAGACGATCTGCTGGCGGGGGTCCTCGAAGGAAGTCGGCAAGCCCGCGATCAGCGCCTGCACCTTCCCGGGCGGCAGGTGGCCCTGCTCCTCGCCGATGATCTCGTGTTCGTAGTTCGAGTAGGCGGCCAGCCAGCGGCCGTTGATCAGGTTGGTGGCGATCTCGATCTCGGCTTTGGAAAGGCTCGAGTGCTTCTGGTAGTAGGCTCCGGTCGGCACGATGGTTTCGCTCAGCTTCGGATTGGCCACCCAGATCTTGTGCGGCCCCGGCACCTGGCCGCGCAACTTCATCGTGAAGTCGTAGGCCGCCTTCTGTTCAGGGGTCATCTGGTCGAAGGGCAGTTCGTGGTAGCGGCCGAACGTTCCGAAATCAGGGTTCTCAGGCATAGCTTGCTAGGTAATTGGAAGTGATCGGTGGCAGATCAGCCGAACCGTGGTCCGGATTGTCTTCTATCGTTGCGACTTGCGCAGCTGGTCGGTTTTGCAATGGGTGAGATTAGCCTCATCTTCGGGCGACAAGGACCAGGCCGTCGAGAAAAGCGCACACGGCCTCGCCCACGTGGCCGATGATCAACTGGTGTTTGGGGATCGTGCGCCACTCGGACCTCCACCGGGCGTGCGCGACCTGGCCGTGGCAAACGTCCTCCGGCTGATGAGCCGGGTCGCGTCGGCGTTCATGCTTTAGGCAGATGGCGAAAACTTCACCGTCGAACGAATGGCGCCGTTCGCGTGCAGTTCGCAACCCGTGCGCCGCGCCAGCCGCGAGCTTTTCGGCGTCGCAGCGAAGTATTTGCGCTGGTTGATCGCGCCTGCGCCGATTGATCATTGCGGCTGCAAGCAAACTTCCCATGCCCAGCCAAGCTCCCACCACCAGCCCTTCCGTGAACATCGTCCGCGCTGGTCCCCGCGGCAGAACACCCGTGATCCTGCTGCACGCGGTGACCCTGGATCTTACCTACTGGGACGCGCAATTTGCCCGGCTGTCCAGCACCCACGACGTGGTGGCTTTTATTGGCCGGGCCTAGTTTGTCCTACGCTCGTGCTGGTCGGAGCGGAAGACCCGAGCACGCCGCCCGACGCGGCGCGCGTGATCGCCGGACAGATTCCCGGCGCGCGGGTGGAGGTGATCGACGGCGCTTCGCATATGACGCCGACGGAAGCGCCGGACGCCGTGAGTGATCGGCTGGCGGCTTTCCTTGCGGAGTTTTGAAGGTAGAGACTGGAAAATGTGATGGGTCTCAAGCACTGAAAGTCTGCCCCGAAGGAGGGCTGCTGGCTTCCCTGACGGCATCCCTCTGGTTAGCTGTGTCAAGGTCTGGCCCGGGTGGTCGCGCTTTATCCTGTCAGTCTCACTACCGGTATAAAGTCACTACTGTTCACCGCTGCACGGCGGGCGGAGGGTCGCCGTATGCATCCCACCCGAGAACCCGACCAGGGATATGTCTGCCTTACCAGCCTGACCGGTTTCGTCGCTGATCTGTTGTGGATGGTGATCGTGATCCTGGCGGGGATTGCGAGTGCGTCGGCCCAGGGGGTCTCTCCGGCGGAAGGCGGCGGCGATGTGAGCCGCCCCTTCGCCACCCATCTGGACCGTCCCGAGGCGGTGGTGCCCTTAAGCGACGATGCCGTCCTGGTGGCCGAGCGCTCGGGCCGGGTTCTGCGGTTCGACGGGGTCACCCGCTCGGACCTGGGGATGATCACCGTCCCGGGCGCGCGCGTCTTTTACGTCCCGGAGCGGCCCTACACCGAGGGGCTCAAAGACCTGATCGCCATCCCCGGCCGGCCCGGGATGTTCCTCTGGGGCATGACGACGGGCAGCGCCGAGGCCCTCCGGTGGACCGTCGGGCGCGCCAGGATCGAAATGGGCACCGGCAAACCGGCAGCGATCGGGAGCGAGATCCTCTGGCAATCCGAGCCGCAGCCGTGGACGCGAGGCACTCTGCCGCCCTTTTCCGGGTGCCGGATGGCGGTTGATGGCGATGACGTGGTGGTGGCGATGGGCGCGAACAGCCGCGCCGCCGGCTCCGGCCGGATCGTGCGGATTTCCCTGTCCGCTGGTCATGCGCCCCAGGTCGTCAGCACCGGACACCGGAACCCTGGCGGCGTCATCTTCAAGTCCGAGGTCCTCTGGGAGGTCGAGCACGGTCCGAAGGGCGGTGACGAACTGAACCTCATCGTTCCAGGGGGTGATTACGGCTGGCCTGACGTTAGTCGGGGCGAGCCAGACGATGAAAACCACCGCTCCTTCTTGTGGAATCGACCGGGCTCCATTGATCCTGTCGTGACTTGGACGCCTGCGATCGCGCCTTCAAGCATCACGGACTGGCGAGGAAAGTTCTACGTCGGCGCCCTCAAGGGTGAAG
>CAXTQD010000421.1:0-3956 GCA_964246175.1 uncultured Chthoniobacterales bacterium | reverse complement strand
ATGAACTCCGTGTGCCCGTAGTGGGCGTAGGTTTTCATGATGTGCCAGACGATGGGCCAGCGCCCGACGGGCACCATCGGCTTGGGCCGGAACTCGGTTTCTTCGCGCAGGCGCGTGCCTTTGCCGCCGCACAGGATGACGACTTTCATGGTTGGAGGGCTGGGGAGGTGGAACGGAAGGCGGAGGAAAGCGCAGGCGGCGCGTCCAACCGGACGACCCGTCCGGCGGGCCAGTCGACGCGGAACTCCTCGGCCTGCGGGGTGCCGTCGAAGACCCGCCAGGTCGTGGGAGCCATCCCGGTGAGGGTGATGCGCTGCACGTCCGGATGCGCCGCGACGATGCGCGCGGTGGCCCCTCCCGAGAACACCCCGCCCCAGAACCAGGGTTTGATCCGCAGTTCGCGTTCGAGCCAGAGGGCATTGGCGGGCGGGACCGTCGAGTAACCCATGACGTTGGGCACACGGAACAGCGACGCGTAGTTGAACGCGCCCAGCAGCACGAAGGGCACGGCCGGACGCTGGGGCCAGAGCACTTTCGGCTCGGCCTGCACGGCGAAGCGCGGGCCGCCGGCGGTGATGCCGTTCTGGGCCTTGAGTTCGTTCCAGTACCGGTCCGCCTCGCCGGACATCACCAACTGCCGGTCCGGCTCGAAGAGCCAGAAGGTCGGTGCCGCGCACAGGAAGATCAGGGGGAACGCCAGCGCGCCCGCCAGGCTCGCGTAGGCCACCGTGCGGCGCGCCGGCTGCGTGGCCGGCGGGCGGTAGCCGACCAGGAACAACGCGTGGGCGAAGAATTGCAGCACCGCGATCTCCCGGAAAGGCCAGCGCAACGAGCGCAGCAGCGGCAGGTGGCTGAAGACCTGTCCTAACCAGGCAGGCCGCGCGATGCAGAAGACCGCCGCGACCGCCAGCGCGGCCAAGCCGGCTTCCAGCGCGTTCCAGCGGCGTTTCCAGACCAGCAGACCGACTAGCGGCAGGTTGACCAGCGAAAAAGCGATGGCCGTGTTGTAAGCCGGATCGGAGAGGTCGATGTGAATGCCGTCCAGCACTCCCTGGCTCAGCGGACCGAGCAGGAACGACGCGCCCAGGGCCGGGAAGGGGACGTTGTCGCCGCTGGCGATCCCGACGCTCAAGCCGTGGCTGCGCGCCGACTGACCGAATCCGACGAGCGCGGGCCACAGCAGTGGCAGGATGAGCAGCAAGGTCAGGACCCCGGCCCCGACCCAGACGATCACCGGCCGAACCGAACGCTGCACGTACGCCGCCAGCACGACCGTCAGGCCGCCGAAGAGCAGGAACATCGTGAAGGGGTGCATGTGCCCGCCGAAGACCGCGTAGAACAGGGCTATGGTCTGGATGGCACCGCTCTTGCGCCAGTCCCGCTCGAAAGCCCCGGCCAGCAGCAGCGGATAACATGTCCCGATGTTGAGGAAGCCGAGCCAGGAAGCGCCGACGATGAGGTTGTAGGGCGTGAAGGTGTAGCTCAGGCTCAGGGCGACGATCCAGCCGTTCGAGATCGGTAGATTCAGGGTGCGCCGTAACCGCAGCGCGCTCCAGCAGAACGCCCCCGCCATGACGACCAGGCTCAGCGTGCTGACGATGTCCGGTAGCAGGAAGTAGTAGGCCGTCTTCGCCAGGAAGGAGAACGGCAGGGCAAGCGGCCCCCACAAAATGAAATGACCCAGGTCGGTCAGCAGGTCGTAGCCGCCGAAAAGGTAAGGGTTGTAGAGCGGCGATTGTCCCTCCCACAGCCTCCGGTAGGCTTCCGTTTGGACGGGCAGGGTGGCGGTCAGGGTGTCGCAGGTCAGAAAAAAACAGGGCCGCCAGAGTTGCAGCCCCAGTGCGCCGAGCAGCGCGGCCAGCAGGGTCGTGAGCAAGGGGGAACCCGTCAAACCCGCCAGCTTCGAGGGAGCGACGGGACGCTCTGGCGTCGGGTCTGCGACCGGCATGGCCCGCTCGGAGGTGGTGGCAGCGGCGTTCATCACCCCTGCTCTTTAGCAGGTGGCGTACTCACCCGGACGAGATCGGCGCTTTTAGCTTTTTTCGTTGTCCGCGGCCGGTGCCCTCTCTGCGGGGGGCGGTCCACAAAGCGTTATGTTCCCGGCACCGCCTGCGGTCGGCCGGCCTCAACCATGGATGCTTCACACCGCTGGACAAAACCAGCGAGGGCGGCGTTTACCTCCGCCGGATGTTCCCACATCATCAAATGGTTGTAGCCGTGAACAGATGCGTTTGCAGTTAGGAGCTTTTCCCGGGTTCGGCGAAGCGGGCTTGCCGATGGGCCATGTTCCGGTCCGGCACCTGCGCGTCATGGTCGCCTTGCAGCAGCAGAACCGGACACCGCGCGTCCCGGATACAGGGTTGCGCTCCGGTAGCCAAGGTTAGCTTGTGCCACGTGGCAGGAGATGATTGTGCCAGTCCTCGGGCTGACGGGGCCGCGCGGTTAGATTCCTTTTGTAGGCGACGATGTGCCATCAATGCCAAACATTTGGCACCTACATCGTCAGCACCATCACAAATCTTCTGCGACAGGGACAAGAAGAGCGTCCGAAGTGGATAGATCGAGCACTCATACGGGCAGCGACCTCTGCTTCGGGCAGCATGAGCGGCAAGGGCTGGCTGTCACCTGTCTTGATGGGAGTTCCTTTAAAGGGAAGAGACATTCCAAGTGTCCGCACGGCTAGGCGCGTCGTAGATTGGGTGAGCATCGACCATGGATCCTGCACAAGCACAACTGGCTGGCCGCCGCCTCGCCCTCGGCATCACCAACGTGGGTAGTTGGGTCGTGGTCGCTGCGGGCGGGCTCTGGCTGCTGCCACGCACCGCCTCCCTGTGGAACCATCCAAGCCGCGTCGCCTGGTTGCTGCTGCTAGCGCTGGGTGTCCAAGGAGTGTTCGACTACGTGGGAGGAGTCCTGCTCATGCCTGCACCAAGACTCGGGACTACCCAGTTCCTGGGACGGTGGTGCCGTGGGGCCGGCGGGCACACGCTGGTGTTAGGATTGATCGCGCTGCTGAGCTACGGCAGCTTTCGGCTGACGGGTGGATTTGTGGTGGCGGTGGTGGTCGCCACGTTGGGCTTGGCGGTGGGACGAACGTGGTGCCTGCGCTTGGTTGGTGGCGTTCTCACCAGCCCGTTGACCGACCAAAGGAGCACCATGTTGGCCATGGTGGACGATCCGGCCTTCACGGGTGCGGTCACCATCCAGGGTCATCGCACGGTCGACCTGTGGCCAAGTTCATGGTCGGAGAGGGTGCCTCCGGACGAACTCGTCGTCGAACAAAGCCGCCGCCGCTGGCAGAGCGAGGCCGGGCTACCGGGCCGTGCCTTGTTGCTCATCCTGGCTTGGAGTGCGTCAGGCAGTGCGCTGGGCACCTCACTCTGCCACCTGGCCAGCGATCCGCCCGCGCTGGCTTTGCTGCTGCACTCCTGCTGGATGACGCTCTGGACCTTTGGCAGTCTGCTGCTCTTGCCCAGCTTCAGCCGCGCGGCCGTGTTTGCGGCCGACCACGCTGCCCTTGCTAGCGGACACGATCCCCGGGGTTGGATCGTCCGCTTTCCCAAGCTGGTCGGGGAGGACGGCGGGGCCAATGCGCTGGTGCAAACGATCTTCTACCCGGCGCCTTCGGCCGAGCGTCGCCTCGAACGACTGGAAGCTGGACCAAGCGGTGGATTCCTCTGCGGCAACCTGGCGCGCGCCAACCTGTATTACTCGTGGGCGGGCTGCACTTGGCTAGGACGCGCCGTGCACTGCAACGTGGGTCGCCCGGCTTTGTGGGTGTTCCCGCCTTCCGCCTGAGCAGGTTTTCTACGACGCCAGTGCCGGAACCGGCCCACACGGTCCGAGAAACCCGTCTGTCAGCGCACCGCGTGGCTGTCCGTCGAGTTTTCTCTGGCGCGTCCTAGCAATGCTTCGTCAGGTGGAGTCAGGTGGGTGGAAGCAGGTGTGCCACCAAG
>CAXTQD010000420.1:3337-3971 GCA_964246175.1 uncultured Chthoniobacterales bacterium | reverse complement strand
GTCACGAGGCGGGGGCGTTCACGGGAGCGGCGCGGCGGCGGGTGGGGCGGTTCGAGGCGGCGCACGGCGGCACGCTCTTTCTCGACGAAATCGGCCAGATGCCCATGGCGGTGCAGGAGAAAATCCTGCGTGTGGTGGAGTATGGCTCCTTCGAACGGGTGGGGGCGAGCGAGACGGTGGCCGTGGACGTGCGTCTGGTCGCCGCGACCAACGCCGACCTGCGCGCGATGGCGGAAGAGGGCAAATTCAAGCCCGACCTGCTCGACCGACTGAGCTTCGAGGTACTCTTCGCGCCGGCCCTGCGGGAACGCGGCGCGGAGGACATCACGCTGCTGGTGCAGCACTTTGCCGCACGCATGGCCGCCGAGTTGGGCCGCGACACGGTACCAGAGTTCACCGAAGCGGCGGAGCGGACGCTGCGCACCCACTCGTGGCCGGGCAACGTGCGCCAGCTCAAGAACGTCGTGGAGCGCGCCGTCTGCCGTGCGGAGTCAGGCGTGATCCCGGAGGTGGTGTTCGACCCGTTCGCGGCGCGGTGCGGCAAGGAGGCGGCTGCCGTGACACCAGCCATACCAGCCGCGCAGGCTGATGGCGCGGACGACTCGCTGACGGTATCTCTGCCCGAACTCGTCGC
>CAXTQD010000420.1:0-3327 GCA_964246175.1 uncultured Chthoniobacterales bacterium | reverse complement strand
CCAGTTCCGCGGGCTTTACCGCAAGTACCAAGGTCCGCCGGACAAAGAAAAAACTTAAAGGGCGTTTCCAGCGTGCGCCCCTGCTGCTATAGAAAGTTTTGCCATGGCAAAAAACGTTCTCGGGCGGGGATTAGGCGCGTTGTTCCAGGCCCGTCCCCCGGGAACGGGCACGCCGGGCAGCGGCCGGCCGGGCGGCATCGCGGCGGTTTCGCCGGTGCCCGCGCCGGGCGAGAGCGTGCGGAAGCTGCCGCTCGACCAAATTCAGAGCAGCCCCTACCAGCCGCGCAAGGACTTCAAGCCGGATTCGCTCAAGGAGTTGGTCGATTCCATCCGCGAACAGGGCATCATCCAGCCGCTGATCGTCCGCAAGGTCGGCGACCACTACGAACTCATCGCCGGCGAACGCCGCTGGCGCGCGGCCAAGACGCTCGAACTCACCGAAGCGCCCGCCATCGTGCGCGAGGCCAGCGATCAGGAGGTCCTTGAACTCGCCCTCATCGAGAACATCCAGCGCGCCGACCTCAACGTCATCGAAGAGGCCCACGCGTACTCGCGCCTGGCGGAGGAGTTCGGTCTGCGTCAGGAGGACATCGCGCGTAAAGTCGGCAAGAGCCGCGCATCCGTGGCGAACGCCATGCGCCTGCTCGACCTCGACGACCAGGTGCAGCGTTGGCTGACCGAGGAACGCCTGAGCGTCGGCCACGCCAAGGTGCTCCTGGGCGTCAAGGCCGCCGACGAACAGCAGGCCATCGCCGAGCACATCATCCGGCAGCGCAGAACCGTGCGCGCGGCGGAAAAACTCATCTCCGACCACAACGCCCGCCAGGGCAACACCGCGACCGGCCCCGGCAGCCGGACGGGAGCGGCGGCACGGGCGCTGGCGGGCGGGACCGCGGCGGAAATCCCGCCCGTGTTGCAGCATTGGCAGAACCGGCTGCGCGACCGCCTGGCCACGCACGTCGTCCTGCGCCACGGTGACAAGAAGGGCAGCATCGAGATCGAATACTACGGCAACGACGACCTGCGGCGCGTGCTGGACGCGCTGGGCGTGAAGACCGATGATCTGTGAAGGCCCGCAAGCGAATGGTTGCACGGTCAAGGCGGGCTGGTAGGCTATTGGCCAGACCTCATGGACGGCAAGGATCTACTCAAAGCTTTTCTTTCCATGAGTCTGGGAAGTGTGCCGACGGTCCTCGCGTGTCTCGTGGCGATGACCGTGGTCTCGTCACAGGGGCAGCGGGTTCCCGGAGCCGTCCCTTGGGCGCTGCTGGGTTTCGGTCTGGCTCTGGTGATGAGCGTCTTCGGGCCGTTCAGCGGATTCTTGCTGCAGCGTTACTTCGTCAGCCATGCCCTGAGCTACCAACAGAACGCTTGGATGTTCGGCGTGATTGCGGTGATTAACTCCACCCTGCATGGGGCGGCGTTGATCTTCCTGCTCGTCGCCGTGCTGGCTGGTCGGACGCCGCGGCTCGTCCCGCCGCCGCTGCCGCGCTTCTGACCACCGTGTTCAGCAAACGCTTGTCGCCTGCCAGAGGGGCGTCTAAGCTGCGTTCCCTTCTTATGTCCGGCCTCATCGGAATCCTCTTCGGCTTCGGCGCGTGGTTCGTCGTGCGTTATCTGCTCGGCGGCTTTTACACCGTCAACCAGAACGAACGCGCTGTAAAAACCAGCTTCGGCCGCGCCCAACGCGTCGGGCGCAACCTCACCACGCTTGACGACCCGGTCTCCGAGCCGCTCCGCCCCGACGAACGCGATCGCTACGTCTACCCGCAGGTACGCGTCATCGGCCCGGGCGGCCCTTACCTGAAGATGCCCTGGGAGAAAATCCACAAGGTGTCCATCGCCACGCAGACCCTCAACATGGCGCTCGACCTCGAAGACCCCCGCGCCAACGCCCAGGGCCAGATGCTCGAAGCCGTCACCAAGGACCAGCTCAACACCGGGCTGACCGGCCAGATTCGCTATCGGGTCAGCGAGAGCAACCTGTACGCGTACCTCTTCGGCGTGAAGCGGCCGGTGATCCACATCATGGCGTATTTCGTGAGCATCCTGCGCGAGCGGATCGCCAACTTCGAGGCCAAGCCGATCACGGTCGCCGCGGTGGTGGCCGACGACGGCGGCAACTCACCCATCGACCCGAACGTCATGCCCGAGCGCGTGGTGACCGGAGTATCCATCAACGACCTGCGCAAGAATCTGCGCGACCTCAACGAGTTCATGGACCACGAGTGCGCCTCATCGTCGGCACGCTACGGGATGATCCTTGATGCCTCGCTCATCACCGGCATCGATCCACCCGTGGAAGTCGAATCGGCGCTGGCAGCCATCAACACTGCGCACAATCAGGTGTCCAGCGACATCAGCCTCGCGCAGGCCGGTGCGGACCAGAAGATCGTCCAGAGCAAGCGTGCCGTGGAGATCGAGACCCTGCGCGCCCAGGCCGAGGTCCAGCCGCTACGGGCGCTCGCCACGCAGTTGGCCGATTTGAAGAACAGCGGACCAGACGGCTTGGCGGCCTACCTGCGCAACGTGCGCTTGGGGCTCTTCAGCAAGGCGGGGCAAATTTTTCTGGAGGCAAAACGCTAAGCCATGTTTACCCATCTTTCCGCCTTGCCGCTGGCGGCATCGCCCTTCTTTACGGGGGCAGCCCTGACGTTCTTTTTGATGTTCATCATCGCGCCGCTGTTCTTCGCGGTCGCGCGGGCGTTCGGCCTGTACGCCGTGGTCGAGGAACGCACGGCACGTGTGTACGTGCTCTTCGGCAAGGTCATCGGCGTACTCAACGAGCCGGGGTTTTACTTTCTGCCCGCGGTGCTCGGGCCGGCGGCGATCATCGTCAACTTCTTCGGCAAGTGTTACGTGCTCGACCTGCGGCTCGATCAGGAATACCTGCGCAGTCAGGCGGTCAACAGCGAGGAAGGCGCTCCGATGGGCATCGGCGTGTGGTACGAGATGTTCGTGGCCGACCCCGTAGCGTTCTTGTTCAACAACAACGACCCGCGCGGCTCTCTGCGCGCGAACATCTCCAACGCCACGGTGCGTTCGCTCTCCAACATGCCGCTGGCCGACATGCTGGAAAACCGCCACGTCATGAGCAACACCGTGCGCAACGAGGTCGCGCCCAAGTCCACCGTGTGGGGCTACCGGCTCGGGTCGATCTACATCCGTAAGGTGCACTTCCGCGACAGCGGGATGATCACGCAGATCGAGGCCAAGGTGGTCAACCGGCTGCGGCAGGTGACCAGCGCTATCCGACAGGACGGTACGAACCAGGTTAGCATCATCACGAGCAGCGCCGAGCGCGAGGCGGCCATCGAGTTCGCCAAG
>CAXTQD010000419.1:0-3975 GCA_964246175.1 uncultured Chthoniobacterales bacterium | reverse complement strand
GCCCGGAAAGGTCGGAGAAAATATCCAGCTTGTCGTAGAGCGCGTCCGGATGAAAATCTTCCATCGACGCGAACTCCAGCTCCACGGTCCCGGAGCCGGGCAGCGCCAGTTGCAGCGTCGGGGAGATCCGGGCGAGGAGGTCGTCCACGTTGTCCGCTTCGACCTTCAGAGGCTTGCGCTGGGCGAGCGTGTCGCCAGTCTCCCGTTCGCCGCGGCTGGCGCGGGCGGAGAAATCACCCAGGATCGCCAGGCGGAACTTCCGGTTCTTTTTCGGGGCTGCGGCGCTCCCGCCGCTGGATAAGCGGCCCAGGTTGAATTCGTTGGGCATTTCTTTGTTGGGGCAAAGGTCCTGCCATGCGACTACACGAAGCGTGTCGGCGGCGTCAAGCTCCCGCGGCTAGAACTGCGCGCTGATGGCACCGATCACCCCGGCGATTTCCTGGTTCTGCCGCCAGGAACCGAGCAGGAACGCCCGCCAGCGCAACAACAGCGCATCCAGTTCGCGGCAGGGTTCGTCGAACACCGTTTCCAGCGCCAGCGGCGGGGCGTCGCCGTAGCCCTTGCAAAAACTCTCGGGCAACAATCGGGGGAAGAGCCGCAGCACCAGCGACAAGGTGGACCACCACAGGCGTGGTGGCAGCGTCGCGTCGTCTGCCGACCGGTCGGCCGACCCTAGCAACGCGTGCTGGTAGCCGAGCGACTCACGCCAGCGTCCGTCGGCGTCGAACACCTGCGCCACACGCTCTTCCAGCGACGTGCCCTCGGGCAGTTTCGCCACCTCGTGCGCGAGGCTGAACGCGCGGTCCACGACCTCGGGCAGAGGATTGGTCTCGTGCGCCAGCAGCAGCCGCAGGGTGACAACCCCCAGCGAATACAGGTCGAAGGGCGTGCTCAGCGGCGAAAGGACGTTGAAGGCCAACTGGCTGAAGACCGAGCCCTCAATCCCGGGCAACGCCGCCGCCACTGCGTCGGGGAAGCTCTGCGGAACCGTGCGGAACGCCGCCTCGCCCCCAGAACGCGCCTCCACGAAGTCGAGGTGGCCGAGCAGATCCACGCGGCCGACGCTCAGCGGCAGGTGGATGGAGAGCAGGTCATTCGCGTCGTTGGAGAGCCGCTCGGCACTGCGGATGGTGCCTTCCAAGGCGATGCCCTCGGCGGTGGGCGAGAACACTTTGCGGACCCGCACGTTGGCGGTGCCTTCGCGCGCCATGCCGACGAAGCCAGGCCGGTAGACGGAAGCGGTCAGCGGTTCCAGGCCCTGGAAGTACCGCACGGCGGTGTTCCGCAGCGGCAGCGCGTACGCCCCCCCGGGCCGCACGAGGCTCGCCTGGGCCGTCCACAGGAACGGCAAGCCCAAGCCGGTCGCCCCTAACCGCACCCGGAAGGAATCGGCCGCGAGGTTGAGGAAGGGAAGCTGGCTCTGCTGGACCTGCGCCCGGACCAGCCCGAACGCCTGGCGCATGATCTGGAGCTTCAAGTACAAAGCTTCCCCCAACCGGCCGGACCGTCCCTGCGCCCCCGTGAACAGATGGGCCGAGCCGCAGCGCATCTCGTCCTCGTCTTCCAGCAACCGGTAAACGCCCGGCACGTGGAAGACCTTGCGCGCGTTGTCCACGCCCTTCCACGCGCGCCCGCCGGCGGCTTCGGAAAACTCCTCCAGGCTCAAGGGGGCAAAGCGGCGCACCAACACCGCCGGCCCATCCAGCCCCAAAGTGACGGCGGTGTCGGCCTCGGGCAGCACGTCGCGCAATTTGACCGTGCGGGAGCCGGCCGGGGCGTCGGGTGTCAACCGGACGAAGCGGGCCTGCGCCGGGTTGGCCCCCGCCGCGGACAGGTAGCGGTGCGCGGAGGTCGCGTAGCCGGGCAAACCCACCTCTTCCAGCAGGCGGTTATCGACGCAGAGGCGCAGGGATTGGTCGGAGTCCAGAGCGGTCAACGGAACGAACCGGCCCTCGGCTACGTTCAACACGGCGGGCGGCAGGTGCCCGCGTTCAAGCGGGGTCGCCAAGACGGAGCCGGGCTCGCTGCGCCGCAGGGCCTCGCCTAAATCGCGCCAGCGGGCGTCCTGGAGTGCGTTGGTGGAGTGCCCATCGGAGAACCCGTCCGCGCCGCCGGGCGCGGCGACTTTCTGCACCCAGAGTTCCAGCCATTCCTGGGGTTGGCCGGCGGAGTCCGCCGTGCAACCCAGGAACACCCGGGCCACCGGGCCATCGCGCAGCAACACGAAGTTCCCCGCCGCCGGGTCAGCGTTGGCGCGAACCACCACGCAGACGGTCAGGCCCACCGCTGCGACCACTCCTTCCGCGTCCGGTTGGAGCGGAGCAAGTTTGAATCCTTCTTCCAGCTTGCTGACGAGATCCTTGTCCGTAAAAAGTCGCATGATGATGTCCCCCACGCACCTACGGTGCCAACCGGCGTGGAATATGTTGTTGATCTTCTTTTTTCCTGACGATACAAACACACGAATTCCTGCTTTGCACCTGTTTCGCCCATGAAAAATCTCGTCCTCGCCGCCGCCACCGCAGCTGGTTTCGCGCTTCTGACCGCCTGCTCCTCCAGCCTTTCCACGGTGAGTCTACAGGGGAGTGCGTCGGTGGCCACGTCGTCCGTGCTGGTGGACGTGGTGGGCATCGGGCCGAACAACAAGGCGCTGGAGGCAACGCCCGTTTCCCGGTACTGGCAGGGCGGTTCGGCACTGGCCAAGGGTGAATCCAAGAGCTACCGCTTCGGGCCGAACTCGCCCCAAGCCTACACGCTCGGGGAGAACGATCCCATCTGGAAGCACTGGCAAGCCAGCGGCGTGACGGAGGTCATGGTCATCGCCGACCTGCCCGGGGTGTTCGCCGACGCCCCTGGCGACGCGGACCCGCGGCGCAAGATTCTGCCCATCTCCTCCAAGAGCAAGACGGCCACCATCACGGTGGACAAGACCGGGTTGGTGAAATCCACGCCTTGACGGCGGACGTCGCGTTGACCGGTGCGCCTCCTTGTCGGACGATAGGGCGCGATGCTCGTCGCCGAGAAATACCGTCTCCAGCGTCAGCTTGGCTGGACCGACGAGGCCGAAGTCCATTCCGGCCCGGCGGATGCGACGCATGGCGTGCCGGTGGCCGTCAAGATTCGTCACGGCATGGGCGGGGTTCCGCGGTCCGACGGCAACCGCGACCGCTTCCTGCGCGCCGTCCGGGAACAGCAGGCCGCCGTCGAGGCAGGCTGCCGCCAGACCGCGCCCGTCTTTGAGACCGGCCTCGAAGGCGACCACGCGTTTGCCGTCGGCCCGCTTTACCAGCGTTCGCTCGACTCGCTGATCCAAGGCCGGGTCACGCTGGACCACGCGGCGCTGCGCCGGTTGACGGACGGGGTGCTGCGGGCGCTCGAAGAATTGCGCGACCGCGGCGGCCGGGCGCACGGCAACCTCAAGCCGACGAACGTCTTCCTCGACGGCAAGAGCGCGTCCACCTCGACGGTCGTCCTGGGCGACCTGGCTCTGCGCGACACCGTGGGCGGTCAGGCGTCGGATTGCTACGCGCTCGGCACCATCCTCTTCCAACTGGTGCGCGGCCGGACGATCCGGCACTTCGATTGGCCCATCGTGCACGGGCCGGACTGGGAGCGACTGGAGGAGCACGCGGATTCGTGGCGGGAGTTTTGCAACGTCCTCATGGCTCCGGACCTGTCGGCGCAAGAAGGCCCGCTGTCGAAGGCGCGGCAGGCTTTCAAGAACCTGCGCCGCCTCGGTGCCACCGCCGCCCGGTCTGGTGCCGATGGCCGCGCCGCTACGCCTGGTCGGACCGGGCGGTGGGTTTTCGGCGGACTCGCGTCACTGGTCGCCGCGGGGGCAGCGGTCGTGTTGCCGCCGCCCAACTCGACCCTGGGCAAGAGCCTGCGCGCCGTTTCTGCCTTGAGCATCGTCTTCAGCCGGATCGACCGCCCCGCACCGGCCGCTTCACCTCCCCTACCCGCCCGCGACGTGGA
>CAXTQD010000418.1:0-3984 GCA_964246175.1 uncultured Chthoniobacterales bacterium | reverse complement strand
CCTCCCCGCCCGCGCTCGAACTGCGCGACATCAGCAAATCCTTTCCCGGCGTGCGGGCGCTGCGCGGGGTGACCTTCGACGTACGCCCGGGCGAGGTCCACGCGTTGCTGGGCGAGAACGGCGCGGGCAAGTCCACGCTCATCAAAGTCCTTTCCGGGGTCCACGCGCCGGACGAGGGCGAAGTCCTCCTGCGTGGCGAGCGTGTGCGTTTCGCCAACCCCGGCCAGGCGCAGGCGCGAGGCATCGCCACGATTTACCAGGAGTTCAGCCTGTACCCGGAGTTGACCGTCGCCGAGAACATCTTCGCCGGGCACCCGCCGCGGCGGTGGGGCGGGCTGGTGCTGGACTGGCGCAAGGCGGCACGCGACGCGGCGGCGCTCTTGGCCACGCTCGACGCTTCCGACATCGACGTGGGCGCGCGCGTCGGCAGCCTTTCCGTGGGCAACCGCCAGCGTGTCGAAATTGCCAAGGCGCTCTCCCGGCAGGCGCAGGTGCTTATCCTCGACGAGCCGACCGCCGTGCTCACCCAGCACGACGCCGAGCGGCTCTTTACCGTCGTGCGCCGGCTGCGCGACCAGGGCGTTGCCATTATCTACATCTCGCACCGCCTGGACGAGATTTTCGCGTTGTCCTCGCGCATCACCGTCCTGCGCGACGGGCAGTGGATCGGCACGCAGGCCACCGACTCCACCAACGAGACCGAACTCATCCGCCAGATGGTCGGCCGCGCGCTCTCGCAGGAGCCTTCGCTCGATGATGCTGGTTTGCCGGCAGGGAACGGCGAGCGCCAGGTGCTCTTAAAGGCGCGAAACCTTGCCCGTCGGCCGCTCCTGCGCGACGCCAGCCTGGAACTGCGCGCCGGCGAGATCGTCGGGCTGGCGGGCCTGATCGGCTCGGGGCGCTCGGAGCTGGCGCAGGCCGTCTTCGGCAGCGCCCCGGCGGAGAGCGGCAGCATCGAGGTCAACGGCAAGCCGGTCACCATCCGCCGGCCGGAGGAGGCGATTGCGCTCGGCATCGGCTACGTCCCCGAAGACCGCCAGCGGCAGGGCCTCGTCACGGCCATGAGCGTCGGCCAGAACGTCGGCCTGACGCGGCTGCGCGCACTCAGCCGCGGGCCGTTTTTGAACTTCGCCGCCGAGGACCGGCTCGCCGAGAACTACGTCGGCAAGCTGCGCATCAAGACGCCCACCGTCCGCGAGATCGCCCGCAACCTGAGCGGCGGCAATCAGCAAAAGATCGTTCTCTCCAAGTGGCTCGCCACCGAGCCGAAAATCCTCATCGTGGACGAGCCCACGCGCGGCATCGACGTAGGGGCGCGGGCGGAGATCCACCGGCTCTTGATTTCCCTCGCGCGGGAAAACGGCCTCGCGCTCCTGGTGATCTCCAGCGACTTGCAGGAAGTCCTGCGCCTGAGCGACCGCGTGCTGGTGATGCGCGACGGCCGGCTCGTGCGGGAGTTCGCGCGCGCCGACGCCTCGCAGGAAGCCGTCCTGACCGCCGCGCTTGGCCAGGACTTGCCCGCCGCGGCCTGAACAGATCCCAGTCATGTCCCGCTCTTCTCATCTGGCCAACATCCTCAACCGTCAGGAGACCGTGCTCGTCCTGGCGATGGCACTTGTCCTGGTCGGCGTCACGCTGGTCAACCCGGGGTTCAGCCACGCGGATAACCTCGTGGACGTGCTTTTCAAGTCGTCCTACATCGGCGTGGCGGCCATCGGTACGGCGATGGTCATCATCTGCGGGCACATCGACATCTCGCTTGGGGCCATCGTCGGGGTGTGCGCGACCGTGGCCGGAAACATGGCCGTGGCGAATGTGTCGCTGCCGGTGGTCTACCTGACGACGATTGGCGTCGGCGTCGTGCTCGGCACGCTCAACGGCTGCCTCGTGGCGTTCCTGCGCCTGCCGGCCATCGTCGTGACCCTGGCGATGGCAAGCATCCTTAAGGGCGCACTGATCCTCAAGACCAGGGGGGTGTGGATCTACGGGCTACCGGCGAACTTCGGGTTGGCGCACTTCGTTGTTTTCGGAGTGCCGGTGGCCATCTTGACGCTGCTGGTCTGCGGCGTGGCGTTCACGCTCTGGCTGCGGTACACCGTGCGGGGGCGCGAAATCTACGCCGTCGGCGGCAACGCGGAGGCCGCGCGCCTCGGCGGCATCTCCGCGCGTGGGGTGACGATCCGGGTCTTCGCACTGAATGGCTTCCTGCTTGGGGTCGCGGCGGTGCTGTACTCGACGAACTTCTCCGCGATCCAGTCCAACGCCGTGCCCGGGTTGGAGTTGACCGTCATTACGGCGGCGGTGATCGGCGGCGTGTCCATCCTCGGCGGCACGGGCACGGCGGCGGGGGCGATCCTCGGGGCGATCCTGCTCCAGATCATCGGGACGGCCCTGGTGTTCCTGCACATCCGTGCGGAGTGGTTCCAGACCGTGCAAGGCACTCTCATTCTGCTGACGATCCTCCTCGACGTGTTCCGCCGGCGGCAGGCGTCGGGGGCCGGGATCGTGTCGGCGGGCGTGGGCGTGGGCAGCGCGCCAGTGCTGCGCGTGGGGCCGTTCGCGGTGCAGGAAGTCGTGCTCGTGGCGCTGCTGGCGGCGGTGTGCGTCGTGTTGTCGTTCACGTCGGACCGCTTCTTCAACGCCGCCAATCTGCTCAACCAGACGCGCTTTCTGACGGAGGCGGCACTCATCGCCGTGCCGATGACCTACGTCATCATCACGGGCGGCATCGACCTGTCGGTCGGCTCGGTGCTGGCGTTCAGCGCGGTGGTGTTCGGATTCTCGTGGCAATCCTACGGACTGCCGCTGCCGCTGGCGGCGTGCGTGGGACTCGGCGCGGGCACGCTGGCGGGTTTGCTCAACGGCGCGATGATCGTCGGCCTCGGTGTGCCGCCGTTGATCGTGACGCTGGCGACCCTCGCCATCTTCCGCGGGCTGGCGTTCGGCATCAGCCAGTCGCGTTCAGTCCACGGGTTCCCGGAGAGCTTCGCGTTCCTGGGGAGCGGCGAGATCGCGGGGTTGCCGGTGCAGCTTTACCTCTTAGCGGCGGTGTGGATCGTCGCGGGCGTCGTGCTGGCGCGCACCCCGTACGGCCGGACGCTCTACGCGCTGGGCAACAACGAAACCGCCGCCCGCTTCGCCGGCCTGCGCACGGGGCGCGCGAAAATGTTGGCCTATGCGTTCAGCGGGCTGTGTGCGGCGATGGCTGGGATCGTGTTCACCTCGCGCGTCACCACGACCCGGCCCGACGCGGGCACGGGGCTGGAACTGGACGTGATCGCGGCCGTGGTCTTCGGCGGCACGAGCATCTTCGGCGGACGCGGCACGATCCTCGGCACCGTGCTCGGCGTCGTCACCATCCAACTCCTCAAGAACGGCCTGCAACTCTCCGGCGTGCGCGGCGAGGGCACGGTGATCCTCATCGGCACGGTGCTGCTCTTGTCCATCGTGCTCAGCCAATTCTTCGAGCGCGTGTCGTGGAACCGCCACCAGCGCCGCACGCGCACTTCTGCCGCGCCACCCAAGCCCGAACTGCCCCCGCAAAACGTTTCCTCCGTAACCAACAACCCGACACCATGAAGTCCACCCTCCCCCTACACACCTCCTCGTTCCACCGCTTCCGTGCATTCTCGGTCGGCGTGCTCGGCCTGACGGTCGCCGCCCTGCCCTGCTTCGGCCAGAGCGCGTACAACGGCACCGAGCCCACCAAGCCGAAGGACCTCAAGGGCAAGAAAATCACCGTTATCGATGTGCCCAAGATCATCGGCATCGGTTATTTCGACGCCACGGCCAAGGGCATCAAGGAAGCCGCCGACGAGATCAGCAAGAAGGAAGGCTTCAGCGTGACCACCGACGGCCCAACGGAGGGCGACATCTCCAAGCAGGTGGAGTTCCTGGACAACGCCGCGTCGAGCGGGGTGAACGGATTGATGTTCGCCGCCAACGATCCCGTGGCCATCTCGCCCGTGCTGCGCAAGGCGCTCA
>CAXTQD010000417.1:0-3986 GCA_964246175.1 uncultured Chthoniobacterales bacterium | reverse complement strand
CGCTCGCCAAGACGCTCGGCTCCTTCCAGGTGGACATCAGCGACAACCCGTCGCTCGGCGACCTGCTCAACAAACTGCGCGGCGCGCGGATCGCGCTGACGTACTTTGGCCACGACACGGAGAACTTCTCCGCGACCGTCCTCGGCGTAGAAAAACGCACCGTGCCCGGCGGCAAGGACGACGCTGACCCGGTCGAAAAGGAGTTCCTCAACGTCGTGACGGACAAGGGCGTCCGCTCCTTGCCACTCGACAAGGTGGACCGCTTCCAGTTGGAGGACGCCGGACTCCAAGAGGAACTCAACCGCGCCCTGGCCGCCGTCGCCGGAGCGCGCGACCAAGACAAAAAGCCGGTGGACATCAAGTTCAACGGCACCGGCACGCGGCGCGTGCGGCTGGGCTACGTCGTGGAGACGCCGATCTGGAAGGCCAGCTACCGGCTCGTGCTCGCTGGCGACGATCCCGCCGACCGCAAGCCCAAAGCTACCCTGCAAGGCTGGGCCATCGTCGAGAACCAGACCGACAATGACTGGAACAACGTGCGCCTGAGCCTGGTCAGCGGCCGGCCGATTTCCTTCGTGGAAAACCTCTATCAGCCCCTCTACGTGCCGCGGCCCGAGGTGAAGCCCGAACTCTACGCCTCCTTGACCCCGCAAACTTACGAGGGTGGGCAGCAGGAGGCCGCCGCGAAGCCGTCGGTCTCACCCGCGACCGCGAGCATGGACGAAGAACCCGACGCCCCCCGCGTGGTGGGTGCCGCTGCCCAACGCCGCACAGCGAAAGCGCTGCAACCAGCCCCCGCGCCGCCGGCAGGCGAGGCGGAAGACCGCGCGGTCATCACCGGCTCCAATGTCCCGGCCTCGGAGGAAGTCAGCACTGTTGACCAGGCCGCGCGTGACGCCGATGGCAAGGAATACGGCCGCTTCAACCCGGCGGCGAGCGTCTCCTCCGTCACCGACGCCGCCAAGGTTGGCGAGCTTTTCCAGTACACCGTCGGCAACGTCTCCCTGCCGCGGCAGCGTTCGGCGATGATCCCCATTATCAATGACCCCGTGGAGGTCGAAAAGGTGTCGATCTTCAACCAGAGCGTCCTCGGCAACCACCCGCTCAACGGCGCGCGCCTCAAGAACACGACCGAGGACGCCAAGCACCTCCTGGCCGGCCCGGTGACGGTCTTCGACGAGGGCCGCTACGCCGGCGACGCCCAGCTCGACAACGTCCCGCCCGGCGAGACGCGGCTGCTCTCCTACGGCATCGACCTCCAGACGGGCGCCGTTGTCAAAGACCTCGACACGAACGGCCAACAGAGCGTCACCGCGGGCAAAATCGTCAAGGGCGCGCTCGTGGTCACACGCAAGCTCGTCGCTGCCAAGGAATACAGCTTCGAGAACAAGGCGGACCACGACAAAACGGTCGTCGTCGAGCACCCGCTCCGCACCGGCTGGAACCTCGTCGACACACCTAAACCCGCCGAGACCACGAACGCGCTCTACCGCTTCGAGCAACCGGTCGGTGCGGGCAAGACGAAGCGCTTCACCGTGCGCGAGGAGAACGTGCAAAACCAGACGGTCGCCATCCTGCCGATGGACCCGGCGACGGTGCAGTCCTACACCCAGACGGGCGAAATCCCCAAGCCTGTGCGTGATGCCTTGGCGAAGGCCATCGCCTTCAAGCAAGCCGCCGCCGACACCCAGCGCCAAATCAACGAACACGACGCGCAGGTGAGTACCCTCACCGCCGACCAGACCCGCATCCGCGAAAACCTCAAGAGCGTAGACCGCACCACTTCCTACGCCTCCCGCCTGCTCAAGAAGCTCGACGATCAGGAAAGCCAGCTCGACAAGCTGCGCAACGAAACCGAGGGCTTGCGCACCAAGCTCGATGGCCAGACGCGCGACCTGCAAAACTACCTGAACAACCTCAACGTGGGATGAATCCCGTCCAAGGCCGTGGCGCGACGCGATTGAAGGGCGTGCCTCCCGAACCCGAAAGCGACACGATCACGGCGGATTCTATTGCCATGCAGGTCATCACGGACCACCAGGACCTTGCCCGGCAGTTCGCCGCCGGTGACTTGACTGTGCTCGGCACCTTGCAGGACAAGGCGCTCGCGCTCGCTGCCGGTCGCCTGAACGAGCACGACGTGAAGGACACGCTCGAACGCAAGCTTGGCGCGAGCTACTAAATTTTGTTTTATGAAACCACCCGTCCTTTTTGGAGGCATCCTCATCTTGATTGGTATTCTCGTGCTGGTCTTCCAGGGCGTCCCGTTCACGAAGAAGAACACGGCTGACCTCGGTCCCGTGCACCTCGAAGAGAAACATCAGGAGACCCTGCCGGTCTCGCCGATCTTGGGAACGGTCAGTGTGGCCGCCGGGATTGCCCTCGTGGTGCTCGGCAGCCGGAGGTAACGGTAGGAATGGCCCGCACGGATGGTCGGCTGCCATCATCGGCCGCGATGAAAAGAGGCTGGTCGATTTGCATCCTTCTCGCGGGTGCGGTGGCTTGGCGCACACCCGCGCAGGAACCCGGCGGGCAACCCGCGCTGGTCGCGTCAGACGGCTTCGCGTTCTACGACATGCTGGACGCCGACACGGGCTGGGCCGTCGCCAAAGCCGGCGACCACACGGCGCTGCTGCAAACCCGCGACGGCGCGAAAAGCTGGACGGACATCACGCCCAAGACGGACCTGCCCGGGGCGCAGGACATGGACTTGAACGACGTGAGCGACTCGCTCTTCTGCCACCTGCTCGAACCGACCCACGGCTGGGCCGCCGTGCAGCAGGTCGGCGACGACAGAAGCGAGGAAGAACCACCGCCCCGGAAGCCCGCACTTTTTTCGACGGACGACGGAGGACGTACCTGGAAGCGCGTGGCCTTCGAGACCTCTCCCGGGACGGTGCGCTTCGTGGCATTCCCGGATGCCCTCCACGGCTTTCTCGTGGTGGAATCCAACATCCTGGGGAACACACCCGCAAGGGGCATGGTGTTCCGTGATGGCACCGACGGCTGGATCAACGGGGAACCGCGCGGGCAGCCGTGGAGGTTCTCGCCGTTAACGGACTCGTAGTTGCGCGTACGGGGAGAATACCATGCCACGCTCGCGCTCTAGGGCGAAGACGTTCTTCGCAAACGCGAGCACCTGCCCGGCCGTCGCGCTCGTGTCGCCAGACGCGATCTCCGCCGCCGTCACGCAAAGCGCCTCGTCGCGCCCGCCGACGGTCCAGTACGCCAGGCACATCGCGTCTGAAGCCGGCTGTAAACGTCCGTCGGGTTGTCCGAGTTCGAGCCGACGGCGATGTCGCTGCATGGCGTTGTGGTGAACGGCGCATCGCTTGGAGGAGATCGTTCAACAAGCGTTCGCGTTGGCCGTCAACGACGCCGTGGCTTTGGCTACGTCGGGGTGGGTCGTGCCGCCCGTCAGGTTGTTGAACCAATTGACGCGCATCGCGTCGTACGAGTTTGCCCGCGCTGGCGACGCGACGCGGAAAAGCAGCGCCGCCGCGAGATACCACAAGACCAATAAGCCATGGAAGTTGCGGCGAACCTGTTACATCGCGCGCCATTCCCTGGCAAGCCGTTCAGTCCGACCGTAATTCCTCACACAGGAAATCCATGCTGTGATTGTCGGCAACCACGTCGTGGTGGAACGTCGTCGCCACCGGATACCCGACGTGCTGATAGCCCACGGTCGTCAGCTTGACGAAGCTGCTCAACGCCTGCGTGATCGGTGTCAGTCCGTGCATGCCCATGTTCGGACTGGCCATCTGCACGGCCGCCGGCGGCACGGTCGGCACGATGTCTTCGGTGTTAAAGATCCGCCATGTCGTCAATCCCGCCGCCTCCATCCCCGCCGCGAACCCCGCGTCGCCCGCGCGCGGACCCGAAAAGGTGTACGTCACCGGACGCACGCCGAAACCTTGCGCCACCGTCGCCGCGGCGAGGTGCGCCAGCGCCGCCCCGAGGCTGTGCCCGGTGACGTACACGTT
>CAXTQD010000416.1:0-4001 GCA_964246175.1 uncultured Chthoniobacterales bacterium | reverse complement strand
TCAAGCGCCTGGAAGGCGAGGTGCTCAACGCGCTGGACGGATTGGGCCACGAGCAAGCCGTGCTGGAAATGGCCGGCTTCACCGTCGATCCGCACCAACTCCTCGGGCTGGAAGTGAATCCGCGTGCGGCGGCCATCGCTGAGCTGGTGCTGTGGATTGGATACCTACAATGGCACTTTCGCACGCGGGGCCGGGTTGCGCCGCCAGAACCCATCATCAAAAACTTCCGCAACATCGAATGTCGGGATGCGGTACTCGCCTACGATCAGGCGGAGCCGGTGCTGGACGCCTCGGGGCAGCCCGTCACCCGGTGGGATGGCCGAACGCACAAGCTCCATGCGGTCACCGGCGAGAAAGTGCCCGACGAGTCAGTGCGTGCCCCGGTGTTGCGCTACGTCAACCCCCGTCCTGCCGCGTGGCCGGAGGCGGAGTTCATCGTCGGCAATCCACCGTTCGTCGGCAACAAACCGATGCGCCTGACGCTCGGCGACGGCTACGTGGAGACGGTGCGAAAGGTGTGGGCAGAGGTCCCCGAGACCGTGGATTTCGTGATGTACTGGTGCGGCCACGCCGCTGAACTGTTGGCCAAGGGGCAAGTCTCGCATTTCGGCTTCATCACCACCAATTCGATCACGCAGACCTTCAATCGTCCCGTCCTGCAAAAAGCCTTGGAAGTCGGCTCACGCATTGGCTTCGCGGTGCCCGACCATCCGTGGGTGGACAGCGCTGACGGCGCACAGGTGCGTGTGGCCATGAGCGTCTTCGACCGTCACCAGGATCTCGGCACGCTTTGGACGACCCAGAGTGAGACACCGACGAGCGACGGTGCCGCCGCCGTCACGTTTGCGGTCGCTCGCGGCACCATCTTCTCGGACCTCGCCATCGGAGTGGACACAGCCAAACTGGTGTCCCTGAAAGCCAACTTCGGTCTCGCGTGCCCCGGGGTACAGCTATCCGGCCAAGGCTTCATCGTCCCGGCGGAAGAGGTCGGGCGATTCAGCAAATCGACCAAAGAACGTCTGGTGCGTCGTTACATCACGGGCCGCGATGTCACGCAGGAGATGCGGGAACAGTACGTCTTGGACACTTTTGGCCTCACGCACGATGCGTTGCGAGACCACTACCCCGATGCTTTCCAATGGCTTTATGATCGTGTGAAGCCGGAACGAGAACAGAACCCACGAGAAAAGTATCGGCGCGATTGGTGGCTTCATGCCGAGCCGCGCGCAAAGTTCCGCGGAGCTTTGGCAGGATTACGCCGGTTCGTCGTCACCTCACGCACCGCCCGGCATCGCACGTTCCAGTTCCTCGACGCCTCGGTGCTGCCGGAGACAAAGGTGCTCATCTTTGCGTTTGACGATGCCTTTCATCACGGGGTGCTCTCCTCCCGCATCCACGTCGTTTTTGCCAACCGTGTGGGCGGCTGGCTCGGCGTCGGCAACGACTCGACTTACAACCATTCTGATTGCCTGGAAAAGTTCCCGTTCCCGACTGTCACCGAAGAGCAGCGAACTCGCATTCGCCAGTTAGCCGAGTCGCTCGATGCGCATCGTAAACAGCAGCAGGCGAAGCATCCTCATCTGACGATCACCAACCTGTACAACGTCCTGGAAAAGCTGCGAGCTGGCACTCCTCTCGATCCCAAAGAACAAACCATTCACGAGCAAGGGCTCGTCACCGTGCTGCGGCAGTTCCACGACGATCTCGACGCGGCGGTTGCCGATGCCTTCGGCCTGTCACCAACGGCGAGCGACGACGCCATCCTGGCACATCTCGCCGGCCTGAACGCGCGCCGCGCCGCGGAAGAGCAGGCCGGAGAAATCCGCTGGTTGCGTCCGGCTTTTCAAACCCTCACTGCCGGCGCCATCCAAACCACCCTCGCTACGGGCGAAGAACGCAGCGCCTCCATCGTCAAGACGACGGCCAAGACAGCCTGGCCCAAAACACTGGCTCAACAGGTACAAGTGGTACGTTCGGTCCTGGTTACGCTGGGTGCTCCGATCAACACCGCCACGCTCATCAAAAACTTCAAGGGAGCCAAAGCCGACCGCGTGGATGAAATCATGGAAACTCTTGCCAGCCTGGGGCAAGCCCGGGCTTTGTCAGGCGGGCGGTACGTCGGGGTTTGATGGCAGGTGGCCCTATCCCGTCAACACGGGCGGTATCTGCCTTTGGGCACGTCGGGATCGTGGGTGCGCAAGTTCTCGGCCATGCGGTGCAGGAAGGCTCTAATTTCCGGGGAGAGTTCCACCTTAGGATTGTTTTTCGTGGGCGGTTTTGCCTCGCTTCTGTCGGTTGGTGCGGCGTCGGGTGAGAGCGGTTTTGGATCGGTGATTGGCGCGTCCATTTCTCCAAACAAAATACCGCATTTTGCGTCTGCAAGCTTCTAGGAAAACCTGGTTTCTGTTATGGTAGGAGCGATGGAAGACTCACGCACGACGGTGGCCACGATCAGCGCGGAAGAGATCAGGCAAGAAGGCAAGTTCACGAGACTTCCCTCCACAGCTTGGCCTTGGAAGGGTTGGACGGGTTTCTGAGTCCCGAAACGGAAGCCCTTTCGGAAGCGTGGATACGTGGGGAAATCACGCTCGAAGCGGCCATTGAGCTAACGCTCGAAAACATCCGCGCTGACTCCGCCGGCAAAATTGGTGACTCCTCTCGGTAGCGAATACTGAGATGGCGGTTTGTTCCTTGGCATTTCTAATCCTGCGCGCGGTGTCACGAACTCGACTCAACGTGCGCATTTAGCACGTTGATTTGTGAGACGAGTTTTTGGCACAGGCGCGCCGCTGGCAGCTTCATTTTCCACCAGAGCGTGTTCCCTCAAGTCAAATATCGGAAGTTTTCCGAATGTTTGTCAGCAGGTTTGGTAGCCGCTGGAGAATCCACGTTTTGCGGGAGGTTTTCTCCCGAGGCCCTCGCCGTGGCTAGGAATAAGAGAGAGCGGGTGCCGCAGTCCACTTTGAAGTGTATTCATGGCAACACACCGCGTCTGCCGCTTGGGAGTGAATGTGGCAGAATAGTTGGTGAAGGACTGTTGCCCAATTACATGCGTTCGGCCGATGGTTCACCCCCGTCACTTTCCTGCATATAGATGGTGTGCGCGGCCTGGTCGTAGTCAAGAAGTTCGGCGTAGCGACCCCACGCGATTACGGTGTCAAAGACCTGCTCCGGTTTGTCGTAGGGCAGCAGCACTGCCAACTGCTCTAGGATGACATCGGCGTCCAGATGCTCGTCCTTAGCTTTTTGCAAACAAAGGGTGACGATCTGGAAAAGTCGCAAATCCATGATCTGCCGAGCGAAGATAGCCTTTTGCTCCGAAGGATCACCCGCTAGGAACTCACGCCCCAACGCCGTCAGATGCACATCGTGCTTGGGCGTGTCCACCAGTTCGAGCATCTCGGCCGCTTTGACGATGGCGATGGTCTCGCCGAATTCCTTGCCGATCTCGGCGCTCAGCTCAAAGATGTCCACCGTCTCGGGGCTGTCTTCGAGGATTTCCAGCAATCCGACGATGCGGCCCACTGGCACGTTGGGGATGGACTGCACGCGGCCCGCGCGGGCAACCGGCGTGGAGGAAGCCTTTGCGGCGGAAGTGTCGCCAGGCGCGGCTGCTTCCGCAGGAACGGTGGCCACCTGTGCTGCGCCGCCCGGCGAGGCAGGTTCGTCTGGCAGGGCCAAGTTGACGATAGCCTCATGGATTTGCCCCACCAACGCCTGGAACTCCTTAGAATTCACGTCGCGCGGGTAAGGCAGCGAGTTGTGGATGACGTGTTTGATGCGGCCAGGATGCGAGGAAATGATGACGATGCGCGTCGCCATGAACACGGCTTCCGCGATGTTGTGCGTGACAAAAAAGATGCTCTTGAGCTGGCTTTGCTCCTCCCGGTGGTCCTGCCAGAGGTTGACCACCTCCGTGCGCAGGTTCTCGGCCGTGAGCACGTCCAGGGCGCTGAACGCCTCGTCCATGCAAAGGATCTCCGGCTTGGCGACGATGGCCC
>CAXTQD010000415.1:0-4036 GCA_964246175.1 uncultured Chthoniobacterales bacterium | reverse complement strand
GTAGCTCACGCCACCAACCTGCCCACGCTCCAGCGAAACGCCAACGCTTTAACTCCACAGCTTTTCATTACAGCAATGCATCAACCATCGGGGGAGCAGCGTGCGGAGATCGAGCGGATTGCTCGCCGCCTGGAGGCCATCGTCATCAACCACCTGGAAGGGGCGCGACGCGTCCACCATCCGCTCACCTTGGAACAGGTGCTTGCGGTCATCGCCGCCTTGCGCGCGGAAGCCGAAGGTGAGAATCGTCCGGTGGCCTTTTCAGACGGCGAAGTAGCCTTCTATCTGATGGATGGCTTGTACGAAGAGTTGCTGGGCGAGCCGAGCAACATCTTCTCGGTCACACCCGTGGCTGGAGGAGTCGTCCGCTTCGAGCCACTGCAACGGGAGTTTTGGCTGACGTGCCTGCAGGCTTTGCGTCAGCGCCTCGAACGTCTGGGTCTAGCCTTAGAGTAGAGCGGGTGGATCTACCCCAAGGCCGCACTCTATTCTGCCAACGATTTCGGCTCCAACCCAGAGGGCGACGGTCCGTTCAGCACCGCGCCTGCTGTGTCAAAGCGCGAGCCGTGGCAAGGGCAATCCCAGCTCTTGGCCTCCGCGTTCCAGCGGACCACACCGCCCAGGTGCGGGCAGATGGCGGATCGACAGTGCACGGCGCCGCCTTCGTCTTTGTAGACGGCGAGTTCGGTCAAGCCTTGGCGGATGATCGCGCCCTCGCCGCGCGCGATGTCTTCCACGCCGCTCACGTCGCCCGGGGTGACCAAGTCGAGGTACTGCTTGCCCACGTTCAGGTTTTCGTGCAGGAACTCGCCCAAGGACCCGAGCGTCTTGCGCGCCGGATCGTAGAGCGTCGCCCAAGGGTTCGGCCGCTCCAGGATCAGGTCGGCCAGCAGGATGCCCGCGGCGGTGCCGTTGGTCATGCCCATGCCGCTATCGCCCGTAGCGATGTAGACAGGCAGCTTGTCCAGCGGGTTGCGCCCGATGAACGGAAGCCCGTCGTTCGGTTCCATCACCTGTCCGCTCCAGCGGTAAATGATTTCACCCGCCACGGGGAAAAACTGACGCGTCCACGCTTCGAGCCGCAGGTAGCGCTCCCCAGCGGGCAGGTCGTCCTGGCCGGTCTTGTGGTCCTCGCCGCCGACGATGAGTAGCTCGGTACTCTCGTGACCCACGTCGTCCGCTTGCAGCCGGACATAATGGTAGGGGTCGAGCGTGTCCCAGAAGATCGCGCGCTCCACGCTGCCCTTCGGAACCCGTACGGCGATGACGTACGAGCGATAAGCACCCTGCTTGGTGTGCATGACCACGCGGTCGTTGTAGGGTGTGTTCGTGGCGACGATGACCGCACCCGCGCGAACTTCGCCTCGTGGTGTCTGATCGTCCGCCGCGTCGGCGAACTCGACGCGCACCCCGGCCTCGTCGCCGTGGATCGCACCGGCACGCACGCCTGTCAGGATGCGTCCGCCTAGCCGTTGCACCGCCTGCGCTAACCCAGCCAAGTAACGCAGCGGATCGAACTGTCCCTGTTGTGGAAACTTTAGGCAAGCGCCGGGTTGGGACGCCCCGGCGGGCAGCGGCGTCTGCGTCAGAGACTCATTCGGTACGCCCGCCCGCTCGGCGGCGGCGGACTCTCGCGCCAGCAGGTCGGGAGAATCCTGCGGACCTAAGAACAAGTAAGCAGGCAGTCGCTCGAAGCCGCAGTCGATCTTTTCCTCCGCGACCGTGCGCTCGACAAAGTCAATCGCCGCCTGCTGACTCTCGGCCGTCAAACGCGCACCTTTTTGGCCGTGCAGGTGCTCAATCTCGAAGTACCGGTCGTCGAGCTCGGTGGCGAGTTGGGCGGTGGTGCGGCTGCTCTCCCCTTCCGCCACGCCACGCCCAACTTCTAACACGATGACCTTTTTCCCTCCGTAGGCGAGTTGGTACGCGGTCGTCAATCCGGCGATGCCCGCGCCGATGATGCACACGTCCGCCTCCAACGGTCCGCCGCTGTTGGCGGTTGCATCCGTGGTTCCTGCTTGAGTCTTTTCACCACTTTGTGCGATCCAGACAGAACGGTGCTCAGAAGGCGCGAGCGCTGGTGCGCGGGTGGACGAGTCAGTCTGTGGCATGGAGGAAGAAGGATAGGAGTTTGAATGGAGGGATGGCCTGACTCCATCATATCGTCATGGTGGGGAGGGCCAGCCTGCGAGAACACTACGCACCGCGAAATGTTTGCGGATACAACGGATTAGCCGACGCCTTGATTTAGGCGGAGCTAACATCGCGGGGGCGCATGCTGTGACAGTGATCATCGCCTTTTGCCGAGGGAGCCACGCGCCGTTTCTCTGGTGGGAAGGCGCGGCACAAAGAGCGGGGTAGCCTGCTGGTAGCGAGCGAACGGGGCACCGTACGCCATCCGTAAACGGGCGTCCTCGTGCCAGGAGCCAAGGACCGCGTACCCCGTGCTCAACAAGGCGAGGGTCAAGCGGTTGACGCTCATACGCGGCAGCCCCCAGAGGAACAATGCGAAGAAAAGGTTGTCCGGGTGCCGGATCGCTCGGAACGGACCGGCGAGCACCGGCTGGCCGTGCACGTCCGGCGGTGGTCCTTGCGCTTCGGGCACCGGCTTGGGTTCTCTGCCTCTTAGGAACGCGACCAGTTGCGGCACGCCCAGCAGCCGCAGGTAACCCACCACGGCAAGCGCGCGCAGCAGCAGAGCCACCGCAAACGCTTGCACAGCTTGCCAAGCCCACGACCAAGGCTTCGGAACTTGGTAAAGCGTGCGGTCGGGCAGGTCGCCGAACTTCTTGAGCGTCCAAACCGTCGTGACAAGAGACTGGAGGATGAAAAACGGTCGATAGAGCCCATGCCGAACTCGCCGGCCCGCCCGGCGTTCCACCCAGTCCTTGACCGGCCGAGAGGCCAACAAACTGTGCACCAACCCGTAGACGACGAACAAAGTGCAAACGCGAAACACGCTGCCCTGGCGCGGCGCGGCGGCACCTGCGCTCATGCGTAGGCGCGGACTCGTTGAACCGGAGCCCGTGGGAGCATTGACCAACCCGCCAGAAAGAAGACCACCCCGGAGGCCAGGAACGCCATGTCGGCGGCAAACCAGTGCGGCGACCCGGGCAGGACGTGGTGCACACCAAGCAGTTGGTGATCGATCAGCCCTTCCACGAAGTTGAAGACACCCCATCCGCATAAGACCGAGCCGATGAACGCCCCGGACGAGCGGGGAGCGTCCGGCAGCCCAGCGCTACGGAAAATCCGATAGCTGCCGACGATGGTGAGGATCAGAACGCCAAGGTGGAAGTAGCCATCCTGGCGGGCCTGCACCTTGGCTTGTTCCAAGGTCTGCGCTTGGCAGTGTGCCGTCACACAGATCATGTGGTGCCACTGGAGGATCTGGTGCAGCACGATGCCGTCGAAGAACCCGCCGATGCCCAGCCCGAGGATGCCACCGGCGATGAGAACGGAGTGTGTTCGCATGAGGCTGGATCGTGTTCAAGGAACATCCAGCCGTGAACCTGCGAACGTCGACATCTCGTTCGATTGTGACAAGGTTCCCGCCAGGATCCCGAACAGGCCGAAGATGATGAAGGCGTTGCGCGCGGTCGGGCTGTCGGCAAAGCCAAAGAGAAACGGGGACAGCAGAGAAAAGAGCCCGACCAACACGTCGGCTGCCAAGTGCACTTTATAAGGCAACACGCGCATCAGGCCCCACTCCGCGCGGGTCACCAGGCTCGTCAGCAGGATCAAGCCAGCCAGCACAAAGCACAGGGTTGTCGGGGTGCTGGGCCGGGCAAACCCCAGCCAGAAAGGGGCTGTGCCGACGATCAGCACGTAAGGATAGTCGGTCAGGAGACCATGCATCGGGCGGGAGATCGGCTTGGCCATAGAGAATTGCTTTCCGGAGACGAACGTTGCGATGGCTGAACTACGTCCAAAGCGGCGGTGCTGTTTGCAAAAATCGGTACCAGCGGGTGTTCTTCCACCCCCGCGAAGCTTGGCCGACTGCAGCCACGTCCCTGTCCAAGTCGGCGGCCCGGAC
>CAXTQD010000414.1:0-4071 GCA_964246175.1 uncultured Chthoniobacterales bacterium | reverse complement strand
GTCAACAAGCTGCGCGCCGTCGGCAACATCCGCCTGGAAGCCGATACCGGCGACGACAACGGCCTCGTCGAACTGCGCACCGTCCCCGGCATCAAGGAAGCTTCCCTCGAACCCGCCGCCCCCGGCGAACTTGCTACCACCCCTGCCACCGCTACCGCCAACGGCTACCGTTGCTTCCTGCTCAAAGCCGAGGCCGGTGCCGACCCCCGCGCGGAAATCTACCGCCTCGCCGTAGACCGCCGCTGGTCCCTGCGCGAACTCTCCCGCCGCCGCGCCACGCTCGAAGACGTGTTCGTCGAGATCACCCACGCCGAATAAGTTGCTTCTTCCCCTCGTTCCCCCGGCCGACCCGGCGTCTGCACCGCCCGGCAAACGCCGTCCGTGGCTCCCATGGATTTTGTACCCGCTGCTCCTGATTCCCTTGGGCATCCCCGTTTTGCTCATCGTCTCGGTCGTGTACAGCTTTCTGACGACCGACTCTGCCTACCGGCAGGGCATGGAATACTCCGGGGAACTCAAGATCGTGGAACACGACCTCCGCCAGTATTACCACGGACGCGAGGACTACCCCGCGCTGACGTTGGAGGAACTGACGGCGCAAAAAGCCCTGACCGCCTTCGCCTCCAAGACCCTCCAGAAGTACCGGCACGAGTTTGTGCCGTTCACACCGGCGACGCCCGGTTCGGCGGTGGTTCTCACCGTCTACGGCCCTGGGGCGGAACCCGACCGCTTCACCAAACGCGACCTGACCGCCGATCCGGCCGCATCTGACTCCCCCTCTCCGGCAACCCCTTCCGAACCCCTGGCCAGCCCGACTCCATGAGAAAATTCCTCGTCCTGCTCGAACGCGAGATGAAGTCCTACTTCTACTCGCCCATCGCCTACGTCGTGCTGTGTTTCTTCATGGCGCTGGTCGGTGCCAATACCTATCTCATCGTCACCTTCCTCTCGCGCGGCAGCGCCCAGGCGTCGCTGGTCGAATACTTCTTCAACACGTCGATCTTTTGGTTCTCCTTCATCCCGGTAATCCCGCTGCTGACGATGCGGCTGTACTCCGAGGAGTTCAAATCGGGCACCATCGAGACCCTGATGACTGCTCCCGTGGAGGACTGGCAGGTGGTGCTGTCCAAGTTCGTCGGCGCGCTGCTCTTTTACTGCGTGCTGTGGCTGCCGACCGTGCTGCACTTCGTCGCGTACAAGGAGATCACTCATAACGATCCCGCGCCGGCCGCCGGGCCTTTCGTGGGCGGCTTCCTGATGGTGTTCCTGATGGGGGCGTTCTACCTGTCGCTGGGCTGCCTGGCCTCCGTGCTCACGCGTAACCAGATCATCGCCGCCATCGTCTCGCTGGTGCTCGTGCTCCTCGCGTTCTTCTCGGGCCTGCTCGGTCTGCTCCTGCACGACGTGGGCCAGGGCGTGCGTGACCTCGTGGCGTACGCTTCCAGCGTCAAGCACATGGAGGACGCCTCCCGCGGCATCATCGACACGCGGCCGATTGTTTACTACGTGTCCATGACGATTTTCCTCCAAGTGCTCACCTACCACGTCTTCCAGTACCGCAAGTGGAAGGCATGACTCCCGCCCCTGCCGCGCACGATCTTTCCATCCGCTGATTTCCTCCTGCTATGGCCGCCGAACCCGCCACGGAAAAACCCTCCCCCGCCGCCGAACCCGTCGCCGCCACACCGGCGCCCGAGCCGAAGCCCGCCAAGCCGCGTCAGCCCTCCAAGGCCGGGTTCCTGCGCCGGCTGGGCATCGGCGTCAACGTCACGATCCAGATCGTGCTGGCGGCGTTCATCCTGCTCGCCGTCAACGGCTACGCCTTCAAACATTTCCATCGCTTCGACTTCACGCGTGACCACAAATACGCGCTGAGCGACCGCACGAAGCAATTCCTCCGCAGCCTCGACAAGCCGGTCAAGATGACCGTGCTCATGGGCCGCAACTCGCCCATCGCCGGTGACGTGACCAACCTCGCCGAGGAGTATCGCAACGCCCAGCCCAAGTTCATCAACCTCGACGCCGTTGATCCCTACCGCGACTTCACCCGCGCCGCCGAACTCCAGACCAAGTACAAGCTCGCCCAGCAGGAAAACGTCGTCGTGCTCGACTGCGAGGGCCGCACGCAGGTCATCAGCCAAGACAAGATGGCCGAAGTCGACGCCGGCAACGAGATGCTCGGCCAGCCCCCGCAGGTCGTCGCCTTCACGGGTGAGCAGGCCATCACCGCCGGCTTGATCGAGGTGTCCGAGGGCAAGAAGAGCACCGTCTACTACATCCAAGGCCACGGCGAGCCGAGCATGGCCAAGGGCAAGGCGCTCGGCCCCATCGGTGACCAACTCGCCGCCGAGCACCTCACCGTTTCGGAGTTGAATCTCCTCAACACTGAGTCCATCCCCGGCGACGCCACCGTGCTCCTGCTCATCGGTGCGCGCTACGATCTGACCGACCGCGAGATCACAATGCTCAACGCCTACTGGGACAAGGGCGGCCGGCTCTTCGTCCTGCTTGATCCCGAGGCGGCCACGCCGAAGCTGGCGGGCTTCCTCGGACGCCTGGGAGTGCGGCCCGACGACGACCGCATCCTCGGCCAGATTAATGTGATGGGCGTCAAGAAGCTCATCAAGAGCGCCGTAGGCCTCTTCGCCGGCGACACCACCGTCGCCACGCGCCTGGCCGACGTGACACCCGTTTTCTACGGCAGCACGCAGTCGCTGACCCTCACGCCCGAGGCCGGTGCGACCACGGGGCTCAAGGTCAGCCCGCTGCTCATCGCTGCCAAGGGCTTCTGGGGCGAGACGGACTACAAGGACATGGAAACCGCTGGCGCGGACAACGACCCAGCCAAGGATAAGCAGTACCCGCTGAACGTCGCCGCTACCGTGGAAAAGGGTGCTGTCGGCGACCAGCGCGTGCAGGTCACCGCGTCGCGTCTGGTCACGGTGGGCAATTCCAGTTTCGTCGATCCCGCGGTCATGGACCAGCCGCTCTACGACTTCTTCGTCAGCGCCATCAACTGGCTCGGTGAACGCGAGGCACTCGTCGGCATCCCGCCCAAGCCCGTCAAGAACCTCAACCTCAACATCCCCGAGGATGCGGTGAGCAAGCTCTTTTACGTCCTGATCCTTGCCATCCCCGGCGTGGGCGCGCTTTTAGGATTCCTGGTGTGGTGGTGGCGTCGGCGGTCCTGACCTGCCCGCCGCGTTCGTCTCCCGCCCCCGTCCGCTCCGCTTTCCTGCCATGAACCTGAAACCCCCCCTCTACCTGGCCGTCGTCGGCGCCGTGCGCGTTGGGGTGGTCTATCGCGTCGCAAACAAGCAGCCCACCACCACGGAGGCCGACGCCGACGCCAAGCGCCTGGTCAAGGTGGACCGCGACGAGGTCACCGGCCTGACCGTCACCGATCACGACCTCAAGATCGACCTCGCCCAGGAAGACAACCGCCATTGGCACCTGAAATCTCCCGTCGCCGACCGTGCCGACCAGAGCGTCATCGACCAGGTGCTCACCGAACTCGACACCGCCCGCACCGATGAGAGCTTCAAGGTAGCCGACAGCGACAAATCCAAGCTCCAAGAGTACGGCCTGCAAACCCCGCACGAGCGGCTCGTGGTCACGCGCAAGAACGGCGCGAAGCCCATCGAAATCCTCTTTGGCAACGACACCGCCATCGAGGGCAAGACTTACGCGCGGGTCGAGGGCAGCGGCCAAGTGCAGATCACTTCCAACGACTTCAAAAAGCTCCTGCAAAAGGACGTGAACGCTTGGCGCGACCACCGTGTGGTCGACCTCGCTGCTACCGACGTGACGCGCCTGCTCATCAAGAACGCCTCCGGCGAGACCGAACTCCAGCGCGACGGCGCACATTGGAAGATCGCCAAGCCCCTCATGGCCCGCGGCGACGACGCCAAAATCAACGACCTTGTCTCGCAATTGACGAACCTGGGCATCAGGAAGTTCGTCGCCGACGACAAGGCCGACGCCGGCACCTACGGCCTCGCCGAACCCCGCGCGGTCGTGACGCTTTTCACCGCCGACAACGCCAAGGGCATCGAGTTGATGATCGGCAAC
>CAXTQD010000413.1:0-4086 GCA_964246175.1 uncultured Chthoniobacterales bacterium | reverse complement strand
GCACCGCGGAGAGCCCCATGCAGGCAGCGAAGGCTGCGGAAAGGAAGGCAAAGAGTTTCATGGCAGGGTGGTTGGCGCGCGTCTCTTACCTGAAAAGCGCGGCGGAGTGGAAGGAAAATCCAACCCGGCGACGGGGAAATCCGGCGCGGTGGAGAGTCCCGGGTGAACGGTGAGGCCCAAAGAAGCCGTTCCACGCCACTCACCGGAGGCTTTGCAACGCCGCTCCAGCCAACCCCACGGCGACGATCCCCAGCAGCGCCTTGCGCAGGGAAGCGGTCAGACTCGGCTGGCCGGCCACGCGGGCGATCAGCGGCAGGTTGACCAAGGCGCTCGTCAGGGCGGCAAGCACCGCGCCGTTGGCCGCCGTTGCCACGGGCAGCGCGCCGTGGGCGGCCAGTTGCCCCGCCGACGCCACCGCCGACGCGCTCGAAAAGAGTCCGCCCGCCACGCTTACCGCGTAGAAACCCGCTTTGCCCGAATACTGCTGCCCGAGCGTGCCCGCCACTTCCAACGCCAGGAACACCGCGCCGAACCGCAACGCCGACGACAGGGAAAAAGGCGACTCCAGTTGCAACGTCGGCACGTCCCCGTGGGGTGTCGCTGGGGCGCGGGGCCGCCGCCACGTCAGCGCCGCGCAGAGGGTGAACATCCCGCCCAGTGCCAACGCGCTCCCGCGCAGCGTCGCCACGCTCAGGAACGCCAGCACGGCGGCGTTGCGCAACAGCATCGCCCCCGTAGCCAGGAGCACGCCGCGATATGCCGTGTCCGCGAACGCCTCACCCGTTTGCCGGACGCGGCCGGCGAGTTCGGCCACCGCGGCGGTGCTGTTGACCAAGCCGCCCAGGAACGCTGTGACCGCCGTCCCGCGCGAACCGTAGATTTTCCAGAGGACGTAGTTGACGAAGCCCAGCGCGGCGATGAGCACAACGGTCGCCCAGGTCGAGCGCGGTTCGATGAGACCTCACGGGTCGAGCGGATAGTCGGGCAAGGCCGGGTAGACGACGCAGCTCAAGAGCGCCAACAGGATGGCCGAGCGCAGTTCGGCCTGGGTCAGCCCGGTGGCGAAGCCGGTGAGTGGTTGTTTCCAGGCCAGGAGCGCCGCCGTGACGACCGTGGCCGCCACGGGCGTGAACTGGTGCCCCTCGCCGCAGAGCACGCCGGCGTAGGCAACGATGAGCAGCGCGATGCTGGTGGTCAGCGCGAGGGATTGGTGCAGCGCCATCTGCCGCCAGTTCAAGAAGCCGACCAGCCCGCCGACGAGGGCGAGCGCCAGGAGAGCAAACGCGTCCCCCGCCAGCCCGCCCAGGCAGCCCAGGAGCGCCGCGAAGGCGAAGGTGCGTGCGCCGGCCTTGCCGCGGTGTTCGCGTTCCAGGCCGACGAAGTCCCCAGTGCCGACTGCCAGCCCCAAGCGCAGGAGCGTTTGCAGGTAGGGCCAGTGGGCGGCGAGTTCGGGCAAGGGTTCGGACATCGAGAAAAACAGCAAACTCTGCCCGGCAGCAAATGCAACGGCGACCTGCGCGCACGCCGGGGACGAATCGGTAGGCATGGCCGTCTACGATCCGGTTCCCACCAAGCACGAGACGTTTGTCTTTTATCAGCACGAGCCCTACAACGGCGGGCCGCCGCCGCGCGCCGTGTGCGGCGAGTACGTTACGCCGGCCGATCAGTTCTACATCCGCTGTCACGGCGACGTGCCGCAACTCGACCCGGGCGCGTACCGACTGCGTGTCGGCGGGTTGGTCGAGCGTCCGCTGGAGCTGACCACCGACGCCCTGCGCGCCGATTTCCCTGCGCACACCGTCGCCGCCACGCTCCAGTGCGCGGGCAGCCGCCGCGACGAACTCATCGCCGTGGAGCCCATCCCTGGCGAAACCCCGTGGACGGGCAACGCGATTTCCCATGGCGTCTGGACCGGCGCGCGGCTGGCCGACGTGTTGGCACGGGCCGGGGTGCGCGTGGACCGGGCCACGCACGTCGAGTTCATCGGGCACGACCGGTCGGCGAAACCCGGGCACCCGCCTTTCGGCGCGTCCGTGCGGCTGGCGAAGGCGCTCTCCTCCGAGACGCTCCTAGCCTACGCGCTCGATGGCCAGACGCTGCCTCTCATTCACGGCTTTCCGGTGCGGGCCATCGTGCCCGGCTACATCGGGGCGCGTTCGGTCAAGTGGCTCAAGGAGATCAACGTGCTCGACCGTCCGTCGGACAACCTCTTCCAGGCCGAGGAATATCACCTGCACCCGCCGACGGCCACGAAGGAACACCACGACTCCGCGCACGCCGGGGCCTTGGAGGAGTGCGCGATCAATTCGTACGTCTGCCGCGTGGACCGCGGGCGGCCCGGCGGGGCGAACCCGATGGTCTTGGAAGGTTACGCGTTCGTCGGTGGCGGGCGCGAACTCGACCGGGTAGAAATCAGCGAGGACGACGGCGCGAACTGGACGCGTGCGGAGTTGTTCGCGCCGCCAACGGAGGGGACGCAGGCAGGCGACGAGGAAGGCGGCCGATGGAGTTGGCGGTTCTGGCGGGCAGAGTTGCCGGCGGCCGAGAACGCGCCGGTGCAGATCACCGTGCGCGCGTGGGACACGGCCGGCGGCGGGCAGCCGGCCGAGACCGCGCCGCTGTGGAACTTCAAGGGCTACGCCAACAACGCATGGCACCAGATCGTGTCGGCAAAGGCAGATTAAACCGGCGGCCGGCTTCAGATTGCCTGCAACACTTCCTCCACTGTCGTGACGCCCAACAGCACCTTGCGCGCGGCGTCTTCGCGGTAGGAACGATACCCTTTTTCCCGCGCCATTCGCGCGAGCGCCTCCTCGTCCACGTTGGCGGCGACCGCCTGGCGCATCTCGTCGTCGAAGATCAACATCTCGAACACCCCCGTGCGTCCGGTGTAGCCCAACCCGCCGCATTCCTCGCAACCGCCCGGTTGGTAGAGTGTCTGGCCGGCGGGCAGCTCAAAGTCCAATTCCGCCAACTCACCGCCCTGGCACACCGTCGGCCGTCGGCACCGCGGGCACAACACCCGCACCAGCCGCTGCGCCAGCACCACGAAAAGCGAAGACGCCACTAGCGACCGCTCGATGCCCATTTCCTCCAGGCGCGTCACCGTGCCAAGGCGTCGCGGGTGTGCAGCGAACTGAACACGAGGTGCCCCGTCAGGGACGAACGCAGCGCAATCTGCGCCGAGGGCAGATCGCGCATCTCGCCAACCAAGATCACGTCCGGGTCCTGCCGCAAAATCGACTTCAGCCCCGACTCAAACGTCACCCCCGCGCGCGGGTTAACCGGAATTTGCGTCGCGCCTTCTAACTGGTATTCGACCGGATCCTCGACCGTGACGAGGTTGAGCTTGTGCACGTCGATCTGTCCGAGTGCCGCGTAGAGCGTGGACGTTTGCCGGCGCCCGTCGGCCCGGTGACCAGGACCATGCCGCTGCGCGACTGGCTCATCTGGGCGAAACGAGCGCGCATCTCCTCGCTCATACCGAGGTCGTCCAACCCGCGCGGACCGGCCTTGCGGTCGAGGATGCGGATCACCAGCTTTTCGCCGAAGACCGAGGGCGTCGTGGCGACGCGGAAGTCCACGGGCCGTCCGCCGCTGCGCGCGGCGAAGCGGCCGTCCTGGGCCTTGCGGCGTTCGGCGATGTCGGTTTGAGCGAGGATTTTCAGCGCGGTGACCAGGCGCAGGCCGCGTTCGTTGGAGAAGGCGACGCGCGTTTGCATCAAGCCGTCCACGCGGAAGCGCACGCGGTGTTCCTGGCTGGTAGGTTCGATGTGCACGTCGCTGGCGCGGTCGAAGAGCGCGGACTGGAGCACGTTGCGGGCAAGTTCAAGTCCGGAGGCTTCCTCGTGGTTGCGGATGGCGACAGGCTGGTTGTCGGCGTCGAGGAACTCGAACTCCCCGGCCGGTCCCCCGAGCAGGTTGCCGCCGAGTCCCCCGCGCCGACGCCGCCAGGTCAAGCCGGGGGCCGCGAGCGCCAGGACGGCCGCCCCTGCGGCGAACGGCCAGAGCGGGTAATCCAGCGTGGCGGCCGGGGGGGCGGCCGGAGGGGCGGCGGGTGCAGCCGACGGTGATGCAGACACGGCG
>CAXTQD010000412.1:1686-4096 GCA_964246175.1 uncultured Chthoniobacterales bacterium | reverse complement strand
GGGTGGTCTCGTCGCCCGGGTTGCCGTCGATGGGACCGTAGTAGAATCCCTGGTTACGCAGGGATTGTTGGTAGCGGCGCAGGGTGTCGTCTGCGCGGAGAGTGCCGGCCACGGAGGCGGCGAGGAAGCCCGCCGCGAGGCAGGCGCGCAAGATTTTCATGGAAGGAGCGAAGGGAACCTGCTGCAAGAACCTAGACGCGCCGCGCACGGCGGTATTCAAGCCTCTACCGAGGCCGCCGCGACGGCCGCCGGCACCGGTTGGTGCGCGGCTTCTTCCAGGTAGCGGACGATACCATCGGCGATAGCTTCGGCAAGTCTCTGGCGGTACACCGGGTCACCTAAAAGCCGTGCCTCGCCCGGGTGGCTGACGAACCCACCCTCCACCAACACCGCCGGCCCGCGCACGCGCCGCGTGACGTAGAGCGAACGTTCCTTGATCCCGCGGTCCGTCGCCGCCGTGCTCGCCACGAGCGCACCCTGGATGGACTGCGCCAGCGACGCACCCGCGCGCGCCGACCAGCGTTCCACGTCGCGGGCCGCGCCAGGGTCGGCCTTCGCGCCCGCGCCGAAGAGCGACGCCCACATCCAGCCGCCGACAGACGCCGTCATCGCCTTGTTTTCGGAATAAAACGTCTCGATGCCGCTGGCGCGGTTGGTCGCCACGCGGCCATCGCCGGAAGCATCGTTGAAGTGGATGCTCACGAACACCGCGCCCGCCTGGGCGTTGGCGATGCGCACGCGGTCTTCCAACGTGATGAAATGGTCGTCCTCGCGTGTGAGCAGCACCTTCACGCCACGCGCGGCGAGCGCCTGCGCGACGCGCTGACCCACGTCGAGATTGAGGTCCTTTTCAACGACGCCCTGCGCGACCGCACCAGTGTCTCCGCCGCCGTGACCGGGGTCGACCACGACGGCTACCGTCCCTGTTGCCGGGAGCGTGGGCGGAGAAATCACCGACCAGCGCCACTCCGGCCACGGACCGCCGACGAGCGCGTGCAGGCAAACGCCCAACAGCACCAACCCGCCAACGCTGTACCAATGCTTACGCCAGACGACTGCTGGAACCCGCCGCGGCGGAGCGGCCGGGGCGGGTTCGGGCGGCAGCGGGACCGTGTGTTCTTCCGCGGCGGTGAGCGGCTTGTCGGGGTCAGGAGGCATTGCCTTCCAACAGCGGCCGGAGTTCGTCTTCGGCCAGGCTGCGGAAAGTCACGTTGGAGGACACGGCCGACTCCAGAACCACGACCTCGGCCGTGGCTCCTTCGAGTTGCTCGCGGCGGGTACTGGCGAGCGTCGCCTCTGTGGGGAGTTCGTCGGCGGCCTTGTCGTCTTGGATCACGAGGAACCCGGTCGTCCAGGCGTTTAGCGCGAGGCCCAACGCGCCGTGCAGATCGAGGCCGGACTTGTAGTCGCGGGCGAGCAGCTTTTCCATCTGCTCGGCGCTGGCACGCGTGCCGCCGAGCACGGCGTACTCCTGCCGCGTGCGCGAGAACGGCGTGCCGTTCGACTGGATCGAGCCATCGTAGTCCACGCGCAGGAAGGTGTTCTGCGCGCCGTCCGGCCCGAGTTCGGCGAAAAGCACGCGCGCGAGGTACGGCGCGCCGTAGATTTGCTCGAAAGCTGCCTTCAGCGCGGGGCTGATGGAGTAGTTCGCCATCCGCCGCAGGGACACGTCGCTCGACGAGCGCGTGAAGCCCTCGGTGCTGGCGAGTTCGATGGCCGTCATGCGTAGCCGCTCAATATCGCCCGGGTGGCCGATGGCTCCCATGGCGATGCGGTCGTAAATCTCAAAGATTTTTTGCCGCTCCCGCCCGAGAGTGAAGAGCAGGATGCCGCCCGCGTAGTTGAGGGCGACGATCGGGCTGCCGGTGGCGATCTGATTCTCGATGTACTCGCGCCGGTTGGCGATGGCCTCGACGAAACGGAAAGGTTCCTCGATCATGCGAAGGGGATGTTCTGACGCCGAAGGGGGCTAGCCCATCGGCACGCCGCCGCCGAGCAACTGCCGGCCGGCGTTGAAGAGGGTGCGCAGCGTGTCGTCGGTCACCGTCTGGATGCCGTCTTTGGTAATGATCTTGACGATAGGGAAAATGCGCCCGTTGCGGTCGACCCCGCCCGTCGCGGTGTCGGACTCGGCGGCGGTGTCCAGTGCGCGGAGCGTCAGGCGGAGGGCTTCTTCGAGATTGTACTCGCTGAGCGGCTTGCTGCCCCAGGTGTTCTCGTAATAAAGGACACCGCGGACACCCGGCGAACCCGACCCCGTGGCGGCGTATTCGGCCACCTCGAAGTTCGCGCCCATCACGTCGTAGAAGTACAGCTTGGCCTCGTTGGCGGGGCCGTGGTCGTAGGTGGCGAACAACGGCACCACCACGCCGACACCTTGCATGACGAACCCGAAGTTGTCCCGCAGCAG
>CAXTQD010000412.1:0-1676 GCA_964246175.1 uncultured Chthoniobacterales bacterium | reverse complement strand
GGCGTATTCGGCCACCTCGAAGTTCGCGCCCATCACGTCGTAGAAGTAGAGTTTGCTGCCCGGCTCGGGACCAGTGGCATCGTACGTGGCAAACAGCGGCACGACCACACCCACACCTTGCATGACGAGGCCGAAGTTATCGCGCAGCAGCTTGGAAAGTGCGCGCACCTTGCCGCTCGTGCTCATCTCCTGAAGCTGCGTGCGGCGGTAGTACTGGAAGGAATGCTCCAGCACGCGGGCCATTTCCCACGCGGTCGCCGGCACGCCGGCAATTGCCATGACGGAGTGGCGGTCGATTTCGAGCACCTTGTCGGCGCGGTCGTAGACCACGATGTTGCCGGCCGTCGCGCGACGGTCGCCGGCCACAAGCACGCCTCCGGCGAACTTGAAGGCGAGGATCGTCGTCGCCTGCGTCTGCGTCGGCACGTGGCTCATGGCGTGTCCAGCGGCGGACGGCGCGACCGGACCCGGGTAGAGGCCACGCGCTTGCAGCAGCGCGGAGAAATCGCCCGGATCATGACCCGCCGCGGGGTTGGGCAGCGCGGCGGGCGGGAATGGGAGGCCCTTCATTTACTGTCCGGTGCGCTGGCGATAGCGCTTGGACTGGTTCGGGTCCACCTTCTTCATGCGTTTGAGCAGATCGTTCGTGTCAGGCTTGGACACGTCAGGAGACTTTGGACCATCGCTGTCGCCGCCCTTCGGCTCCCAAGGGGCCGGGGTTGGTGGTTTTTGGGTGCGCTCTGGCATAGTGCCGTCAGTGTAGTTTTGGAAGGCGCGCAACGCAAGGTTTTCCCACTGGCCGAAGCGTGACAAAGGAGTGTTGCCGAACTTTCGGCTGCCCCGTACACTGGCCGCAGCCGCTCCCCTCCCCTGCCATGATCGACCAGAACGCCACCGCCCTCTACCTGCTCAAGGCCGAGAACAACGAGGTCTTCGGCCCGGTCAGCTTCCAGCAGATCAACACCTGGGCGGTCGGCGCGCAGATTTCTCCGTTGGACAAGGTGTCCGACGACCAGCAGACGTGGTTCAAGGCCCCGATGGTGCCGGCCCTGGCGATGGACTGGCTGATCGAACTGACGAGCGATCGACTCTACGGCCCGACGACGCTCGGAGCGCTGCAGGAGTTCCTCAACCTGGGCGAGATCAACGCCGACACCGCGCTCATCAACGCACGTGACGGGACGACGACGACGGTGCGTGCGCTCGACAAGCTGACGATCCCGCCCGAGGAGCCCGAGGTGCCTGATGCCGGCAGCGACGGCCCCGTGCGCACTGGGATCCGCGTCAGCCTGCAACAGCGCATCCGCGAACTGGAGAGTTCGCTCTTCGAGGAACGCCGCGCGTACGAGGCGCTTGAAGAACGCTACGCGAAGCTGGAGGCCAAGTACGTCGAGATCGTCAAGCAGCGGCCGTAGCGTTGCCGCCGGGCCGCCGCCTCAAAGCTCTTCACGGATGCCAGACTCGTTGCGGTCGCTTTGCTGCGAGGCAGTTGCGATGACCTCGTTCAAGTGGAGGTCGTGCAGGCGGGGATTGATCTCGGTGAAATCGTCCTGGGGTGCGTAGCCGAGGAGTTCGCGTGCGTCGGAGATGTCCAGACGCTTGAAGCGGTTGTTGCTCACGCCGTGGAAGACCGCGAAGCGCAGGGCGTCGGGCGCATCGACGCAGCGTTCGAGGAG
>CAXTQD010000411.1:0-4109 GCA_964246175.1 uncultured Chthoniobacterales bacterium | reverse complement strand
CCCGTGTCCCGGCGCGTCGAACGCCACCGCCCGTCCCCCCGCCGCCAACACCGCCTCGATGCCCGCGGAGTGGTTCCCCGCGTGTCCGCCCCAACCATGCCCGAACAGCACGGCCGGCCCTGTTCCCCACGAGTACACCTGCAACCCGGCACCGCCGCCACGCGCCCAGCCGTTCGGTCCCAACCGGACACGGGATACGTCCGCCTGCGCGAGCAGCCGGGTTTCGCGCGAGAGCACCGGCCCGCGTGGCGGCGTCAGGAATCCTGCGAAGGCTTCCCGCGCGTTCACGGCAGCCCGGCTGGGTGCGGCGGTTTGCTCAGCACGTCGGCGCGGTTGAAGATCGAAACCACCTTGTAACCGCGCCGCTCGATGTTCTCCCGACCGCCCTCCTGGCGGTCCACCAGCGCGAGCACGAACGCCACCTTGGCCCCGGCGGCTTCGAGCGTGTCGATAGCCTGGAGGGTCGAGCCACCGGTCGTCACCACGTCGTCGATGACGACTACGGTGTTCCCCTGCGCAAAGTTCCCCTCAATGAGCTTCTTGGTGCCGTGTTCCTTGGCCGCCTTGCGCACCGTGAAGGTTTGGAGCCGCGTGCCGGGATTTTCCAACTGCGCGGCGATGCCGATGCTCAGCGCGATGGGATCGGCCCCCATCGTCAGGCCACCGACGGCGTCGATGCGCGTGTCGTGCTGTTCGGCGGTTTGTTGGATGAGTTCCCAGCCCACCGCGCCGATGAGCAGCGCCGCGGCGGGGTCGAGCGCGGTCAGCTTGCAGTTGACGTACAGGTCGCTCTTGGCCCCCGAGGCCAAGGTAAACTCCCCCCGGCGCACGGAACGCTCGATGAGGATGTCGAGCAGTTTGGTCTTGAGGTCGAGTGGGGTCGTAGGATCGGCCATGGTAGGTTCTAAGTATGCCCAAACTTCTAACGCCCGGGAGAGAAAAATTTCCCGGGTGACAGCCTGCCCGGGGCGGTTCACATTGTCGGCCCCGATTTTATGAGCCGCTACCGCACCCATTCCTGCGACCAACTCCGCCCCGCCGACGTGGGCCAGACCGCCACGCTCGCCGGTTGGGTCGATTCGCGCCGCGACCACGGCGGGGTCATCTTCATCGACCTGCGCGACCGCGCGGGGGTGACGCAGGTCGTCTTCCGCCCCGAGGAAAACGCCGCCGTCGCCGGGCAGTCCCACGGACTGCGCTCCGAGGACGTGATCACCGTCACCGGCAAGGTCGCCCCGCGGCTCGCCGGCAAGGAAAACGCCAACCTTCCCACCGGGGCCATCGAACTCGTCGCCGACTCCCTGACTGTCCTCAACAAGGCCGACGTGCCCCCCTTCCCGCTCGACGAGGAGATCAGCAACGAGGACCTGCGCCTATCCTACCGCTACCTCGACCTTCGCCGGGCACGCTTGCGCAAGAACTTCCAGCAACGCCACCGCATCGTGAAGTCCGTCCGTGACTACCTCGACGACGCCGGCTTCCTGGAAATCGAAACGCCCGTCCTTTCCAAGAGCACGCCCGAGGGGGCGCGGGACTTCCTCGTGCCCTCACGGCTGATGCCGGGCGGCTTCTACGCGCTGCCGCAGGCCCCGCAGCAGTATAAGCAGCTCCTGATGGTCGCGGGCATGGAAAAATACTTCCAGATTGCCCGCTGCTTCCGCGACGAAGACCTGCGCGCCGACCGCCAGCCGGAGTTTACCCAGATCGACATCGAGGCCAGCTTCGTCGAGCGCGAGGATATTATCGCGCTGGTCGAGGGAATGCTGAAGCACGTCTTCAAGCAGGCGGTCGGCGTGGACGTGCCCACCCCCTTCCCGCGCCTGACGTACGCCGACGCCATGAACCGTTACGGCAGCGACAAGCCCGACACGCGCTTCAGCATGGAACTGACCGACCTCGGCGACACCTTCGCGCAAAGCTCCTTCAAGGTGTTCCGCGGCGCGCTGGACTCCGGTGGCGTGGTCAAAGCCATCAACGCGAAGGGCTTCGCCGGCATCACCACCGGCCAGATCGAGGAACTCACCCGCACCGCGCAGTCCTACGGCGCGAAGGGCCTTGCCTTCATCAAGGTCGAGGGCGGCGAATGGAAGTCGCCCATCGTGAAGTTCTTTAGCGACGCCGAGAAGGCCGCGCTCACCGAAAAACTCGCCATCGAGGAGGGCGACCTGATCCTCTTCGGTGCGGACAAGTGGGCGGTCGTCTGTGAAGTGCTCGGCCGCATCCGCCTGCGCGTGGCCGAAGTCCTCGAGCTTACCGCCGGTTTGGACGTGTGGAACCTCCTGTGGGTGCTCGACTTTCCTCTGCTGGCCCATAACCCCGAGGAGGGTAAGTGGGACGCCGTGCATCATCCCTTCACCCGCCCCCTCTCTACCGACGTGGGGTTGCTGGACTCGCCGGAGACCTACGGCCAAGCCCGTGCGGACGCGTACGACGTGGTGCTCAACGGCGTCGAGGTCGGCGGCGGGTCCATCCGTATCCACGAGGCCGATTTGCAGGCGAAGCTGTTCAGCGTCCTGGGGATCTCCACCGAGCAGCAGTCCGAGCAGTTCGGGCACATCCTGAAGGCGTTCAGCTTCGGCGCGCCGCCGCACGGCGGGATCGCGTTCGGACTGGACCGCTTGGTAATGCTCCTGTGCAAGGAAGACTCCATCCGCGAGGTGATCGCCTTCCCCAAGAACAACCGCGGCCAGGATCTGATGAGCCATTCGCCCGCCACGGTCGAGCCGCGGCAGTTGCGCGACCTTCACATCCAGACCACCGCCAAGAACCCACCGCCGACGGCGTCGGCCTAGCGCGGCACGTTCGTGGTGATGATAATATAACCGAAGTAGGCCATCGCCAGCACGGTCACACCCATCAGAGCCGCCAGCACTCGGCTGAGCCGGCGCGTGCGCAGGATGTAGACGCCCGCCATCAACGCCACCAGCCCGCAGGCGAATACCGATGCAAAGAGTTCGTACATCGTGCGGGTGAACGCCGCGCTGCCGTTCCAGTGCGACCGCGCGCCGGGCGCGCCGTTTTGCAGGATCAACCCGTGGATGAAATAGGCGAGGAAAGCCATGCTCCCGCTCAAGAAAAGCCCGATTACCACCAGCAGCCAACCCCGCGCCGGATGGACGGGCGGCCGGGCGTTCGGGTCGACGGGCAGCGACGGCGGATCCTCTTCCATGCGACACCCATCGCCTGCCCCCCGCCTCGCGCGCAACCTCGATTTCCCTTTTGCCGGAGTTGCGCTAGGCTTTGCCGAAATCCACGCCGCCTTCGGGTTTGCCGCCTTTTCTTCGACTCCTAATGGTTGTTCGTCCGCGCCGCTTCCTCCCGATTTGCCTGCTGGCCGTGTTGATCCTCGGTGGTTTGCGCACCGCCCGTGCGCAAAATAACAGTCTGTTTCCCAAGGGAGGACCTAACCGTACCCTGCCACAGGCCACGCCGCTGCCGCGCGGGGCGACGAGGTCGGACGGTTCTTCTTCCGCCGCGTCGTCTTCCGCTCGTCGTCGTCCCGTCGCCCCACCCCGGCCCGACACCGTGGCGCTGCCTTACAACCTCGTGTGGTTCGACAACCAGAGCCGGCTGGCGAGCCTGTTCGCGGGCGTTGGCGCGAAAGTCACCGACAAGAAAACCGAAGGCCCCAACGAGGTCTGGGCGGTCAAGGACCTGATCGCGCCCAACCTGCGCACCTCGTTTTTCACGTTCCAGCAGGGGCTGCTCATCGGCCTGGAGTTCGACTACGGCCAGGACGCGTGGGAGACCGACAAATACAACGAGGTCATGGGCCAGTTCCGCCGCCTGCTGGAGACCAAGTGCGAGGCTCCCGGCGAGATCATCAGCCGCAAGACCGACCAGGCTCCGGGCACTTCGATCAAGGAGACGCTGATGGGCTACCAGTGGACACGCGGAGACACGAGCGTGCAGCTTTTCTACTACTCGGCTGAGGACACGGAAAAGGCGTTGAACTTCCGTAGCATCAGCGTGCATTATCATTACCGCGACCCGTTCGGGCCGCCGCCCGGCAGCGAGCAGACGGCGTCCGCCCCCGCCCCCGGCGCGCAGCCCTCGCCCGGCGGGCAGACGGCGTCGGTGACGGTCACGCCTTCCGGCCCGGACAATTC
>CAXTQD010000410.1:0-4131 GCA_964246175.1 uncultured Chthoniobacterales bacterium | reverse complement strand
GTCGCAGTCGGGGGCAGGGGACGGGAACCGGCATCCGGCCCGCCGAGCGCGTCGTGCAAAAGTGTCTGTGGCAGACTAGCCAAGAACTTCTCAAACGCTTGCAGGTTCGATGTGCTGCGGAAGAGGTTGTGGAGGATTTCCAACTTCAGGTTCGCCATGAGTTCAACGAACATCGTGTAGGCCTCGTTCTTGTACTCGACGAGCGGGTCTTTCTGTCCGATGCGCTGGAGCTGGATACCTTCCCGCAGGCCGTCCATGGCAAAGAGATGCTCCTGCCACAAACGATCCACGGCGTTGAGCACGATGTAGCGTTCCAACGCGCGCACGGCATCCGGGTCCTCGTGGCTGCACTTGTGGTCGTACGCTTGGGTGATGCGTTGGACCAGGAACTCGCTGGTTTCCGCCACCGACTTCTTGTCGAAGGCCGCGCGTTCGGCCGACAACCCCAGCGGGAAGGTCATGTTGACCCACATCAAGAGACCGTTGTAGTTGGGCTCCTCGCCGCTGCCTTCCTGGATATACTCATTGACCTTGGCCGGAAGCGCCTCGGCGATCACCTCGTCGATGAGGTGACGTGGCGTGTCGGTGTCGAGGATCTCGTTGCGGTAGCCGTAGACAACCTCCCGCTGCTTGTTCATCACGTCGTCATATTCGAGCGTGTGCTTGCGGCTCATGTAGTCGCGTTGTTCAACACGCTTTTGCGCATTCTCGACGGAACGGTTGAGAAGGGGATGTTCCAGTTCCTGGCCTTCCTCCAGGCCGAACGCTTCCATAATGCTCGTCATGCGGTCGGACGCACCGAAGTTGCGCATGAGATCGTCCTCGAAGGAGACGTAGAACCGCGAAGCGCCCGGGTCGCCCTGGCGCGCGCAGCGTCCGCGCAACTGCCGGTCGATACGCCGCGCGGAGTGCCGCTCGGTGCCAAGGACCATCAGGCCACCGAGTTTATCCACATCCGCACCAAGCTTGATGTCCGTGCCGCGGCCGGCCATGTTCGTGGAGATCGTCACGGCGTCGCGCTGGCCGGCGCGGGCCACGATCTCGGCCTCCTGGCGGTGGTACTTGGCGTTGAGGACGCTGTGCGGGATCTTCTCGCGCTTGAGCATGCGACTGAGCAATTCGGATGACTCGACGCTGGCCGTGCCGACGAGCACGGGCTGGCCCTTGGCGTGCGCATCCTTGATCTCGGCGATGACGGCGTTGTACTTCTCGCGCCGGGTCTTGTAGATGCGGTCGTTGAAATCCTGGCGCGCGATGCTGCGGTTGGTTGGGATGACGACCACGTCGAGCTTGTAGATGTCGTGAAACTCGTTGGCTTCGGTCTCCGCGGTGCCCGTCATGCCGGCGAGCTTCTGGTAAAGCCGGAAATAGTTCTGGATCGTGATCGTGGCGAGGGTTTGCGTTTCCTTGTCGATCTGGACGCCTTCCTTGGCCTCGACGGCTTGGTGCAAACCATCGCTCCAGCGACGGCCGGGCATCTTGCGGCCGGTGTTCTGGTCGACGATGACGACCTTGTTTTCCTCCACGACGTACTCCACGTCCTTCTCGTACAGGCAATAGGCGCGCAGGAGTTGGGAAATGTTGTGGATGCGCTCGGCGCGGTTGTCCATGTTCGCCTGGAGACCCGCCTTGGCGCGCTCCTTGGCGGCGTCGTCCATGTCGGTGCGCACGTCGATGTCAGCGAACCCCGTCATCAGGTCGGGCAGCACGAAGGCGTCCGGCTCGTCGGGACTCAGGAAGGCGCGGCCCTGCTCGGAGAGGTCAGCCTCGGAGGAACGCTCCTCGATGGTGAAAAATAACTCTTCTTTCAGTGCAAAGAGCTCGTCCTTGCGCGAGTCGCCGTGGAAGGAGAGTTCCGCCTTGTCGAGCGCCTTGCGGTTGATGGGGTCTTCGAGCAGGCGCAGGAGCGATTTGTTGCGCGGCTGGCCCAGCTTGACCTTGTAGAGAACGGTGCCTCCCTCATCGTTCTTGCCGTCATCCAGGAGCGTCTTGGCCTCGTTGACCAGACGGCCGCAGAGCATGCCTTGCTTGCGGACGAGTTGTTCGATAGCCGGCTTGAACTTATCGTATTGGTGGCTCGACACCGTCGCCGGCCCGGCGATGATGAGCGGCGTACGCGCTTCGTCGATGAGGATGGAATCCACCTCGTCCACAATGGCATAGATGTACCCGCGCTGGACCTGCTGTTCGCGGGTGGTCGCCATGCCGTTGTCACGCAGGTAGTCGAAGCCGAGTTCGCTGTTGATGCCGTAGGTAATGTCACAGGCGTACTGCGCGCGGCGCAAGTCCGGTGGTTGGTCGTGCTGGACGCACCCGCAGGTGAGCCCGAGGAAGCGGTAGAGCGTGCCCATCCACTCGGCGTCGCGGCGGGCGAGATAGTCGTTGACGGTGACGAGGTGCGCGCCGCGGCCAGTGAGCGCGTTGAGGTAAAGCGGCAGCGTGGCGACGAGGGTTTTGCCTTCGCCGGTAGCCATCTCAGAAATACGGCCAGAGTGCAGCACCATGCCGCCGATCAGTTGCACGTCGAAGTGGACCATGTTCCAGGTGAGTTCTTGGTCGCAGACGAGCACGGTCTTGCCGCAGAGCCGGCGGGCGGCGTTTTTGACGACCGCGAACGCCTCAGGCAAGATCTCGTTCAGGATGGCTTCGCGTTGGGCGGGTTCTTCGACCGGAGCGAGACGTTCTTGCCAAGCTTTGGTCTTGACGCGCAGGTCGTCGTCGGAAAGCGCCTTGAATTGCTCGTCCAGTTCGTTGATCCGGCGCACGACGGGCATCATGCGCTTGAGTTCGCGCTGATTCTTCGAGCCAAGGATCTGTTTGAGAATCCAGTTGAACATAAAAAGTTTGCTAACATCGGTCATTCCGCTGCGGAAAACAAGTCGGTGGCGTGGGGATGGGGATCACGCATGGACTTGCCGAAGAGGGTGAGGCAAAAAGGTCTCGAATCAGCCGGATTGACTACTATTTATAACATCATACAATAAATGTAATATAAGATTTATTGTGGATTTGGGTAGGCTCTTTGCACAAAAACACTGTTCTGTGGCGTTCTCCCCTCCAGATACTCTCTCAGCGAATGATCGACGAAACATCCGCTACTCCTGCCGACTGGCGGACATATTTCGCCCAGGTGGGTCCACGGTTGATTTTGTTCGCGCGTCAGTGGTTGCCCGACACGGCGGACGCCGAGGATGCCGTTCAAGAAGCGTTCCTGCGGTTCTGGCGCAAACACCAGCAACCTGACGAGCGCCACACGGGATTGTTGTTCGCGGCAGTCCGACATTCCGCGCTCGACCACCTCCGGGCCGAACGCCGGCGGAAAAACCGCGAGGCATCCTCCGCAGAATCCTCTGACCAGATCGTCTGGTTTGCTCCAGCCAGCGACGACGGCGCCGCTTTGCAAACCGCCGTGCAAGGGCTCGCCGCCGAACAACGCGAGGTTCTCGTGCTGAAGATTTGGGGCGAACTCACCTTCGCGCAGATCAGCGAGGCACTCGGTGCTTCACCTAACACCGTAGCGTCTCGCTACCGGTACGCCATCAACAGTTTACGCAAGAACCTTTCCCCCGCCTGCCATGAGTGAAGAACCCGAAGACTTGGAACGCGAATTTCGGCGCTTTCAACCCGCTCCGCCCAGCGAGGGACTGCACCGCCGGCTTGCGGCCGTGCTTGACATCCCCACGCGTCCGCCAACCCGTGCGTGGTGGCAGCGCCTGGGCTTCAACCGGCCGGCAGCGGCGCTCGGCTGGGGCCTGCTCTCGCCAGTCGCCTCCGTGGTGACAGCAATGATTTTCACCGGACACCGAGCCCTTGACGAACCGCTCCCCTCCCCGGTCGTACTGCCAGTCACGCAGGCCGCCAACGTTCTCTATCAGACCCTGGACGAAGGCGTGGTGATGAACGGCAGCCAGCAGCCTGTGCGCCGCGTTCGCTACCGCTCGGCAGATCAGGTGCGTTGGCACAATCCACAATCCGGCGCGCAGTGGGAAGTGTCCTACCCGCGCGAGGACATTTTACTCCTCCCCATCCAGGCAGAATAAACCCGAGGGGCCTTGCACCCCCTGACCGACCAACCCCATGAGAAAACACGCTCTGACTGTCCTCGCGCTGTGCGGATCTGCCGTCTTGCAC
>CAXTQD010000409.1:3387-4133 GCA_964246175.1 uncultured Chthoniobacterales bacterium | reverse complement strand
GGGGCCTGGGGGGGGGCGGCGGGCCGCGGGCTGCCCCTGGGGGGGGGCGGGGCCGGGGGGGGGGGGGGGGACGGTTCGCCGGGGACAACGGGGAAGCCGGGGGCGAGCCCTCGTCCCTCGTAGCCTTCAGCGCGGAGAGCCTGCCAGCGGGTGCGCGCCGCGTCCGTCAGCACGGCGGATGAATCGAAGAGCGCCCACCGGCGCGGACCCGTCGACGGCGCGGCGATCCACCGCGGACCCGCCAGCCACAGCGCGAGGATGGCGAGTAGACCCAACCTTGTCCACAGCAAGAGGAGTTCGCGCCAACGTGGGTTGCGCCACAGGCGCCGGGGGATGTTCTCCAATGCACGCAGGCTGCCGAGCCGCACGGTGCGCGGCGGCGGACGCCGCAGGTGGATTGCCAGCGGCAACGCCAGCGCGGCGAGCGTCCACAAGGCGGCGGGGTGCAGCAGGGTGAACACGGCGGGGATTAGCTTCGTTGCCGGCGCTTGAGGTAGGCGCGCAGGACGTTGCCCGGTGGTTCGTCGAGCCGGAAGCGCCACGCCTCGAAGCGTCCACCTTTCCAGTCCTGCTGCCACGCGCGCAGACGCTGCCGGTAGCCGGCCACCCACGCGGCGCGCGCGGCGTCGGCATCAGTCTCCTGAGTTTCGCCAGTCTCCCAATCCTCGAAGCGCACCAACCCGTGAAAGGGAAAGTCCTCCTCGTCGCGGCCGACGAGTTGGCAGAGGAGGAGTTCGTGTCCGCGC
>CAXTQD010000409.1:0-3377 GCA_964246175.1 uncultured Chthoniobacterales bacterium | reverse complement strand
GGCCAGCGGCGCGAGGGCGGTGCGGATTTCGTCGCCCTGTTCGTGACCGTCGGTGAGCACGACGACGATCTCGCGCGCGGCCGCGCCGGCGGCGAACGCTCCTGCCAGCGCACGTCCCGCCGTGGCAGGCCAGCCCCCGGAAGCACGGAGGCTTTCCAGGGTGCGGAGGACGCGTTCGGTCGGTTGGCGGTGCTGGCCGGGCGGGATGGAGACGATCCCATCGCCGTTGACCGCGTGTAGGCCAACGCGGTCACCTTGCGCGGTGGCCAAGAGCGCGAAGGCGGCGGCGAGCCTGCGCGCGAGGTCAAATTTGGTCGTCGTAGGGTTGGCAACGTCGGCGTGCTGCATGGACGCGGTGGCGTCGAGGACCACGCGCACGTTGATGGCCGTTTCGATCTCGCTCTCGCGCACGAAGTAGCGGTCGCTGCGGGCGTAGAGTTTCCAATCGATGCGGCGGGGTTCGTCGCCGGGCTGATAGGCGCGGTACTGGGCGAACTCGCGCGCGGTTCCCGGCTGCCGGCTGGCATGCAGGCCGGGCAGGACGCCCGCGACGAGCCCGCGTGCGGCAAGCGTCAACCCGCGCGTGGCGGCGAGGAGTTGCGGGTCGATGATCGTGGACATGGTGAGTCTAGCGGTCGGTCGCGCGGAATCTTAACACGGAGGCACAGAGAACCATGGAGACCAGAAGAGGGGGACGGGAGAAGAAGAGGTTTGATCCCTTTTTCTTTCTTCCCCGGCCTCCGTGTTAAGGTTCCGCGCGACCCTGCGACAGACGCCCTTTTGGCTCAGGCACGAGCTTGAAGAGTTCGGCCGCCACGTCGTCAGTCGTGACGTTCTCACCCTCGGCCTCGAAGTTGAGCAAGACCCGGTGGCGCAACACCGGCGCGGCGAGCGTGCGCAGATCGTCGAGTGTCACCGCGAAGCGTCCCGCCAGCAGCGCGCGCGCTTTCGCCGCCAAAATGAGCGACTGACCCGCCCGAGGGCCAGCTCCCCAACGCACCCACTTCTTGATGTACGGCAGCGACTGGTCCCGCGTCGCGCGCACCAGGCGGCCGGCATATTGGACCATCGGCTCGTTGATCGACACCTCGCGCGCCAGGGCCTGCAAGCGCCCGACTTCGGCGGCGGTCAGCACGGGCTCGACTGTTGCCGATCCCTTGCCGGTGGTCTGCGTGAGCATCTGGAACTCGTCCGCCTCGTCGGGGTAGCCGATGTTCAGGTAGAGAAGGAAGCGGTCCAACTGCGCCTCGGGCAGCGGGTAGGTGCCGGCCTGTTCGATGGGGTTCTGCGTGGCTAGTACAAAGAAGGGTCGCTCCAGCGCGTACGTCTTGCCGCCGTAGGTGACGCTGCCTTCCTGCATCGCTTCCAGCAGGGCGCTCTGGGTCTTGGGCGGCGTGCGGTTGATTTCGTCGGCGAGCACGATCTGGCCGAAGAGCGGACCCTTATTAAACCGAAAGAACCGTTTGCCCGTCACATGGTCTTCTTCCAACACCTCCGTGCCGATGATGTCCGAGGGCATCAGGTCGGGCGTGAACTGGATGCGTGCGAACGTCAGGTCCACCGCCTGCGCGAGCGTGCGGATGAGCAGCGTTTTCCCCAGACCCGGCAATCCCTGCAACAGGCAGTGGCCGCCGGCCAGAAAGGCGGTGAGGAGTTCCTCCACGACGGCGCGCTGGCCGATGATCGTCTTGCCGATTTCCTGGCGCAAGCGCGGCAGTTTGTCGAGCAGGGTGCGGACTTCTTGTTCTTCCGGCGGAAGGTTGGTCATGTGGCGAGTTCCCTAAATTTTCCCTGGTTCGTTGCACGCGCACACTCATGCCGCGGTCATCGCGTGGACGATGATGTTGACGCCGAACTTCGTGTTGTCCTCGGCGAGGAACCGCTTGTTGCGGAAGTCGTAGTCCCACTCGCAGCCGTAGTCCTTGTTGCTGTAAAGCACGGCGAGTCGCCCGTCGATCTCGATGCCGCGCAGGTAGTCGTGGACGAGGTCGTCGCCCCAGCCGTTGAGTTCGAAGCTCGTCGTCGGCGGACCCTTGTCGAACGGGAAGAACGCGTGGTAGAGCGGGTGGTCGTTGGGAAGCTTCTTGAGTGCCTCGGGACCGAAGATGTCGGCCATCTGCGCCTCGAAACTCTTGGCGAAAAGCCCGTCGATGTCGTGGTTGCAGTCGTCGGCGAACACGAAGCCGCCGCGGCGCACGTACGCCTCGAAATTCTCACGCTCACGATCCGTGAACTGCACCAGACGATGACCGCTCAGATAGACGAACGGCGCGTCCAAAACTTCCTTGCTGCCCAGCGGCACAACGGTCTCGCGCGTGTCGACCTGGATCGTCGTGTACGCCACCAGCGAATCGAGCAGGTTCGACGGCATGCGCTGGTCCACCACGTCCCAGTCACCAGACTCGTACTGCAAGCGGTTGAAAACGAAGTCGGCCACGTGGAAGGCAGGGTAGTCGCCACGAACGGCACACGCAACCGCCGCTTGGGCGCGGGATGATTTGCGGCACTTACTCCCGCAACCAGCGGACCATGTGCGGGAATGACGGCACCCCATGCGTGGAAGCGTTCTTTTCGTCGAACGTCAGACCCATCCACTGCAAGAGTGGCAGGCCGGGGTGGAAGCCTTGGGTAAAGTTGTCGATGAGGCTTTGCGCGCCGCCTTTGTACCCGGCAGGGTGAAATACCACTGCCGGGTCCAGCCCGAGGTGCGAAAGCGCCGCGTAGGACCAACAGATCGCGGCGATTTCCTCACCCATGTTCTTGCCCGCGTTGGCCCCGGTTCTGGCGCGCTTGTCGGCGGGCTTCACCGCGAGATGTCCCGCCTCGTGGAGTAGGTCGCCGGGGTGGAGGAGTTGAGTCTCGTCGATCAGCAGGCCGCCGTCCTGAATCTGGATGCCGGGCATCGGCAACTTACTGGCGGTGACCGTCAAGCCGATTTCCCGCAAGAAGGTGATGATCTGCGCCGAGACGGGATCGGGTGGCTTGCTCGTCACTTCCGTTCGTGGCGGAGCTATCTTGGGAGGCGGAGCGAAGGAGCCTGTTCCTTCCGGCTGCCATTCTCTCTGCACTTGACGGCCCTCGTCGGCGTCGTGGAGATCGACGTAGGTCAGGATATCGTCGCGATCGCTAAAACCTAGGGCGCGCTTGTTGTCGGCGAGTTCGGCCGAAGCCTCGTCGCGCCAACCACGCTTGGCGAGGAAGCCGTTCCACACGCGGACGTGCTCGTCGTTGAACGGCTGTCGGCCAGCGAAAGTCGCGTCGAAGATTTCCTCGTCGCTGCCACCAGCCAGTGTGCGTGCGGTCAGGGCGTCGAAGTCCACGCCCCAGAACCGGCAGAAGCGCGCGTCGAAGGTGTCGGGGCGGTTGAAGCCGAGGTT
>CAXTQD010000408.1:567-4146 GCA_964246175.1 uncultured Chthoniobacterales bacterium | reverse complement strand
ACCCGGGTCAGCCTCGGCACCGGCGGGCGGTATGACCCCGCGCCGGGTGACCTGTTGAAGGACGATATAAGGACCGCTGAGGCTGCCGCCGAACTCTGGCCCTGGCTGGCGGGATTGGCGGTGGCGTTGTTTTTGTGCGATGTCGTCGCTAAGCGGTGGCCCGACGACGAGCTGTCGCGGATGATGCGGCCGGCTAAGACCAGACGGGCGGTGGCACGTTGAACAGGGTCGCTGAGTTTGGAGGCGTCAGACTTAGCCGCATGCTCTCCCGTCGAACAATCCTTTTGCTTGCGCTTCTTTGGTCACCGTTGCCGACGATGAGTGCGGCAGAGTTCCACCAGGTTCCTTTCTTGCTGTCCGGGTCGGCCCCTCTTCGAGTGTCGTTGAAGCTGCAAAGAACGGTCGTTGTTGCCCAACACAAACAATCCGACGCCGGCGACTCGATCCGCGTGCAGGTAAACGAAGACGACCCGGACTGGGATTACGCCAGCCGCCTGCTCGTCGAGGTTCGCACCCGGAGGGGTAAAATCCTTTGGAGCCATGACTTCGGCCTCAACCTCAGCTCGCCTCAGGGCAACACGGTCGCTGTTTCCTACCAGCCCAAGACCCACCTGTTGCTCTTGACCTACGCAGGTTACAAAGGTGACGATGACCAAAAGCTCCTCGTCGTCAGCGCAGGCCGCCAACCACTCTCCGTGCGCGAGTACAGTGACACCCAGCGGGACATCCTCCCTTTCCTCAAGCGCCAGAAAGATTTTCCGGATGGCTGTCGGTACTCGATTCATCCGGTGGGTCTGACCAGCCACGGCGTCGAGTTCGAGTGTCTGCCTCTTCAGAAGCCCACGGTGACATCGGTGCATCCCTTCGACCCGGACGAACCAGATTACCTGGTCGCAGCCACGGTCGCTACCAAAGGAAAGATGGTCCCAACCAAGGTCAAAACGACCCGCGGAAGTGTCCACAAAGTCTGGCCATGAACACGTTCCTGCGCCACTTGGTCGAATCCGGCCACGCCGCCGTGCTCGCGTTTGGTCCGGATGCCCCCGAGTACCGGCTGGACGACGCGGAGACGCAGTTCGTCCTGGAACTGGATCGTCGGGAGCGGCTGGAGTTCCCGGGCGAAGCGCCGGCCCTGTCGTTGCCGGCCGTGCAGTGGGCTGCGACGATCTTCTACAAAGCGTGCCAGCTTCTGGTCTGCCGTGATGTCTCCCCTGAGGCGACGGCGAGCGCCCTGGCGTCAACCTGCCCGCAGGAGCGTTCGCCGGAAGCGCACTACTCGGTGGACCTCGTGCTGCGGTACTTGCCCGATCTGCTCGCCACGGCGCGCCGGCTGGCAGCCGGGGACCCGCTGGTGGACGCCTTGGTGCGGATCGCCCTGGAGTGGCCTTTGTCTTCGGTTGGTATCGCCGGTCTGAAGCTCGAAAACTTGTCCGAGGTCGAGACGATCCTCAGCCACCGGGGTCTGCGCCAACTTTACGCCGACCGGATCATCCAGCACGGCGACACGGACCGCATCCAGCACCCAGGTGCCCGGGCCGCCGTCCAGGCAGGCCTGGGTCAACATGCCGCCACGCTCGGTCCGGACTTTGCTCCCTTGCTCCGTGCGGACATCACCGCTTCCTTTCCCCTGTCGCCATGACCGCTGACATCCCGGCTCTCCTCGCACTCGGCCAACGGCTGGCCGACGAAATCCTCGTCCCGATGAAGCGCGACTTCGTCGCCAAGGACGAGATCATCGACCTGCTCGGGGTTTGCCTGGTGGCCGGCGAGAACCTGTTCATCCTCGGGCCACCCGGCACCGCCAAGAGCGCGCTGGTGCATTCCTTGGGGCGACGGTTGGGCGGGGGCACGTTTGACTACCTCCTGACGCGCTTTACGGAGCCGAGCGAACTCTTCGGCCCCTTCGACATCCGACGCCTGCGCGAAGGCGAACTGGTCACGAACACCGAGGGGATGCTGCCAGAGGCGTCCATGGTGTTCTTGGATGAACTCCTCAACGCCAACAGCGCGATTCTCAACAGCCTGCTCATGGCGCTCAACGAGCGGGTCTTCCGGCGCGGGCGCGAGACGCGGCCCCTCCGCGCGCTGCTCTTCGTCGGGGCGAGCAACCACCTGCCGGAGGACGACGCGCTGCGGGCGTTGTTCGACCGGTTTTTGATGCGGGTCCACTGCGGCCCCGTGCCCACCGAACGCCTCGGCGAAGTGCTGGAAGCGGGCTGGCGACTGGAAGCGGGCGCGGTCCCGGAAACCACGGTCAGCTTCGAGGACCTGGGGCGGCTGCGGGCCTTGCTCGGACAGGTGGAACTCGGTGCGGTGCGAGCGCCCTACCTCGAACTGGTCGGACGACTGCGCGCGGCCGGCATCGTGGTTTCCGACCGGCGCGCAGTCCGGCTCCAGCGCATGATCGCCGCCAGCGCCCTGCTCTGCGGCCGACTGGAGGCGCGGCGCAGCGACTTGTGGGTCCTGCACTTCATCTGGGACCGGGAGGAACAGAGCGAGGTGATCGCCGAACTGGTCCGCCACACGCTCGCACAGGAAGCGGCCGACGCCCGGCTGGACCATCCCCGCGCCCACGCGGACGGCGAACCCGACGCCGAGACGATGGCCGGCGAACTCGACGCCATCACCCGGCAACTGGACGCGGGGGCACCCGACGAGGCGGCCCTCGCCGCCTTGCACGATCGGCTCGGCCTGTTGGATGGACGCTGCCAGTGGATTCGCAACGCCGAGGCGCGTGACTTCCTGGCCGGGCGCGTGGGCGCGCTCTGGGGCCGCCTTGCCGGGGCGGGGACGGTGTCGCCGGGCCTCCCACACGGATGAACGGGATTGCTCATGGCTGGGCCGTGCGGTTGTCGGTCGAAGACCGTCACGCGCTGGCCGCCCTGCGGCTCCTCGCCGGGGTGGAGGTGGCGACCGTCGGGGAAACGATCTGGGTGCGCGGACCGGTCGCGGAAGGCGCGGGCGCGACGTTGCCAGCCCTTCTGCCCGCCACCGAGCGTTTCGACCTGTCGGCGGACGGGACCCTGCGCGTGCCGGGAGCCCGCGTGCCGTGTGCGCGTCTGCCGCAGGACGCCGAATGGGTGGGCCTCCGGTCCTGGTTGCGCGTGGAGCTACCCGCTCTTCTGCCGTCGGCTGCCCCGCTAGACAAGCTGACCCTACGGCTGGTGCGGGGAGGGGCGGAGGCGGTTCCCGACGCGCTCCTGCTCGGTCTCGCTACCTGGACGCATTGGGCGGAGAATGCTCCCGCCGTGCGCCTGCGCCCGCTGCGTTTTGCGGCGGCCACCGCGATGGAACTGGACGGCCTCGGCCCGGCGCAGGTCCTCGTACTCGGCCAGCCGTTGCCACCGCTGCCGGGAACGCGGCTGGTTTCCCGGGCCGGGGTCCTCATCCCGGCCGGGTGGCGGTGGCAGCCGGCGGTGGACCCGACCGTGGTGCGGCGGCTCCTCGGGTTGCGGGCCGACGAACTTGCCCTGTGGCCGGACGAGCATGCGCCGGTCTCGATCATCCCGGCCGAGGCCATGGTCCCGGCCGGCCGGAGCGCGGCGCGCCTGACCCGCGAAGGGGCCAGGGGCAGCCTGT
>CAXTQD010000408.1:0-557 GCA_964246175.1 uncultured Chthoniobacterales bacterium | reverse complement strand
GCCTGTCGGTCCACGAGGCATGACGACCAGCACGGCATCCAATGAGCAGGCAGCGGCTTTGGCCTACCTGCGCGCCGGTTCGGGCGAACCTTGGCGCTGGACCGAGGATGGCGCGGTGCTCTCGTGGACGGCCGATGGCGGCACGGTGGTGTTCCGCGACGAGCTATTAGCGATCTTCGAATGGCTGGCCCCCCACGGACTGCCGGCGTTCCCGGCGTTGGCGACCCTGCTGGCGGCGTGCCGTGGCCGGACGATGGCGCTGGACGACTGGATCGGACCCGCGGAAACCGCGTCGGCGCCTCCCGGGACGGATGCTTCCAAGCTGGTGACGGTGCGCTCCCAATCCCGCGCCCGGTGCGCGGCGATCCTCCACTCGCTCGATGCTCTGGAAGGCTGGCCCCGCGATGTCCTAGCCGACACGCGAGCGAAGGCCACCCTGGCGGAGGCCGTGTTCGAGCGCACCGGCGCGTGGGTCCATTCCCCGGCGCAGGCACGCGAAATCGTCGCGGGGTTCCGGGCTGCACCGTTGGCCGACGCGGCCTTGAACCGCCCCACCG
>CAXTQD010000407.1:3904-4147 GCA_964246175.1 uncultured Chthoniobacterales bacterium | reverse complement strand
GGCCAGGGCGCGACCACCCGCCTTCACAAGGAAAGCCACCAGATCCTCGACCTGGTGAACCTGTTCGCGCCTATCACCAAGTACGCCACGCAGGTGCTCGACCCGGCCATCGTGCCCGAGATCGTGCGCAAGGCGTTCAAGGTCGCCCAAACCGAAAAACCCGGCGCGACCTTCATCGACTTCCCTGAGAACATTGCCGAAGCGCCGGCCCTCAAGGGTCCCATCGAGGTCCGCCGCGCCTAC
>CAXTQD010000407.1:0-3894 GCA_964246175.1 uncultured Chthoniobacterales bacterium | reverse complement strand
GATCGAGCAGGCCGCCCGCCTCATTTCCGACGCCAGGTTCCCGGTCATCCTCGCGGGCAACGGCGTCATCCGCCAGGGAGCGGCCGATGCGCTGGTGACCTTCGCGGAAGTCCTGCGCATCCCCGTGGCGAACACGTTCATGGCCAAAGGCGTGCTGCCGTTTTCCCACGAGCTTTCGCTTTCCACCATCGGGCTGAAGGCGCGCGACCTGCCGTGGTTCGCCTTCGAGCGGGCCGACGTGGTGATCTGCGTGGGCTATGACATGGTCGAGTACCACCCGGACATGTGGAACCCGGGCAAGGACAAAACCATCATCCACGTGGACGCCCTGCCCGCCGAGGTGGACGAGCACTACCTGATGGCCGTCGGCGTCTTGGGCGAGCTGACCCACTCCCTGCGCGCCCTCGCGCTCCGCGCCACGCCGCAGCGCACCGCACCCTTCCAGCCCGTGCGCGATGCTATCATCGCCGACCGCGCCGCCTACGCGCACGCCACCGGCTTCCCCGTCAAGCCGCAAAAGATTGTCTGGGACCTGCGAGAGGCCCTGGCCCCGGAGGACATCGCCATCTCGGACGTGGGCGCGCACAAGATGTGGATGTCGCGCATGTACCGCGCCGAACGCCCGAACACCTGCCTCATCTCCAACGGCTTCGCCTCCATGGGCATTGCCGTGCCGGGGGCCGTCGCCGCCAAGCTCGCCTACCCGGAGCGCAAGGTGGTCGCCGTCACCGGGGATGCCGGGTTCATGATGAACTCGCAGGAGATCGAGACCGCCCTGCGGATGCACACTCCCTTCGTCGTCCTGATCTGGAACGACTCCGAGTACGGACTCATCACCTGGCACCAACTGCGTCACTTTGGACGCCCGAGCCATGTCGAGTTCAAGAACCCCGACTTCGTCAAATACGCCGAGAGCTTCGGAGCCAAGGGCTACCGTGTCCACTCCACGCAAGACCTCCTGCCCACGCTCCGGGAAGCGTTGGCGCAGGACACGGTCTGCATCATCGACTGCCCGGTGGACTACTCCGAGAACATGAAGCTCACCCAAAAGTTCAAGGAGATGGCATCGCCGCTATGAAGCATCCTTCGCTCCGCCACGTCGCCGGGATGGTGCCCGGCGCGCCACCATCCACCACGCCGCCCCTGGAGGTGCGCGCGCCCTTCGACGGCGCGCTCCTCGCCACCGTCGAGACGGCGGACGCCGCGACGGTGGATCACGCCCTGGCCACCGCCCACGCGCTGTTCCGCAACCGCGACGGCTGGCTGCCGCCCGCGCAGCGCATCGACATCCTGCGGAAAGCCGCCGTCCTGCTGGAAGCCCGCGCCGAGTCCCTCGCGCTGGAGGCGGCCCGCGAGGGCGGCAAGCCGCTGGTGGATTCCTGCGCGGAGGTGGCGCGCGCCATCGACGGAGTTCACAACTGCGCGGAACTGTTGCGCAGCAGGGGCGGTCACGTCGTGCCCATGAACCTCAACGCGGCCTCGCAGGGCCGTGTGGCGTTTACCCAGACTGAGCCGGTCGGCGTCGTGGTGGCGGTCAGCGCCTTCAACCATCCGCTCAACCTGATCGTCCACCAAGTCTGCCCGGCGTTGGCGGCCGGGTGCCCGTTCATCGTCAAGCCCGCCGAGGATACGCCGCTCTCCTGCTTCGCCTTCTTGGAGATCTTGCGCGAGGCCGGACTGCCCGCTCCATGGGGGCAGGCGCTGGTCACGACCCGGCGCGAGGATGCCGAGCCCTTGGTCACGGATCGGCGGGTGGGATTTTTCAGCTTCATCGGCAGCGCCGCCGTCGGCTGGACCTTGCGCTCGCGGCTGGCGCCGGGCACACGCTGCGCTCTGGAACACGGCGGTGCCGCCCCGGTCATCGTGGCCCTGGACGCCGACCTCGACGCGGCCCTGCCCAAGCTGGCCAAGGGTGGCTTCTACCACGCGGGCCAGGTCTGTGTCTCCGTGCAGCGAGTGTTTGCCCATCGTTCGATGGCGGACGCCGTCGCCACTGGGCTGGGGAAGCTGGCTGCCGGATTGCGGGTGGGCGACCCGGTCAGCGCCGACACCGAGGTCGGTCCGCTGATCCGTCCCCGCGAGGTGGCGCGGGTGGAAGAGTGGGTGCAGGAAGCCATCGACGGCGGCGCACGGCTCATCGCCGGGGGCCGGGCCGCTTCGGAGACGTGCTACGCGCCGACGGTGCTGCTCGACCCGCCGGACGACTGCCGCCTGAGCAAGCGCGAGGTGTTCGGCCCGGTGGCGTGCGTCTACACTTACGATGATCTGGACACGGCCGTTGCGCGGGCCAACGCGTTGCCGTGGGCCTTTCAGGCGGCGGTGTTCACGCGCGATGTGAACGTGGCCCTGCGGGTCGGCGCACGCTTGGACGCCTCGGCGGTGATGGTCAACGACCACACGGCCTTCCGGGTGGACTGGATGCCCTTCGCGGGCCTGCGCGAATCAGGCCTGGGCGTCGGCGGCATTCCGCACAGCTTCCGCGACATGCAAACAGAGAAGCTCATCGTGCTCGCTCCGAACGAATCGGCTCGGTAGACCTTGCCTTGCGCCTCCATGCAGCCTCGCCCGCCCTGGAAGTGACTAACCGCAAGTCTCCCGACACAGATCACCAAAGCAGGAACCCAACACACCAATAGACACACCATGATAAAAACTAACATCCGTACCAAAATCTTCTTGGTAGCTGCCTTGTGCAGTCTCTCAATGCTCGGTGCCTGCACCAGCGGAAGCAACGGCAACTTCAAACATAGCAGCGGCACTCCTGTCAACCCAGATGCCGACCCGGGTGGGCAGAGTATGCCTGGATCGCGCTCCACCGGGGCGAATCCGCAGGGAACACGCGGTCATTGACAAAGAGGCGAATCGACGAAGATAGCGGCCGCACCGAGCAGGCAGGCGGTGCGGCCGCCACCTCTTTTTCCGGCTGGACTCACTACCTGTCCGAAAAATCCCGCTTCGAGCCCCAGTGAGCGCGGCAAAAGGTAGCCCGGCGGGATGAGTCTCAGAAAGAATATGTACTCGGCCGAAGTTCCGCCAGCGGCGCAAGCAAAAGCGCGCAGGTTTTTCGGATGGGCTTTTATATCAGGGCCTGTTAACAGTAGCGCAGGGCATCGAAGATGAGCGCGAGATAGACGAAGGCGAGGAACATCAGGTCGAGTTTGTCGTAGCGGGTGAACACGCGCCGGTAGCCCTTGAGCCAGCGGTGGAGGCGCTCAACCTCGTTGCGGCGGCGGTAGGTGACGCGGTCATGCTCCCAAGGCTCCAGTCGGTTGGGGTTGGGCGGCACGACGGGCGTGAAGCCCAACTCCAAGGCCAGGGCGCGCGTTTCGTTGCCCTCGTAGGCGCGGTCCATGCACAAGGGACAACCGGGAAAAGGCGCGGGTCCGTGCGCCCGCAGCAACTCCCGGCCTTGGGGGGCGTCGCCTGCTTGGCCGGGCGAGAGGGCCAGCTTCAGGGCGCGGCGATCAGTCGTGGAAACCAGAAGAACCTTGGTGTGCCAGCCTCCCCGGTTTTTGCCGATGGACTGTAGCGCCTTTTTTTTCGCGCCCCCGTGCCGTCGGGATGGACCTTGATGCTCGTGCTATCCAGCGAGCCGACCTTGATTTTGATCAAGAGGATTTGTTCTTCTTGCAGGCGCGTAAACACCTGTTCGATGACCCCCTTTTTGCTCCAGCGGTTCAGGCGCGTGTAGATCGTGTGCCAAGGACCGAACCCATTGGGCAGTCCGCGCCACTTGCCGCCGTGCTCCAGGGTGTGGAGCAGCGCGTTGAGCAACACGAAGTTGCCCGCGCGCACGTTGCCGCGCTGGCGTGGCAAGCAGTCCTTGATGCGTTCGTACTGTTCGCGGCTGAGTTTCATCGCCGCAGCCTGCCAAATCAGCAGGGAATTAGCATG
>CAXTQD010000406.1:0-4157 GCA_964246175.1 uncultured Chthoniobacterales bacterium | reverse complement strand
GCCCAAGATCGCCGCGGCGCGCCGCCGACGTCGCTGGCTGCTGGCAGGGGGCGGCGTCCTGGCGCTCGCGGTGGTGGGTGTGGCGCTGTCCCGGCTCAAGCCGGCGCTGCCAAGCGTCGAACGTGTGGGCGTGTCGCTGGACACCGTCCGCCGCGGCCCGCTGGTCCGCCAGGTACGCGGCCTCGGTACACTCGTGCCGGAGGACATCCAGTGGATCGCTGCCCGCACGGACGCTCGGGTCGAGCGCATCGTGGTGTTCCCCGGCGCGGCCGTGGAGCCAGACACCGTGATCCTCCAACTCAGCAACCCCGAACTCCAGCAGTCCGTCCTCGACGGCGACGCCGCCGTCACGACCGCGCAGGCCAAGCTTGTCAACCAGCGCGCCCAACTCGAAAGCCAGACGCTCGAACGCCAGAGCGCCTTCGCCAAGGCCCAGGGCGACCGCGACACCGCCGTCGCGCAGGTCGAGGTGAACGAGAAGCTCGCCGAAAAGGGCCTCATCGCCGACGTGGAACTGCGGAAGTCTCGCATCACCGCGAAGGAACTGGTCGCCTGCTGCGAGATCGAAAAGCAACGTGTGGAGTTCACCCGCCAGTCCATCGATCCGCAGCTCGCCGTCGCCCAGGGTGAACTCGACGGCGCGAAAGCCCAGGCCGCGCTGCGCCACGACCAGCTCGCCGCCCTCCAGGTGCGCGCCGGGATGCACGGCGTCCTCCAGATCGTGCCCGTGGAGGTCGGCCAGCGCATCACCGCCGGCACCAACGTCGCCCGCGTCGCCGATCCCGCGCGGCTCAAGGCGCAGGTCAAGATTCCCGAGACCCAGGCGCGCGACATCATGCCCGGCCAGCCCGCCGAGGTGGACACCCGCAACGGGGTCGCGCAAGGCAAGGTCTCGCGCGTCGACCCGTCCGTGCAGGCGGGCACGGTGCTCGTGGACATCTCCTTCGGCGACAATCCGCTGCCGCGCGGCGCACGTCCCGACCTGAGCGTCGAGGGCAGCGTGGAACTCGAACACATCGACGACACGCTCGTCGTCGGCCGCCCCGCGTTCGGACAGGAGGACGCGTACGTCAACCTCTACAAGCTGACGCCCGACGGCAACGAGGCCACTCGCGTGCGGGTGCGGCTTGGGCGTGGTTCGCTGAGCACGGTGGAAGTCCGCGAAGGGCTCCAGGCCGGCGACCGCGTCATCCTCTCCGACACCAGCAACTCAGACAAAAACAGCGACGTGATTCGTTTGGATTGAGGAACAGAAAACATCGCTCCGTATGAACACCGAACCGACCACCGCCACCGCCAGCCTCATCCATCTCGACGGGGTGAAGAAAGTGTTCCTCACCGACGAGGTGGAGACCCACGCGCTCGCCGGCATCTTCCTGGACATCCACGCGGGCGAATACGTGTCCATCGCCGGCCCGTCGGGCTGCGGCAAGAGCACGCTTCTGTCCATCCTCGGGTTGCTCGACACGCCGAGCGAGGGGCAATATAGGCTCAATGGTCACCCGGTCGAAGGGCTGTCGTTCGCCGAGCGCGCGCGGCTGCGTAACCGCGAGATCGGCTTCATCTTCCAGAGCTTCAACCTGATCGGCGACCTGTCCGTGGCCGAGAACGTCGAACTGCCCCTGACCTACCGCGGCGACGTGCACGCCGCCGAGCGCAAGCGCCGGGTCAACGAGGCGTTAGACCGCGTGGGCATGAGCCACCGCGGGCGGCACCTGCCGAACCAACTCTCCGGCGGCCAGCAGCAGCGCGTCGCCGTGGCGCGGGCGCTGGCGGGTAGTCCGAGCGTGCTCCTGGCCGATGAACCGACGGGCAACCTCGACAGCCGCAACGGCGAGGCCGTGATGAATCTCCTCAGCGAGCTGCACGAAGGGGGCGCGACGATTGTGATGGTCACGCACGACGACCGCTACGCGCACCGTGCGGATCGGACGGTGCAACTCTTCGACGGCCGCGTCGTGGACGACCAGAACTCCGGCGCGCCGGCCGAAGCCCCGGTGGCATTAACCGCCTAGATTAGATGCACGACGCGGATCTCTGGTTTCGGCTGGCAGGCTGGTTCGACACGCCGGCGGGTCGGGCGATGGAACGGCGCTGGCGCCATCAAGGTAAGCCTGCCTCTCCGAGGCAGCCCAAATTTGGTCCGGAAGACCGCCTTTCGGCAGAATCTAAGATTGCCTCCGAGAGGCAACCCTGCCTTGGACAACGCCGCTGAACGCAGCCGGATTTCACCCTCCTCCATGCACACCCTCTTTCAAGACCTCCGCCAGAGCACCCGCGCCCTCGCACGCCAACCGCTCTTCACCGCCATGGCCGCCGGGTCGCTGGCGCTCGGCATCGGGGCGAGCACGGTGATCTTCAGCGTGGTCTACACGTTGCTGCTGCGCCCTCTCCCATATCCGCATCCGGCGGAACTCGTCCACGTCGGCATGGGAAACTCCACCCTCTCCGCCGGAGAAACCTTCGAAGGTCTCACGCCGGAAGCCTTGCGGGCGTTAAGCCACGATCCCCGGTCGGGCGTCGTGGCCGCGGCAGGGTTTGGCTACAACTACGCGAACCTGACAGGCGTACCGAATCCGACCCAACTCACCGTCGGCCTCGTCACCGCCGATTACTTCCGCGTCTACGGACTACCGCCGGCGCGGGGACGCTTTTTCGACGCCGCGGATGTCACCGCGACCGCCGCGCCGACCGTCGTCCTCAGCGATCATTTCTGGCGCACGCAGTTTCACGCCGACGAGAGCCTGGTTGGCCGCACGATCACCCTCGGCGACCAGGTGCGCACCGTCGTCGGCGTGATGGGACCGGACTTCAAGGACCTGAACGACGGCTGCGAGGTCTGGCTGCCGCTGGTCGAGGGCAGCCCGGAACTGGCTCCCGGCACGGCGCGCCGCTACATCACCACCGCCCGGCTCGCCGACGGCGGCGCGCCCGGCCGCGCGGCGTTGCGGGCCGACCTGGCGACGCTCTCCGGCCAACTCGCGCAAAACGACCCGGCGCACTACAAGGACTGGCACCTGGACATGCGCCCGCTAGCCGGCGGCCTGCTCATCGGATACACCGCCGAACGCGCGCTCTGGCTGTTGCTCGGCGCGGTGGGCTGCGTGGTGCTGGTCACCTGCGCCAACGTGGCCAATCTCCAGCTCGTACGCGCCGCCGCACGCCGCCGGGAGACCGGTGTGCGTCTCGCGCTGGGAGCGGGCCGGGGACGGATCATCTGCTACGCGCTGACCGAGAGCCTCGTGCTGGCGGCGTTGGGGGCCGGCCTGGGTGTCCTGGCGGCGGCGTGGGGGATCGACGCCGTCGCCGCCTTGCTGCCCGCAGGTTACTCGCCCTTGCAGGACGGCATCACGCTCAATGGCCCGGTCTTGATGTTTGCGGTCGCGACCGCTGCCCTGGCTGGAATCCTCACCGGCCTCTGGCCCGCGTGGTCGGCGTCCCGGCAGGACCCGGCGGGGTCGCTCGGTGCTTCCGCCGGGCGCGGAGCCCCCGAAGGACCGGGGGCGGGTCGGTTGCGGGCGGCGCTCGTCGTCGCCGAGGTGGCGCTCGCGCTCGTGTTGCTGGTGGGCGCGGGCCTGATGGGCCGCAGCCGGCTGGCCGCTCTCCGCACAGACGCCGGGATGCGTCTGGAACGCACGTTGATGATCAATCTCTCGCTGTCACCCGCCCGTGCCGCCGACGACGCGCAGGCGGCCGAGTATTACCACCGCCTCCTGGAAGCCGTCAACGCCGTGCCGGGCGTCAGGGGCACGGCCCTGACCACCACCGCGCCCTTCTCGTGGTATGAGAGCTTTAGCTTCCTGCGGCCCGGCCAGTCGGCGGACGCACCCGAAGCGCTCGGCCAATCGGCCGCTTTCGACACGATTAACCCGGAGTGCTTCGCCACGCTGGGCATCCCGGTGCGGCGGGGACGGGTGTTCAACGCGCACGACGGGGTCGGCGCGCCGCCGTGTCTCGTGGTCAACGAGGAGTTCGCGCGCCGCTTCTTCCCGGCCGGCGATGCTCTGGGCAGCCGGGTCCTGTCGCCGCGCGGGACGGCGTACGAGATCATCGGGATCGTGGGGGACGTGCGGCGCGGCGGACTCGACCAGGACGCGCCCGCGCAGGTGTACTTTTCCTACCTGCGTACCCCGGACGCCTTTGCCACGCTCTACGTC
>CAXTQD010000405.1:3266-4174 GCA_964246175.1 uncultured Chthoniobacterales bacterium | reverse complement strand
CTCACTGGTCTGCGGCCAGCCGGCGGGCAGGTTGCCGAAAATGGGGAGGCTGACCGTGTCGATGTCGCGCAGGAGCAACGCAGCCGCCGCCGCGGCCGGGCTGCGGCGGGCGCGTTTTTCCTTGCCGCGCCGCGCCGGCACGGGGCGGGAACGCTCCGCCGCCGCTTCCTGGCGCAACTCGGCCTCGGCGACCCAAGCTTCGATCTCGTGCAGGTGGCGCGCGGCGGCCTCGGCGGTTTCGCGCTGCTGGGCGAGGAGGCCGCGCAGCCAGCGGAGTTGGCGGTCCATGCCTTCGCCCTCCGTGCGGCCGTCGGTCGGCAGCGGGTAGTCACGCGCCAAGGGTGGCTTGATGCCGGTGCGTTCCTCGGCGGCGGCAAGGCGCAGGAGGATGCCGGCGTCGGGCGGGTGGATGCCCTTACGGTAGTAGTGAAGCATCGTGCGCGAGACTTCCAGCGCGTCGGCGATAGCCTCGTAGCTCCACCCGGAAACCGCCCGCAGGTGCTCGACGCGGCTGTTAAAGTTTGTCAAGTTTTGTTCAGATTTCACTTGCGTATCGTTCAGATGCCGTTCAATTTCGTTCAAGATGGCAGCAAACGTCTCCTTGTCCAAGACGAAAGTTGTCCTCTTCCGACGCTGACCTATGAAACACTGTCGACCCTACCAAGCTCTGCTCCCATCCGCCGCCCTGCCGCGCCTGCCGGTCGGCGTTGAGCCCGCTGCCGTGCTCGCCCGCCGTCAGGCGATGATCGACGCCGGCACCCATCCGACTCTCGCCGGCCAACTCGCCCTCAGCGCCGCCGGCCACCAGGCTCGCCGCGACCGCGACCCGCGCTTCGCCGTGCGTCCGGAAGACCCTTTTTGAACGAGGATTGAATGAACACGTCCTCCCTGGCCGCCCGCTTACTCGG
>CAXTQD010000405.1:2486-3256 GCA_964246175.1 uncultured Chthoniobacterales bacterium | reverse complement strand
GTTCGACATCGCCGCGGCCGACCACCATTTTGTCCATGGCCGGGTGACGGGCTTCGAGCCCGGGGGACTCACGCCGCACGGCCCCTTGAGCGAACACGCCACGCGGGATCCCGACCCGGCCGCGGCGGGGCTCGACGCCCTCCGCCGCTTCCTCGCGCCCGACGTGCCGGCCAACTGCGGGCGGTTCGTCGAGTACCCGCTCTACGACTACGTCGGCGACCGGCCGACGTTCGGCTTGGTGGACGAGGAGGCGATGGATTTCGGCGCGGATTTTCCGACGTTGCGCCATCCACCGCACCGGCTCGTCACCCAGCGGGTTGCCAGCCAAGGCTTGGCCGTGGAGATAGACGCTGGCCGGGAAGAGGCCGGGGCGGGTTGGGCACAGGCGCAGGTGACGTTTTTGCGCGGCGTCATCGACCGCGAGCGGCTGCGGCGCACGCTGGCGCTCTTCGTCGCCGGGGCCGTACGCACGGAGCGGGTTTGGGACGGTGACGCGGACCCGGACGCCGACGTGCACGCCGAACTCGACGCCCAGCCCCTGCGCGCTTCCCGCGTGGTGTATGATCCCGGTGCCTGGGCGCGGCGCGACCGGGCGTTGGGCGCAGGCCGACCGCGTTCGCCGGAGGACCTGGCAGGCGAATTGGAAGTGGATGGCGTGCAGGTGCTCCGCGCGGTGCGTCGTGGGGGAAGCTCCGGCGGGCAGGTGCTGCTCTTCTGTGCGGACGAGGGACTCGGGCGTAACGACTTCAGCAACTTAAAGACGTTCACCG
>CAXTQD010000405.1:0-2476 GCA_964246175.1 uncultured Chthoniobacterales bacterium | reverse complement strand
GTTGGCGCGTGGGCGTGGAGTGCCACGAGACGGTGGCGATCACGGGTCTGGTGGGCATGGGGCTCATCGCGGTGGGGTGATTGGACGGCCAGCCGCGCGTGGGTTAGAGTGCATGGGGTCGTTCCGCGTTCCCGCCGACCATCCATGCCGCTCCGCCGCTCCATTTCGCGTTACGTCGTGGCGGTGCTGGCGGTGGTGGTGGCGGTTGGGATCAAGTTCGCGTTCGAGCCCGCCATCGGACCGGAACGGCCGCTCTTCTTGGTCTTCTTCGCGGCGGTGCTCTTCGGCGGCTGGTACGGGGGGATGGGACCGGGCCTGCTCGCCACGGGTCTGTCGGCCGCGGCGTCGCTGCTGTACTTCTACTCGCCGCACTTCGCGCCGTTTGCGCACACGCTGTCGCAGTACGTCGTCATCTGCATCTTCACCGTCGAGGGCATCGTGGTGAGCGTCTTCTGCGGCAACAGCCGTCGGCGACGCGAGCGCCTCGTCTCCGTCCTCGGCGGCACCGCGCCGGACGCTGCCGGGGAGGCTCTGAACGCCGCCGCGCTGGTCGAGCGTGCCCGCCTCACCCGCCTCGAAGGCGAGATCGGTCGCGTGCTCACCCGGACCGGCACCCTACACGACCTGCTCCAGGGCAGCGCCGAGGCGCTCGTCGTCCACGCCAACGCGGCCTTCGCCCGCGTATGGACCTATAACGCCCGCACCCGCACGCTCGAACTCGCCGTCAGCGCCGGCCAGTACACCCACCTCGACGGCCCCCACAGCCGCGTGCCGCTAGGACAGTTCAAGATCGGTCTCATCGGCAGCGAGAAGACCCCGCACCTCACCAACCAGGTCGTCGGCGACCCGCGCGTCGGCGACCAGGACTGGGCGCGGCGCGAGGGCATGGTCGCCTTCGCCGGGTACCCGCTTCTGGTCGAGGGCGAACTCCACGGGGTGCTCGCCATGTTCTCGCGCGAAAAGATCTCCGAGGCGACCTTCGGCTCACTCGCCCTCGTCGCGAACACCATCGCTTTGTCTATCAGCAAGCGCGCCGCCGACGCCGAGCGCGAGCAGTTCCTGCGGGATGCCCAGGCCGCTCGCGACACCGCCGAGGGCGCCAGCCGCGCCAAGGACGAGTTCATCGCCACGGTCTCCCACGAACTGCGCACCCCGCTCAACGCCATCCTCGGCTGGGCGCGGCTGCTCGGCACCGACGGCATGGACGCGGCGATGACGGCGGAGGCGGTGGGCGTCATCGAGCGCAACGCCCTCGTGCAGTCGCGCCTCATCGAAGACCTCTTGGACGTGTCGCGCATCATCTCGGGCAAGCTGCGGCTGAACCTGCGCGCGGTGGACCTGCCCGACGTGGTGCGCGCGGCCGTGCAGAGCGTCATGCCGGCCGCCGAGGTCAAGGCGATGCGCGTGGACGTGCTCATCGACCCGGGCGCAGGTCCCGTGTCGGGCGACGCCGACCGGATCCAGCAGATCGTGTGGAACCTTGTCTCCAACGCGGTGAAGTTCACACCCAAGAACGGTCGCGTGCAGGTGCGCTTGGCGCGGGTCGCCTCGCAGGTGGAACTGACCGTCAGCGACACGGGCCAGGGGATCGCGCCGGAGTTCCTGCCGCACGTCTTCGAGCGGTTCACGCAGGCGGACACGTCCAGTACGCGCCAGCACACGGGCCTCGGGTTGGGCCTGGGCATCACACGCCACCTGGTCGAACTCCACGGCGGCACGGTGGCCGTTTACAGCGACGGCCTCGGGAAGGGAGCGACGTTCGTGGTGACCCTGCCCGTGATGATCGTGCACGCCCCCGTAGGGGTGCTGCCCGAGCGCGCGCACCCGACGGTGACAGCCGGCCCGACGGCGGCGATCTTCGAGCGCCAGGGCGAACTGGAGGGCGTACGGATCGTGGCGGTGGACGACGACGCGGACGCGCGCAAGCTGCTCGAAACGGTGCTGACCCACTGCCGGGCGGTCGTGACGGCTGTGCCCACGGCGGCCGACGCGCTGGCGGCGGTGCGGCGGGAGCGGCCCGACGTGCTGCTCAGCGACGTGGAGATGCCCGGGGAAGACGGTTATTCGCTCATCGCGCAGGTGCGCGCGCTGCCGCCGGAGGAAGGCGGCCGGACGCCGGCCGCGGCGGTGACGGCGTACGCCCGCGGCGAGGACCGCACGAAGGCGCTCCGGGCGGGCTTCCAGATGCACGTGCCCAAGCCCGTCGAGCCGGCCGAACTGGTGGCGGTCGTCGCCAACCTCGCCGCGCAGAGCCGCAAGTAGGGGCGGACGGAAAATTAACCGTTCCCTAACAAAATACCGGGACCGGCCACATCATCCATTAACAAAAGGTCGGCAGTTTGGTTGGCATCCATGAGCAAGCCAACTCGCCGCCACTATCCATCGTTCTTCCACCGGGCGGGCCGCTTCCTGCGGCGGCTTGCGGGTGGTCAGGCCCACGGCGAGACGCCGCCCGCGGAGGGAGATTCGTACGTGG
>CAXTQD010000404.1:0-4174 GCA_964246175.1 uncultured Chthoniobacterales bacterium | reverse complement strand
GTCGGCGGTGTCGAGGAAGTTGACGCCGAGTTCGACTGCACGGCGCACGACGCGCACGGCATCCGCGCGGTCGGCGGGCGGGCCGAGCACGTCGGGGCCGGTGATCCGCATCGCGCCGAAGCCGAGCCGATGGATCGGCAGTTCGCCGGCGAGCAGGAACACGCCGCCGGGGGTGTGGTCGCCGGAGGGGTTAGAAAAGGTGGGGGCAGTCATCGCGTAGGGTAGGAGTGGGTTCTCGGGAAGACCCTGCGGTGGATGCGATTTCGTGGAAACCGGGGCGGGGGGTGACAGCGTAATTAGGATTCCTATGATCTATCGCTTCGACCAAATCACCGTGGACTTCCCCGAGTCCAAAGGCCCCAACCCCCAAGGGGCGGCCGCCGTGCAGGAACTGCTGGGCGGCAAGTTCGGCGAGATGTCCACGCTGATGAACTACACCTTCCAGTCCTTTAATTTCCGGGGACGGAAGCACTTCAGGCCTTTTTACGACCTCATCTCCAACATCGCCGCCGAGGAGTATAGCCACATCGAGGCGGTGACCTGCGCGATCAACCTGATGCTTAGCGGCGTCACCCCCCGCGACGACCGTAACGATCTTAAAGACAACGGCTCGAAGGACCCGGCTCCGCTCAAGCAGACGGGCGACTACCGGCTCTCGCCTCACTACACGGCCAGCGCCCAGACCGCGCTGCCGATGGACTCGATGGGCCACTACTGGACCGGTGCGAACGTGTTCAACAGCGGCAACCTGAAGCTCGACCTGCTGCACAATTTCTTCCTGGAATGCGGTGCGCGCGCCGGCAAGATCCGTGCGTACGAGTCCACCGATGATCCGGTGGCGCGTGCGGCGGTCGGATACTTGCTGGTGCGCGGCGGCGTGCACGTCGTTGCCTACGCGAAGGCGCTCGAAGTGCTCACCGGCGCCAACGTCGGCGCACTGTTGCCGATCCCGGACGTGAGCAACAAGAAGTTCCCCGAGGCCGCCAAGCTGGAGAAGAACGAGGGCTTGCACACGATCATGTACCACCAGAGCAAGGACTACACGGAACTCGCCAAGATCTGGAACGGGCCGCACCCCGAGGACGGCCAGCAACTCGTGGTCAAGGAAGAGATGCCGAAGGGCTACCCGTGGCCCGTGCTCGACGAGGAGCCGCAACTCGGCGCGCCCGGCGACATTGACCCGGCGATGATCAAGTACTACGCCGACAAGCTGAACTAACGGTCAGCCTTTGATTCAAAGGAGGGCTGCCTCTTCAGGGGCAGCCCTTTTCTTTGCCCAAACCACTGCCTCAGAACGGTGCAGCCGTTTTTGCCGGTCGGTCTTCGAGCTTACCCAACATCACGCCCTGCACCTGCATCTCGTCCCTCGGCACGATGGCCGGCGGGTACGCGCGGTTCTCCGAACGCAGGAAGGGTCGCTGACGTTCGTCGAGCCCGTACGTTTTGAGCGTGGTCGCACCGTCCACGAGCGCTGCGACGACGTTGCCGGCCCGCGGTTCGCGTCGGATGGTCATCACCGCCCAATCGCCGTGATGGATGTCTTTGTCCACCATGGAGTCGCCTTGGACTTTGAGCACGTAGTCCGCCTCGGGGAACTCGTCCTCTGGCACCACCACGAACTGACTCGCCTGCTGCGCCACCGTTTCCTGCGGCCAGCCCGCCGGGATGTAGCCTAGGGCCGGCAGCAAACGCGGCCGGCCGTTGAACACCAGAGTGCCTCGCGCACCGCGGCCCAGAGCGGGCAGCGCCGGCGGCTGACGGCGGGCGTCGATCTGGCGGTGAAGCGTTTCCACCACCTGCCGCACGAGCCGAACCTCGTCGAGCGTGCCTTCCTTGAGGACGACGGCAAGTTGTTCCTGCGTGGAAGGCGGGTCGAGCTTCACGTCGCGCGGGCCGTTCGCGGCGATAGCCATCGCCGCGGGCTGCACTAATTCGCGGCGAACCGGGCCGCCCGCGCGCATTTCGGGCAGCCGGGCGATGATGTGCATGAGCTTGTCACCAGCCTTTTGATAGCCGGCGGCGTACTTCTGCATCGTCTCAGGGCGCACGGCGACCTCGGCCGCGAGCGCCTCGTTGGACAAGTTCAGAATGGCCCGTACCCGCTCGATGGTTTCGGCTTGGGCGGGGAATTTATTCGTCGCCATCAGGACCCCGCACGGTACGCGACGCGGCCGGCGGTGACAAGCGGGACTTTGCCGCGCTCGGGACAAAAATCTGGTGACTGCAAACAGCACAGCCCGAGCTGGATGCGCTCGGTTTTCACCTGGCGGAGCAGCCCAATACCACCGCTGATGGTTCTTTGTACGTATTAGTCAATACAATTTTCCGAACATGATCACGCACACGCTGACTTCCGACCCTGCGATTGGTTTGGCCTTGGGCCGCCGCTTGGCCCTCAACGCCCGCCGCCAGCCCCAGCCGTCGCGCTTGCAGTCGGTCTGGACGCGGTTGTTCTCCCGTCCTGCCGCGAAGTCCGTTTCCGTCGACGCCTGAGCACGGGGAGCTTGGCGTAGAAATGGCTAGAGGGTAGGAAAACCTTTTCCTGCCTCCCGATTGACATCGCCGAAGTTCACTGTCGTCATCCCCACCTGTCGGCGCAACGATTTGTTGGAACGTTGCCTGGATCGGCTAGCGCCCGGTGCACAAGCCCTCTTGGCTGCCGAGTATAGGGTGATCGTCTCCGACGACGGCCTCCCCTCAGGGAACGCCCGCGCGTTGGTAGAGGGCCGCTATCCCGACGTAAGGTGGCTCCAGGGTCCACGACGCGGACCGGCGGCCAACCGCAACTTTGGCGCGTCCCACGCCACGACGCCTTGGCTGGTGTTCACCGACGACGACTGCCTGCCTCAACCGGATTGGCTGGCAGCCTTCGCTCGGCAGATCGACGCTGGAGCAGGCGGCTGCCGAGTGCTGGAAGGACGCACGGACAGCGGCGTGGAGCGCATGGGTCCGTTCGAGCAAGCACCCGGCAACGACACGGGCGGGCTGTTGTGGTCGTGCAACCTCGCCGTGGAGCGGGCGCTCTTCGAGCGGCTCGGCGGTTTTGACGCCGGGTTCCCTTACCCGCATCTGGAAGACGTGGATTTCCGCCTGCGGCTCGACGATGCGGGGGAAGAGTACCGTTTCGTGCCCGAGGCGCTGATCACCCATCCACCGCGGCCGGTGGGTGGGGTATTAGGCTGGGCGCGGGGGCAAGAGTCGTCGTTTTACCTGGCGCGCAAGCGGGGTGTGCCGTTGTCGGAGGTGAACGTCACGGCGCTTAACTACCTGCGCGCGTGCCGGCAAACCTTCCGTGCGGCGCGAGGGGTGGGGGAGTTCGTGCGGGTCGGCTGGCGGATCGTGGAGGAAGTCGCGCTGATGGGATTTTACATGCCGCGCTTCGCGTGGAAGTACCGGCGACGCGGTCCTAGCGGCTCTCCCAACTGAAAAACCGCACGGCTAGCCCGGTCATCACGAGCACCCAGGCGCTGAGCACGAGGCCGTTGGTCAGGGCCGAGTGGATGGGGGGGGCTTCCACCATCGTCTGGCGCAGGGCGTCGCCGAGATAGTTGAGCGGCACCAGAGGGATGATGAAGTCGAACACCCGTGAGAGGTGGTTGACCGGGAAGAACACGCCAGAGAGCAGGATCATCGGCAGGTTGATAACGTTACCGATGGCGATGCAGCTTTCCTCGTTCTTGCTGACTGCGGCCATGAAAAAGCCGATGGACAGGAACACCAGCGTGCCCAGGAAGATCCACCCGCCGAATTGCCACCAACTCCCGATCATCGCCACCTTGAACGCATACCGGCCGATGAGCACGGTCAGCGCCGTCTGGAAGAGCGCGATGGTCAACCGGAAGGCGATGTAGGCGGTCAGGAGAGTCGCGCGCGGAAGGGGGGTGGCGCTAAGGCGTTTGAGCACGCCCTGGACGCGGAGCGCCACCAGCGGCTGCGCGGTGGCGAAGAGGCCAAGCTGCATGATGCTTAGCGCCAGGATGCCCGGCAAGAGGTAGTCGATGGTGCGGAGTTCGCGCGCCTGGATGGACTCGGTTTTCAGGCCGATGATCTGCCGCTGCTGGCTGACGGCCGCACCCACGCCGTTGAGCAAGCCCTCCAACACGGGCCGCAGGAGTTGGCGGGCCGGGTCGATGGTCAGGACGACGACGGTGCGGCCGTACTCCGCCGCGCGCAG
>CAXTQD010000403.1:0-4221 GCA_964246175.1 uncultured Chthoniobacterales bacterium | reverse complement strand
GGGGGCAGGGGAGGGCGACGGTGAGGCACAGGCACCGTTCGTACCCTTCCCGGTGACGCTGCCGACCGACCCGGAACTGGTCTGGGTGCTCGCGCGCCGTGAAAACCTCGGTCCCGACGAGGCCGGTCGTGCGTTGTCGTCCGTCGAGGAGGAATACTGGGCGTCGAAGGCCGGCCAGCAGCGTTTGCGCAAAGGGGCGGAGCGCAACTTCGCGGAGTTCATCGAGAACGTGCCCTCGGCCGCGTTGCTCGACAGTGGGATGAAACGTCACTACAAGATCGCCGAGAAGCTTCACGCGCTGCATTCCCTCGGCCAAGGTGGTGGTGAACGGCCAGCGCCTGCGAAGCCGGAGCCTGCCGGCAACAGCCTCGACCACCTGTTCGCCCCGGCAGGCGAGCAAGCGAAAGAGGTCGAGGAGAATGACGAACCTTCCTGGGACGCCTGAACACCATGCGCCCCGACCCGAAGAAACGAGTCCCCACGCAATCTGACCAGACGCCGCTGGCCGGCATGGCGGCAGCGTTGGGTGGGTTGGACATCCCGACCGCACCCGCAGCGCCGGTACCAGCCATCCCGCTACCCGCCGCGCCAAACTGGAAGCCGGGACGCGTCGTCCTGCGACGCGAACGCGCCGGCCGCAGCGGCAAGACCGTGATCGTCGTGGACGACTTCGCCACGCACCTGCCGCTGTCGTTCATCGAGAACGTCGCGCGCACCCTCCGCGCCGTGTGTGGCTGCGGCGGGACGGTGCGCGGCCGGGCCGTCGAAATCCAGGGCGACCAACCCGCCAAAATCCGGGCTGCGTTGGAGGCGGAGGGCTTCCAGGTGGCGGGGATAAAGTAACAAAGCGATGCCGGTCGTCGCTTCCGGGTTCCACCCGCCGCCCTGGCTGCGCAACCCGCACCTGCAAACGGTCTGGGCCGCCGTCGCCCGCCGCGGCCACCCGGAGCGCTACGAGCGCGAACGGCTCGAACTACCCGACGGCGACTTCCTCGACCTTGACTGGTCGCGCGCCGGCCACGCGCGCTTGGCGATCCTCTCACACGGGTTAGAGGGAAGTTCGGCGGCAGGTTACGTGCGCGGCATGGCGGCGGCCCTGAACGCGGCCGACTGGGACGCACTCGCGTGGACATACCGCGGCTGCGGGCCGGAATCGAACCGGCTCCTGCGCTTCTATCATAGCGGCGAGACCGGTGACCTCGGCCGCGTCGTCGCGCGCGCGGCAGCCGGCTACGCACAGGTGGCGCTCATCGGCTTCAGTCTCGGCGGCAACCTGACCCTCAAGTACCTCGGCGAAGTGTCTCCGCACCCGGCCATCGTTGCGGGTGTGGCGGTGTCCGCGCCGGTGGACCTCGCCGCCAGTGCGCGTCAATTGGATCATCGCCGCAGCAACCGTATCTACCTGCGCCGTTTTCTGAAAACGCTGGTCGCCAAGGTCGAAGCCAAGGCTCTGCGCTTCCCCGGTAAACTCGATCTGAACGGCATCCGCCGCGTCCGTTCGTTCGCGGAGTTTGACGACCGCTACACCGCGCCGCTGCACGGCTTCCGCGACGCCGCCGATTACTGGGCGCGGGCGAGCGCGGGGCCGTTCCTGCCTGCCATCCACGTGCCCGCGCTCCTGCTCAACGCCCGCGACGATCCGTTCCTGCCGCGCGAGTGCTTCCCGGTCGTCGAGGCCGAGGGTAGCGCGCGGTTCTTCCTCGAAGCACCCGCGTACGGCGGTCACGTCGGCTTCGTCGAAACCCTCCGCTCCCACGGACCGAACTGGCTAGAACGCCGCACGCTTTCCTTCCTCGCCGAAAGCCTTGCTCAGCGGTAAACTTCCTCCGTGCGCAAGATCATCCATGTGGACATGGACTGTTTCTACGCGGCCGTCGAGGAGCGCGAACAGCCCGAACTGCGCGGCCGACCGCTGGGCGTCGGCGGTGTGGGCGGGCGTGGGGTGTTGACGACGTGCAACTACGAGGCGCGCAAGTACGGTGTACGCTCGGCGATGCCGACGTTCATGGCGTTGGCGCGCTGCCCGCAGTTGGTGCTGGTGCGTCCGCGCTTCGACCTCTACCGCGCCGAGAGCGCGAAGGTGCGTGCCGTCTTCCTCGCGTACACGCCGCTCGTCGAACCCTTGTCTCTCGACGAAGCCTACCTCGACGTGACCCACCACGACCGCCCGGCGACGGAGGTGGCAGCGGAAATCCGCGCGCGGGTTTATGAAGCCACCGGCCTGACCGCCTCCGCCGGCATTGCGCCCAACAAGATGCTCGCTAAGATCGCCAGCGACCTGCGCAAGCCCAACGGCCAATACACGATCAAGCCGTCGGCCGTCGCGGGGTTCATGCTCGACCTGCCCGCGCGCAAAATCCACGGCATCGGCGAGGTCACCGCCAAACGCCTCGAAACCGAACTCGGCGTCGAGACCTGTGGGCAGCTCCAGGCGTTCGAGCGCGCCGACCTCCAGGCGAAGTTCGGCAAGTTCGGCGCGGACCTGTACGACCGTTGCCGCGGAGTGGACAACCGCCCCGTCGAGCCCAACCGCGAGCGCAAGAGCCTCTCCAACGAGAACACCTTCCACGCCAACCTGACGACCTTCGAGCAATGCGTCGAGCGGCTGGACGAACTCCACGCCGACCTCCTGCGCGACCTCGAAAAGCAGCCCGAGCGCCGGCCGATCTACAAGCTTTTCGTCAAGCTGCGCTTCGCGGACTTTTCGCACACGAGTGTCGAGCGTGGCGGCGTCGAGCCAGCGTTGGACACCTACCGAGCGCTCTTGGAGGAAGGCTGGCGGCGGCGTGCTCCGGCCGAGCGGGTCGTGCGACTCCTGGGCGTCGGGGTACGCTTCCTGCCCTCGGCTGAATCAGTAGCATCGGAAGAGGCGCGGGACGATGCGGCGGGGCAGTTCGTGCTCTCGCTCTAATCTCACCCTCACTCGCGCATCAAGGCGTGCGCGGTCGGTTCGTCCACGATCAATTCGCGCATCAGCTTTCCGCGCAGGGCGGCGCGCAGGCCGTTGGCTTTGCCTAAACCGGAGACAATGCACACGGAGTGTTTTGCCCGCTGGAAGAGCGAAAGATCCGGGCCGCTGGCCCGCGTGTTGAGCGGGATGCCGTCGAAGCTGCCGTCCTCGCGGAAGAACACCGTGGCGATGTCGCCCACCACGTTTTGCCGCGTGATTTCTTGGAAGTCTTCTTTCTCCAAATAGCCACCCGTGTACACGTAGCTCGGGACGTGTGCGTGCGCCGCGCCGATGCTGTAAACGAACAGGTCCGCCTGCTTCATCTGGCGCACTAACTTCTGGACCGAACGTTCCCGCCACATGGCGCGCTTGGTCTCGGGATAGTCGAAGAACGCCGGCACGGGAAAAAGGTGCGTGGACGCGCCGTAGTTCTCGGCGAAACGGCCGTAGATGTCGCCGGTGTAGTGGTTGTTGACCGAGCGAGTGGAGCTGGCGCCGTTGAGTTGGACGATGTCCAGGTTGGCACAGTGCTTGGGCGAGAGTTGGCGTGACACGGCGTCGAGTGTGTTGCCCCAGGCGATGCCGACGGTCATCTCGGAGCGGATCAGCGTGTTGAGATGGCTGGCCGTAAAGCTGGCGACCCGCTGTAACCATTCGTCCTCCCGCGAACTCGGGGGCACCCGCACCACCTTGACGGATTGCAGCTTGAAGCGCGCGCAGATTTTGCGTTCCAACTCCGGCGGCTCCCCCGGCAGGTCGCGCACGGTGATCGCCACTAGTCCGCTCTGGCGCGCGAACGTCAGCAGCCGCGACACGGCGGGCCGCGAGAGGCCGAGTTCCTTGGCAATCGCGTCGGTCGTCAGCTCTTGGTAGTAGTAGAGGCGCGCGACCTGCACCGCGAGCGCGCCTTGCTCCTTGCTGCGCGCTTCGTTCTTACTGCGGGAAACCATGGCGGCACCATCGAACGCCGAGCCCGAAAGATAAAGTCGAACAAATGTTCATTCTTGTTTGACAAAGTGTTCAGCGGGGATAAAACCGTTTGTAGTAAGTCACTTCCCCCCGCGACTTCACACGGCTGCCAATGCCTTGGCAGGCCGCTCTGTGCCGTGTTGGGGAAGCCTGCAATCCAACTACCCCACAGACCCGCTCCCCCCATGAAACAGTTCACTAAACTACAGGAATTCACCGCCGAGTTTCTCGGCACCATTCTCCTCATTCTCTTCGGCTGCGGCAGCGTCGCGATGGTCGTTCTTTTCGGCAGCAACCCGGCG
>CAXTQD010000402.1:3397-4256 GCA_964246175.1 uncultured Chthoniobacterales bacterium | reverse complement strand
GCCGGCGTGGGTGTCGGTGCGGGTGGCGCGGCGGGCGCGGCCGGGCCGTCAAAGAGCGCATTCACCCCCGGGACATCCTGCGGGGTGGGCGCGTTGTCCACGATCAGGACAGTATTCCCATCCTCGGTGATGCCGTACAGGGCCTTGGCGAAATCCTCGGGCACGTGCATGCAGCCGTGCGACTCGGGCTTGGCCGGGGTGTTGCCGGCGTGGATGGCCAGCCCGCCCCAGGTCAGGCGCTCCATGTAGGGCATGGACGCCTCGTGGTACTTGTTGGAATGGTGGGAGACGTTTTTCTCCAGGATCATGTAGACGCCCTTGGGCGTCTCGTATCCCTGCCGGCCCGAAGAGATCGTCGAGCGGCCGATCTGCACGCCGTCCCGGTACACCCAGAGCTGCTGCTTGCCCAGGCTGACGACGATGTCCAGCGCCCCGGTCGGCGCGGCGTCGGGCTGCCAGATGTAGTCGCCCGGCTTGAGGTTTTCGGTGCCGGGTTTTTGCGGCTTGCCTTTGGTAAACGCCTCAGCGTGGGGCGCAGCCAGCCAGAGCGACGTGGCGGCGAGAGGGACGAAGAGCGGTTTCAGAAGCATCAGATTGCGTAGTCATCGTCGCCCGGTGGCTCGGCGGCCGGCAGGGCACCGGCCGAGCCCTTCTCGCAAATGGCGTATTGGTAGTACGCGTCCTGCCAGCGCGTGACCGCCCGCCACGGCTGCGAATGCACCAGCGCGCCGAACTGCCCCGGCGTCAGCACCGTGGCGCTGGGCGGCTCCCGGTAGGCGCGCGTGCGCGAATAGCCCGCCATCGACATCAGGTTGGCCACCGCCCACATGACCCGCAGCGGGATCGTCGCCCGCAGCCG
>CAXTQD010000402.1:0-3387 GCA_964246175.1 uncultured Chthoniobacterales bacterium | reverse complement strand
GCGATGAAACACCGCCCGCCCTCGCGCAGGACGCGGTGCATCTCCGCCATCGCCGCCTCGCGCTGCGGCAGGATCGTGAAAAGACGCGCCGCCAGGAGCGCGTCCACGCTGCCGTTGCCGAGCGCCAGGCGCAGGGCGTCGGATTCCTCGAAGGTGACGTTCTCCAGGTGGCGCGTGCGGGCGTTGCGCCGGGCGCGGCGGAGCTGCTGGCGGGAGCGGTCGATGCCGAGCACGCGCAGGTCGCGGAAGCGTTCGCCGAACTGGCAGCAGTAGAACCCCGGGCCACAGCCGAGTTCGAGGAAGCGGCTCCCGGCGGGCGGTGCGCCCAGGGGCCAGAGCGCCGCGGAGATGCCTTCCGTGTCGTCGCGGAAGAGCCGTTCACGGAAAAAGGCGTACAGCCAACCGAACCGCTCGAACAGGCTCTCGGAATCGGGTCCCGTGAGTGCGTCGTCGGCGTCGGCGTCAGGCGTCGTCGTTGATGGTTCCTTCACGTCCATTGCACGATTCGCCCGTTGGACGGAGGGCGCGCGGGTCTTTATTCAAGAGAGTCCCGATGGGCGTATCATAGATCGGAGCGGCATGGGCACCCAAGAGGATTCCGTCCAATTTTGTCGGCCGGCAGACGGTCCGGGCGCGAAATCCTTGTCGTCCTTGCCTGCCATGAAAACCCTCCTTGCCTGTCTGTTCGCCGTCTGTGCCGCCGCCGCGCCTCTCCACGCGGAGGATGGCTCCCCGCGCGAACTGCGCATCGACTCCTCCACCGCCCCGGCTCCCATTGGCAAGGCGCATCTCAGCGTCGATCCACTCACGCGTGGTGGGGGCGACGTTTGGCAGGGCGGCTACAAGGTGGACGTGACGCCGCTGTCGTTCGCGAGCGAGCAGGGCAAGCTGACCATCACGCTCTCCAACGAGTCCCTGCGCAAGCTGGCCGCCGGGCAGGCGGTGGACTTCAGCGGCCAAGCCAACAGCACGAACGGCAACCAGAGCGGCGTCCAGGGCACCGCGACGCCGGCCGGCGGCAGCAAGGACACGGGGGCCATCCGCGTGCGCATCGACAGCAAGAAGGGCAAACTCGTCTTCAAGACCACCTATCACCTCGTCAAATAGACATGAAGATCACCCGCCGCCGTTTTCTACATTCCACCGCCGCCGCCGCCGCCTCGGTCGCCGCCGGCCACGGGCTTTTCGCGGAGGAAGCAAACGATCCCCTGCCCCTGCTCGAAGGACCCGCGCACGGGCAGACCCACCGCGGGGACATCCTCTACCGTCCGCTCGGCCGCACCGGGGAAAAAGTCTCGCTGATCGGCGTCGGCGGCGCGGATCTCGTCGCGCCCTCGGAGGACGAGGCGACCCGCATCGTGCGCACCGCGCTCGACCGCGGGATCAACTTCCTCGACAACTGCTGGGACTACAACGGCGGACGCAGCGAGGAGCGCATGGGCAAGGCCCTGCGTGACGGCTACCGCGCGAAGGCGTTCCTGATGACCAAGATCGACGGGCGAGACAAGGCGACCGCCGCCCGGCAGATCGACGAGAGCCTCGCGCGCCTGGGCACCGACCACCTGGACCTTTTGCAACACCACGAGATCCTGCGCACGAGCGACGCCGACCGGGTGTTCGCACCGGGCGGGGCGATGGAGGCCGTCGTCGCCGCGCAGAAGGCGGGCAAGGTGCGGTTCATCGGGTTCACCGGGCACAAGGACCCGGCGATGCACCTGCACATGTTCGCGGTGGCCGACAAACATGATTTCCACTTCGACACGGTGCAGATGCCGCTCAACGTGATGGACGCGCATTTCCGGTCGTTCGCGCGGGCGGTGGTGCCGGCGGCGACGCGGCGGGGGGTCGCGGTGTTGGCGATGAAGACGATGGCTTGCGGCGATCTGCTCAAAAGCGACACAGTGCCGCCCGTGGACTGCCTACATTATGCGATGAGCCTGCCGGTGGCGACGGTCATCACGGGCATGGACAAGTTCGAGTACCTTGACCAGGCGTGCGAGGCGATGCGCACGTACCAGCCGCTGAACCGCGAGCAGGTGGCCGCGTTGCTCGACAAAACGCGCGTCGCCGCGGCCGAGGGCAAGTACGAACGCTACAAGGTCAGCGAACACTACGACGGCACGGCGCACCACCCGGAGTGGATGGGCTGACGGGCAACTAAGTTTTTTCATGGCCCTGATCTCCTGTCCGGAGTGTTCGCACGAGGTGTCTGACCAAGCCGCCGCTTGTCCGAACTGCGGATTTCCGTTGCGAGCCAAGTCGCCGGCGGCCAGCCCTCCTGCGAACGACGCGGACACACGGATCGTCCAAGCTTTGCTGGTGCAAGGCAAGATCGCGGCCATCAAGCTCTGCCGCGGACTCCAACCCGGCCAGGACTTGGCGGGAGCGAAGAGGTACGTGGAACAGCTGGAGGCCAACCTGCCCGCGTCGTCACGCCCACAAGCCGGCAGCTGCCCACTAACAATAGCGGCCCTGCTCACGCTGGCAGCCAGCGCCTTCCTCTGACATGGAGATCGAACGTAAATTCCTCTTTGTCACCCCGCCGCCGGAACTCGCCGATGCCCCCGGGCGCATCATCGTCCAAGGCTACCTGGCCCTGACCCCGGAAGGGGTCGAGGTCCGCGTGCGTCGCAAGGACGACAAGACCTTCCTGACCGTCAAGCACGGCGGGAGCCTTGCGCGCACGGAGGTCGAACTCCCCTTGCCCGCCGACGGGTGGGACGCGCTCTGGCCGTTGACCGCCGGCCGCCGCCTGCGCAAGACCCGGCGCGAACTCCCCGGCCCCGACGGCCTGACGTTGGAAGTCGATCTCTACGAGGATGCGCTGGCGGGCTTGCAGGTGGTGGAGGTCGAGTTCCCCGACGAGGCGGCAGCGGGGCAGTTCCAGCCGCTGGCGTGGTTCGGACGCGAGATCACGGGCGACCCGGAGTTCCGCAACGAAACGCTCACGCGCCGGGGGCTGCCAACGTCGTTCCGTGGAGGTAGTTGACTTTGCTGGAGGCCCGGGCTTCTTGGGAGGAGCATGTTGTCGTCCCCCGAGTTTGTGTCCGCGCAGAGCGTCGCCGCCAACGTCGTCCGGCTTGCGCGCGAACGGTTGACGGACGCTCTCGCCACCCTCGCCGGCCGTCCCGACGCCGACACGCCTGCCGAGGCGGCCGTGCACGACGCGCGCCGCGGTCTGAAGAGGCTGCGCGCGCTTCTACGGCTGGCCCGGGCGGGTTTAGGCGAGGAAACCTTCGCCCGCGAGAACGCCGCCGCCCGCGACGCCGGGCGCGAACTCTCCGCCGTGCGCGACGCGCAGGTGCTGGTGTCCGCCTTCGAGGCGTTGCGCGGCAGACTCGCCGGCCGCGTCGCCCCGGAAACGCCCGCCGCCGTGGACGCCCGGCT
>CAXTQD010000401.1:0-4267 GCA_964246175.1 uncultured Chthoniobacterales bacterium | reverse complement strand
GCTCCCAACGCTGCCCTCCCGGTAGCCGAGAACGCCCCGCCTAAGCTCGAGATTCCGAGTCGCCGCGAGCCCCTGAAAGCCGGGCGTAATGACCCCTGCCCTTGCGGCAGCGGCAAGAAGTTCAAGAACTGCTGCGGCCACCAGACGAGCTAGCACGCATTGTATCGCGACCAGGAAACCTAGGGAACGTCACGGAAAACCGACCCTAGCTTCTTGGAGGCGCCCGGCCACCAATGTGGCCCAGCCCAGAAGCCTCGCCTAGACACAGTAAGTTTCAGGTAGTGTGGAGGCACTTCCCTGCACGGTCGTCAAGACGATTGTGCCTTGCCATCGAGGGTAGAGCGTTCATATTGAGGGGCAGATCGGGCGTTCCTATGGGTTTACGTCGGACGGTTCTTCGTCACAAACGGACAGTGTCTCTGGTGGTTGCCGCGGTCGTGCTCGCCGCGCTCCGCTCCCGGAAACCCTGCGCCGTCACCAGACCGTCCCGCGTGCCGACGCGGCCTTGCGGAGACTCTCCGCGGGGCCGGCAGAGCCTTCCCGCCACGGGGTCCGATCTCACCCGGCAAAGCATTCCTTTCTCCCCCGCCCCCTCTGGCTCGACGCCGCAGGATGTGCGGGGGACAGGGAAGAACGGTGCGCCCCGCGCGGCAGGCTTTGCCAGCCACCTAACGTTCAGACATTCCACATTTGACTCCACTGATGAAATCTTATTCCTCTACCTCCACCCAGGGCTCGCGCCGCGGGGGCAAATCACGCTCGGGCCGCTACTCGGACGACCGGCGTTCTTCCGGCGGCGGCCGGAGCGCGGCACCTACGCCGACTTTCTGGCAGAAGGTCGTCTCCCTGTTCACCGGCGGCTCCAAGAAGTCGGCCGTGGCTCGCAAGCCGTCTGATACCCCGTCGACGCGCACGCCGGAAGAATCCATCCCCCGTGCGAAGCCGTCGTCCGGCGGTGAGGGCCGCAGCGTGCGCAAGCCCGAGGCCGTCGAAGTAACCAGTCCGCGGTTGTACGTCGGCAACCTGTCCTTCGACGCGACCGAAAGCGACCTTTCGGAACTCTTCAGCGGCGTGGGCCAAGTGGTCACCGCGGAAGTCGTCAGCCACAAGCAGACGCAGCGTTCCAAAGGCTTCGCGTTCGTGCAGATGCAGTCTGTGGAAGAAGCCAAGCGCGCAGTCAGCGAACTGCACGACAAGGAGTTCCTCGGCCGTAAGCTCGTCGTCAGCGGCGCCAAGAACAGCGACCAACACGACGGACGCAGCGAACCGCGTTTCGCGGCCTGAGTTTCCCTTCACATCGCGTTACCTTTCCCTCGGCCCGGCACCTCACGCGAAGTGCCGGGCCGTTTTGCTTGTGCCCGAGCCGTTTTACCTTGTCGGCCCGACGGCGGTCGGCAAGACCGCGCTGGCCGTGCGTACGGCGGAGCTTTGCGGCGCGGAGATCGTGAACGCGGATGCGTTCCAAGTGTACGCCGGGCTCGCTGGGCTGACCGCCCAACCCTCCGCCGAGGAATGGGTGCGCGTGCCGCACCACCTGGTCGGGCACGTGCCGCTGGCGGAGTCTTACAACGTGGCCCGCTACCGCGCAGAGGCCGTCACTTGCCTGCAAAACCTAGCGGCACGGGACCGGCCGGCGTTGGTTGTCGGGGGGAGCGGACTGTACGTGAAGGCGCTCACGCATGGCTTGTCCCCCCTGCCCCCGGCGCAACCGAAACTGCGCGCGGAGCTGGAAGAAGCCGCGCTGCCAGACCTGCTGGCACGCTTGGAAGCGCTGGACCCTGTCGCGGCGGCCACGCTCGACAGGCACAACAAACGCCGCGTCGTTCGTGCCCTGGAAGTCTGCCTGCTTACCGGCGGCCGGGTTTCGGAACAACGGACCGCTTGGCAGGAGGCGAGTCAGACGGTGCGCGGTGCGTTCGTGGTGCGTGACCGGGACGAACTCGCCGCACGCATCCAGCGCCGGGCGGCGGCGTTGTTGGAGGAACCCTGTGTCGAGGAAGTCCGGGCGGCATTGCGCGAGACGATTTCTGACACCGCCGTCGGCGTGATTGGCCTGCCTGAAATCGCCGCGTTCCTGGCTGGCGAGACCACGCGCGCTGAGTGTCTGGAACGTATCGAAGGCGCGACCCGACGCTATGCCAAGCGGCAGATGACGTGGTTTCGGCGCGAGGCCTTTGAAAAAACTATCCACCTGACCGCCGCGAGCGACTTGGAAACAACGGCTCAGGCGCTCGCTGCAAGGATGGTCGACGCATGACGTAGCCGGAGATTACGTGACCACGAGAGGCGCTACCGTCTTGGTTCTCGCGGGACAAGTCTCGACGGTCGTGTCACCATGCCCGTATGATCCCCACCCTTTCGCGGGCGTTGCTCCTTTCGACCATAGCAGCGTGTCTCTGCTTGCTCGGTGCAAAAGCGTCTGCGCAAGCACCGGCGGCCAGCGCGACGCCGCAGTCCTCGTCCACTTCGCGGCCGGACGCACTGTGGCGTTGCGAACTGCCCGGCGGGGTGTACCTCGTGCGTTGCGCTCGGTCATATCCGTGAGCAGTCACGAGTATGTCGTGGACGGCGCCGCGCGGGTCACGGAGGTCACAGTCGCGACCGCGAGCACGGTGGAGGCGCGGTTCTAATACCTGGAGCCCTTAACCACGAACTCGCCGGCAGCCTCCACCCTCGAACAACTTCAACAGCACGCGCAGGACCTCTCTGCCGCGCACGGCGGGGCTGCCGACGCCGTTTGGCAGAAGGTCTTCAAGACGTACCCGACCACGACCCACGCCCACACGGTCGAATACCGACTCGCCTCCAAAAGCGACCTGCAAAGTTTGCAGACGAGCATCGAGCAAGCGTGGACCACCGGGCGCGGGGCCAACTTCAAGGTCGAGTGATCTCAATGCTTCTTGAGCAGGTCGAGCAATGAGCCGGCGGTGTCCAGGACGGCATCGCCGCCTTGCTGCGCCTTCTGGAGGATCGTCGCGCCTGCGCCCGCCGCCAGTCGGCCGGTGAGATCCTCGTGCGGGTGGTCCACCGGGCCGGTCACGCGCATCGTCGTCCACGCGTAGCCGTCGTGCTGCGGGAGGTTGAAGACTGTTGCGCCCAGGTCGTTGATCCAGCGCACGCTGGAAACTGCGACGCCCACTCGAAACGTGCCGTCGATCAGCCGCGCGCGCACCGTGAATCCACCTTCGACCCGCAGGAGACCCTCGGATTCCACGACGAGGTTACGTACTTCCAGGTTGTCGGGCGCCCAGGTGAAATCCGCCCCGCCCCGCTGCACCACCGCCCGACGGTAGCGCATGGAGGAGGAGAAGACGGCGAGCTGGTCTAGGACAGGGAGTGCCTCCATTTGTCCCTCGCACAGATCGAGGTGACCAGTGGCCCGCCAGCGTCGGCGGTCGTCAGATGAACCCGTCACCTGCGCGCGGGCGGCGCCTTTGCCCTGGAATCGCCCGCGCCAGTCCGGCGGCAAGAAAGGTCCGATTGGCACACCGTCGAGGTTGACGGCGAGGTTGAGCGCGCAATTGCCGGTGAGTGCTTGGCTGCCGGAAAGTTCCAGCCGGCCGCCGCCTTCCGGTCGTCCGCTGGCCCGTGTGATGAAGAGAATGTCACGCGTGGTCTTCACCTCAAAATCGTCTAGTGTCACCCCCGGCGTGTCCGCTTGCGCCAGGGTGCCTCCAGTGCCTTCGATCTCCCAGGTACGCACGTCGCCGAGCATTCGCGCCTTGAGCCGGGTGTCGCGCAGGCCGCCGCCCTGCCAGCCGAGGGTGAAGTCGGACACGTGCACTTCGCCGACCTCCATCCGCCGGGGCAGCAGGAAGGCCAGCGGATTTTGGTCCGAGCCGGGAGGGCCGACCTGTTCGGGACTGGGCTGGTCGGGGGCGTTCTGAACGGCGGGGTTGATGCCGAGTTCGGCGTGGATGCGTTCGACATCCACTGTTTCCACCCGCCACGCCCGCCGCCACAGCGCACCGAGGTCAAACGCCGCACGCACCTGGTCGGCGTTGAAGGCAGTCAGGGGTCCGTGGCGGGACGCGCGCACGTCCAGCCCGGCGGTGTAAACTTCGGCGCCGTCCCAGCGGAGCGGCTCGAGCCGTGCCTCGGCCTGGAGCGCCGCGGAGGTTTTGCGTTCGAGGAACTTCCGGAAGTCCTCCGAACGCAGGAAGCGGTCGAGCCACCAGCGCGTGCCGACGACGAGCAGGAGAAGCCCGACAAGCACCGCCGGCACGCCGACCACCAACGCCGGGAGCAAACGTCGACGCCGGCGGGT
>CAXTQD010000400.1:0-4268 GCA_964246175.1 uncultured Chthoniobacterales bacterium | reverse complement strand
TTGTGACGCTGTTTCGCACGGTGGACAAACACGGCACCGCGAGGCACTACGCCCAAAGCGACCCACGAAAAAAAAGCGCCTGAAGATCGCTTTCGGCCACTTCCGGCACGTGCGCAGCCTGCCATGGAAGATCGAGTGCTATCACCACGCGCTCAAGGAAGTCTGCCACGTGCGCAGGTTCTTCGTGCGCTGGAAAGGCGCGATCTGCAACCACGTCTTCTGCTCGCTACGTGCCTTCCTCAAGCTCGAACAACGCCGCTTTGATGGACAAATCAGTAGCTGGTACCAGTTCAAGCGCCACTTCGCCGACCACGCCCTGACCTCCTTCATCCAAAAGATGGTCAGACGCCCTCACGGTGCGTAACTCCTGTACTAGGTAATTCATGATCGCGCCAAATTCCTCTGCGCTGTGTTTGGAGCCGACGTAGAAAACGGATGATAAAGCACGCTACAGCCGTTTTCAAAATGCATGAAGGGGCACAGGAACCCGCAATGCGTGAACCAGCCGCGTGCATCTTGGGCGGTGAGGGTGGCCAAGCCGGCGGCGATGGCCGCTTCGAGCTTTCCTAGGTGCGAGCTTTCGCCTTACATCAGAACGCCTTGAGCTTGGAGAAGGCGTGTTCGATGGGATTGAAGTCCGGGCTGTAAGAGGGCAGGAACCACAGGCGGCAACCCACCGCTTCGATCCGCTGGCGCATGGCCTCGTTTTTGTGGAAGGAGAGGTTGTCCGAGATGACGGTCTAGCCCGGGCGCAACGCCGGACAGAGGGTTCGCACCGAAGAGTAGGAATTAGGGTTTCACCCCGCGGATATGCGCGACGAACCGGCGGATGTTGGCGCAATCGTAGCTACGCGTGGAAGACTAAACGCCGCCCGCGGGCCTTGCTACGCTCGGTCGATACACAATGAACGATGAACTCATCCGACTCGCCCGGCGATATCTGACTGCACTGCGAAAACACCTGAAGGCAGGCACCCATGCGAGCCTGGAGCCCGCACCACGATTGGGACGCCAAACGGTGGCGGCCGGATTGGAAACACTGGAGCTGGCCAGGATTCACGAGCAAGCCTTCGCGGACCTGATGCGGGTAAACGGCTTGCACATGACGCCAGCGGTCATGACCAGGCGGGCCCGGTTGTTTTTCAGGGAAGCGAATGCTCCCATCGAACAGGCACAGCGTGGCGCGCGGCAAGCCGCCATCCAGATGAGCCAACTCACGGAAACGCTCACCCATCGTACAGCGGAACTCGCCGCGGCCAATCGACAACTACGACGGGGAGTGGCCGAGCGCAAAATCATGGAAGATGCGTATGAAAAGCGTCGAAAGCTGCACAACCAGTGCCTGGAGGAATCTCTCCAGCTACAAAAGCGATTGCGCCAGTTGACGCACCGGCTTCTAGCTGGGCAGGAGAACGAACGCAAAAATATCAGCCGCGAACTCTAGGAGGAAATCGCGCAGACGCTGCTGGGGATCAACGTGCGGCTCCTCGCGCTCCGGCAGCAGGTACGCGGCAACAAGAAACGGCTCAAGAATGAAATCGCCAGCGCACAGCGCTTGGTGGTTGAATCGGCGGGGTCCGTGCGGCGGGTCGCCCAAAAACTAGGAACGCATGAAACGCAAGCTTCTCCACTGGTCGCAACGCTATCTCGCGGCCTTGCGAAAGCATCTAAAGCAAGGCAAGCAAGCAAATCTGGAGGCGGCGAGCGAATTGGGCGGGCAAGCGCTCGCCGCCGGCCTGCAAACCCTGGACTTGGCCAAGATTCATGAACAAGCACTGATTACCGATCTTTTGCCAAGCTGCGTGGCTCGGCAACGCCCGGCTTTTATCAAGCAAGCGGGGGTATTCTTCGCGGTTGCCATCACCCCCGTCGAAGAAACGCACCATGACGCGCGGGGGATGAGCGCACACCTTCGCGAACTCGTCATGATGAGTCAGCGCACGGTCGAACTGGCCGGATGCAATCAGGCGCTGAGTCTGGAAATCACCGAACACCGGGCAGTCGAAGAGGTGTTGCGGAAAAAGGAGCGACACTACTAGCAAGTGCTCAACGAATCCGAACGCCTCCATGAACAGTTGCGGCAACTCTCCCGCCAGGTTCTTTCGGCGCAGGAAGCGGAGCGCAAAGCCATCAGCCGGGAGTTGCACGACATGGTGGCGCAGACGTTGACTGCGATTAATGTTCGCTTGGCAGCCCTCCAACACACCGCTTCGCACGACACCGATGATCTCGAACAAAACATCGCGCGCACCCAGCGGCTGGTAGAGGAATCCGTGGACATCGTGCATCGCTTCGCTCGGGAGTTGCGGCCGGCGGTACTGGATGATCTCGGGATCATTCCCGCGTTGCATTCCTTCATGACCCACTTCACTCAAAGGACCGGCGTCCGCACCCGCCTGACCGCCTCAGCAGAGGTGGAACAGACGAACATCGTCAAGCGCACGGTACTCTTTCGCGTCGCCCAGGAGGCTCTCACGAATGTGGCGCGCCATGCTCACGCGAGTCAGGTCGAAGTGAGCGTTCGCAAGATGCCGGATGGTATTTGCATGACAATTGGGGACAACGGCAAATCATTCCAAGTCCAACGCGTCTTGTTGGCCCGGGGAAGCAAGCGGCTGGGCTTGCTCGGGATGCGGGAGCGGTTGGAGATGGTCGGCGGACGCTTGGAGGTCGAGTCCGCGCCGGGCAAAGGCACGGTCATCACGGCGTCCATTCCGTTTCCCAAAGTACGGGCAACGGGAAATCAAAAACTCCCCGTCGCCGCGCGAGCAACCAAACCGTAATTGTCTATGAAGCGGATCACCGTTCTGTTGGCGGAAGATCACATGGTCGTGCGCGAAGGCTTCCGCAAGTTGCTCGAACTTGATCCCGGCTTTGAAGTGGTTGGTGAGGCAAAAGACGGGCGGCAAGCGGTCGAGTTAGCAAAAAAGCTGTGCCCTGCTGTGGTATTGATGGATGTAGCAATGCCGAAGCTCAATGGCCTGGAAGCAACCCGCCAAGTGCTCAAGGTCCTCCCTGCGACCAAGGTGCTGATCCTCTCCGCGCACAGTGAAGATGCTTACTTGAACAAAGCAGCCGAATGCGGCGCGGCGGGCTTCCTGCTTAAACAAACTTCCGCCCACGAGTTGTGTCTCGCCATCCGGGAACTGGAAAAAGGAAACACGTTTTTCAGTCCCTCTATCTCCAAGCGGGTGGACCGCCTCAATCCCAAGCCTGCTGGCCGCAGGACATCGCCCAACAAGAAAGTCGTACCGCTCTCAGGACGCGAAATCGAGGTTCTCCAGTTGATCGCCGAAGGGAGACCCAACAAAGAAACGGCGGATGAACTCGGCATCAGCATCAAGACGGTCGAAAAACATCGTGAGCACATCGGGGCCAAGCTCGACATCCACGACACCGCCGGTCTTACCCGGTACGCGATTGGGGTGGGTATTATCGAGAGCAGCGTCCATATGACTATCATTTAGATTGTTACCGCATCACAGAGGGATAAGCTCGACGGAAACTTCACTTCTTGAGTGTAGGATCCTGGAGCGTCGAAAAACGGTGGTTTGGCGAGACGGTTTTTCCTGAGCGGCCAGCATGGCCTTTCACGCAACAGTCGTCCGGGGTACGATGCGTGATGGCGGTATGAACCGTCCCTTGCTTTACCCGCGTGATTCAAACGCTTGGGCACAACAGCACTTCGAGGTCGCCAACTTGGGGCGACCGGCGGCGCGTGCAGCGCGCCGGCGCCTTGGCAGCCGGCATGGCTCGCCAGCCTGGGAGCATCCCGCATCTCTTTTGGACCGCTATGACGTGGAAGGAGCCTACACCTGGCTTGATCCGGCCTGAAGTCACGTCAGAACGTCTGCAAGCCGGGCATCATTCCTTGGTTAAAGCTCGCTTTCGGATGGCCGAGGCTGCCTACCATGGCAAGGCCGAGATGGATTTGGATCGCTTCGAGGATACAGTCGATCTCTTCGGCGTATTGTCCACGATACACGGGCTCGCTCACATGGTCCTGGCCGAGAAGGCCACGCACTTGTTTGAGCACCCGACGGACCGTGACTTCGTGGAAAAGGATCTGCCCAGGGTGCAGGAGCGGATATACCAATCCAAAGACGCAAGCCAGTGAAGCATCAAGGTGAGGGCATCCTGCTCGCTACGGCCGCCATCCCGCGCAATCTGTTGGCGATGTCCTTCAGGCCGCGTGCGACCACACCTTTGATCTCCGCTTCGAGCGCACGATTTCGCGGGCGGAGTTCAACATCAGGTGGTCAGCAAAT
>CAXTQD010000399.1:0-4269 GCA_964246175.1 uncultured Chthoniobacterales bacterium | reverse complement strand
GTAATACGGTGCTCCAACTAGCTCTGGCCTTCAGTCACCACGCAGTGAGTAACGTGAGCTTTTGGGACGCAAAATTGGCTCCCTTATGGGCGCTCATAGCGATTATCGGCATTGTTCTTGGATGTTATCTCGTCGTGACCATCATCATCGCTGGGATCACTGCGCTGACTTTGGTTTATGCTGGAGTCTTTGTGCTTGGGTTCGGCGGATCAAAATACACATCAGAAATCGCGATCAGTTACTACAAAGCTGTGATTGCGGCCGGTTTAAGATTGTTCACACTCAATCTTTTGATGAATACAGCGGTTCAATTGGTCACAAACGCCATGAACGCTGACATGGGACAAATCGACAACGCGCTTTCCACTTTGGCACTGCTGGTGATTGTTGCCATGCTCGTAGATAAAGTGCCTGCGATGGTAGCTGGTCTAGTTTCACACAACCACGTCGGTTTGCCGGGTAGTGCAGTCGGTACGTTGACAGGAGCGGCGAGTCTCGCGGCGCAAGGAGTAGCGGTGGTGGCGACCGCGGGCAGTTCCTTGGCAGCAAGCGGCGGCAACGCCGTGAAAAACGCAGCGATGCGAGCAGTGGCCGCCATGCGGAAGTAAGAGGCGTGGGGTGGTTTATCTTCCCCGCTCCGAGGACACGCTTTTTTCCTTTGCGGCCACCTTCCGGTGCAGCTCGTTTGAGCGGACGGCCGTTTTGAAGCAGGTGGTCGCCGTCTCAAGCTGCCCGACTTGAGCATCGCGTGAGATGGAAATCATCGTTTCGCGCGATATTTGTTGGAAGTCGATTTCGTACCCCGCCTGTTTAGCAATGGTATCGAGCATCACGCGTTGGGTGCGGCCGTTGCCTTCCCGGAACGGATGGAGCGCGTTGATTTCTCCAAAGTAGTAAGCCAAGCGTTCGCAGAATTTATCCTGCGACAAACCGCGCAGGACGCTTTCGCCCTTCAGCTGGGAGAAGATGCGCTCGCCTTCGTTGGAGATAAACTCGTGCCGGCAAAACAAGCTGCCGCCTTTGCTCATCGACACGGTGCGCAACTCGCCAGCCCACGGGTAGATGTCTCGAAAGATGCGCTGGTGGATGGTTTGCAGATGGCCCAAATCGAACCTTCCGGCGACGGGCGACTTGCGCAGTTGATCCAACCGTAGGACCGAGACCTTCGCCTCCGCCTTGGCGAGATCGGCTTGGTTACGAAGGTCGAAGAGGTTGCGGAGGACTTCGGAACCAGAGTAGCAGTAATGATCCTGCTCGCTCACGTCAGGTCGCCCGCTCGAATCCTAGCAAGGGTGTTCTCAATCGCCCTTTCGAGCGTGATCTCACCGCGGATCCACGCCTCGGCTTCAGCGTCGTCCTTCGGCGTCAGCTGACCATCCAATCCTTCCAGACGCAGGCTATGACGGGAAGCCTCGTGGATCTCCCGGCGTGCCTGCATCTCCTCCGGCGAGATGGACGGAACTTTTGGACCAACCTCTTTCACCTTAAATAATATAATGAAACCTGGCACCGGCGGCAACGCAGAACGCAGTAAATCCACCTTTCTTCCGGACACATGAGGAGTCCGCCCGGTTGAGAATCTTGCGGCCCGAGCGCGCCGCGCCGCCTCACGGTATGACGAGGTGGCGAATGCCCCGCAACAGGCCGAGGTAAACGCCTTGGAGCAACAGCTCGCGCGCGGGGATCAGGTCGGGGTACTTGGGGTTCTCCGCCTTCAGGCAGGGCACGCCTTCCAGCACCAGGTAGCGCTTCAGAGTGGCCTCGCCGTCGATGAGTGCCGCCACGATGTCGTTGGAATGGGGCGAGCGGCTCTCAGTGGATTGGAGCACGGCGTAGTCGCCGTCGTGGATGGAAGCGCCGATCATCGAATCCCCCCGCACCTGCAAGGAAAACGTCATCACCTCGGGCGGCGATCCAAAGAGCCGGGGATCGACTTCGATGTAGCCGAGCACGTTCTCGCTCGCGTCAACCGGCTGGCCGGCAGGGATCGTTCCCAGCACAGGGATCGACGCCGCTCCCGACGCCCGGCGTCCACCCCGGCCGGCAAGCACGAGCCCCCGCGCTTTCTTGGGCAGCCGCTCGATAACTCCCTTCTTCTCCAACGCCCGCAGGACAGACATCGCCTGGCTCTGGCTGGCGAAGCGGAAATGCCGCTGCACCTCGCGGGTGGAAGGCATCAGGCCCGTGGCGTCACGCTGTTCTTCCAGATAGCGCAGCACCTTCGCCTGGTGCGCGGTCAACGGAGCGTGGTCGGAGGTCATCGGACGTGGATGGAGCCGGGAAGAAGCTCAAAAGAACTTATAGCCAGGAGGGAAGGGCGACGCAATTTTCTTGTTGGCGAGGCAGCTAATCTCCGGTAGTAGTTCGTTTGAACTACTATGCTACTCCAGCCGCTTCCTTCCTGCCAACCGGAAGAAGTGCCGGGGCGAAAAATTATCGAGTTGCGGGCGCTCTTGGCCCAGAAGTTCCCCGCCGCGGCGGAGCCGCCCGTTCCGGCGCGCCAACCCACGGGGATGGATTCGCTGGACCGCTGCCTGGAGGGTGGGTTGTCGAAGGCGGCGCTCACCGAGGTCGTTTGTCCCCGGCACGGCATGGGCAGCGGGACGATCATCCAGGCCCTCGTCGAAGCCTCCCACGCCGCCGGCAGAACCCTCGCCCTGGTGGACGCGGGCGATTCCTTTGACCCCGATGGCCTGACCAACGCGGAGCTGGCGGCGCTGCTGTGGGTACGCTGCCGCGAACCCGAGCAGGCCATCAAAGCCACGGACCTGCTCTGCCGGGACAACAACCTGCCGCTCGTGGTGCTCGACCTCATGATGTGCAGCGAGCGCCAGGTGCGCGCGATTGCGGCCACCTACTGGTACCGCCTCCAGCGGGTCGCCGAGGGCAACGGCGGCGTGGCGTTGGTTTTCACCCCGGTTCCCGTGGTGGGCAGTGCCGCGTGCACGGTGCGGCTGACCCGGATGTTCGCGCTTTCCGCCTTGGATTCATTGCGCGACCAACTCACCGCCCGCCTGCAAATGGAAACGGTGCGCGCCCGTGCCGTGTCGCGGTGGCGGCAGCAAGCTCAGGAAGCTTCCTACATGGCCGGCTAGACCCGGCTGCTTTTTTGCAAGATGTACGCGGCCGTCCTCATCCCGGATTTCGAGTGGCAGTGCGCGGCACGGACCGAGCCGGAACCAATGGCGAGCCCAAGCGTTCTCTTGGAGGAAACCGGGGGCAGCGGCGTGCCGACCATTCGCCAGGCCAACGCCGCGGCGCAGTGCGCCGGGGTGGCCATCGGCATGAGCGTGCCGCAGGCGCAGGCGCGGTGCCCGGAACTCGTCTTTCGACGCCGCAACGAGCGGCAGGAAGCCATCGCGACCGCGGCGTTGCTCCAGGCGGCGGAGCGGGCTTCGCCCTACCTGGAAAATACCGCGCGTGGCTGCTGCACGCTGGACTTGCGGCGGCACGGCGAACTGGACCACGCCCGGTGGGCCAGAGAACTGGTGGAAGAACTGTCGCTGCTCCATTTGCGGGCGCAGGTGGGTATCGCGCCCACGCCGGACGCCAGCTTCCAGGCGGCGCGGCTCGCGCGGCCCGTGCTCATCACGGACGACCCGCGGCGCAGCCTCTCGCAATTGCCCGTCATGGTGCTCGCCCCGTCGGAACGCATCCTGGACGTGCTCTACGACTGGGGCATCGCGCGGGTGGGCGACCTGCGCGCCTTGGACCGCCAAGAGGTGGCCGAGCGTACAGGCATCGAAGGACTGGCGCTCTGGGATCGTGCCGGCGGGGGTGGCGTGCGCCCGTTGCGCCTGGTGCGCGCCGCCCAAACCTACGAGGAGCTGGCGGAGTTCGAGGGTGGGGTGGATACGCTCGAACCCGTGTTGTTTCGCCTCCGGCGCTCCCTGGAGCAGTTGGCCCGGCGGCTGCGTGCGGACCTGCTGCTCGTTGGAGCCATCGAGATCATTCTCGACTTGGAGGACCGCACGGCACTGGCCCGCACGATCCACGTCCCGGCCCCGACGTGCGAGGTCGACGTGCTCTTTCGCATCGCCGCCACGTACCTCGACACCCTCAAAGCCGACGCGCGCGTCGGCGGGTTTCGCCTCCAGGCTTTCCCGAGCACCCCGCGCGACCACCAAACGCGGCTCTGGGAAGGCAGCCTGCGCGACCCCAACGGGTTCTCGGAAACTTTGGCGCGATTGGAAGGCATCGTCGGCGCGGAACACGTCGGCACGCCGCAGCGTTTGCCCGCTCACCGGCCAAACCGCTTCCGGCTAGATC
>CAXTQD010000398.1:0-4343 GCA_964246175.1 uncultured Chthoniobacterales bacterium | reverse complement strand
CTTTTCGGGTGGGAACCTCTCGCTCAACCTGGACCGATGGCAGGGGCCTCAATCAGCTGTATGGAGAACATGAACAACCCCCCGGCAACCGAGGCCAGATCCCAGGAGGATGTTCGCTTCGGCAGTGGTATCGTAGCAGACGCTCACGGCCCGCCCGGTTCTGATGGTTTCGAGAGCGCGCTCGCGAGCATCGCCTTCCAGGCAGCCGCCACTGATCGAGCCGAGACCAGCCACTCCGATGGAATCAGCCGGCTGATCGGTCTCGGCCAGCACAAGCATCCGCGCTCCAGGCCTTCGGTAAGTGCTGCCCGAAGTCTTGAAGACGGTGATCAATGCAGCGGTACGGCCGAGGTCGCGGGCTTGCTCACCGGCACGGACGATGGCTTGCAGTTCTCTCGTGGCCATGGAGGATAAAAGCTGCGCACTGCACCCGCTCCCGACTTCAGATCGGCGTGCAGGCGATCAGGATTTCGTCCCGACCGCAAGTTGCTTCAAAAGGAGGGCCGCCGCCGGCCCGGAGGACGCCGGGTTCTGTCCCGTGATGAGCAGGCCGTCGCTGACAACATGGGGTTGCATATCAGCGACCTTCGAGTATTTGCCGCCCTTTTCCGTCAACATGTCTTCCAGGAGGAACGGGACGACCTCGGTCAACTTGACAGACGCTTCTTCGGTGTTGGCGAAGCCCGTGACTTTCTTGCCTGCGACCAACGGCTTACCCTCCGGGGTCTTGACGTGGCGAAGGGCGGCCGGCGCGTGGCAGACCAGCGCCACGGGCTTGCCGGCCGCGAGGAAAGACTCGATCAACCGGATCGAGTTTGCGTCCTCGGCGAGATCCCACATGGGACCGTGTCCGCCGGAGTAGTAGACCGTGTCGAAATCCGCCTGCGAGACGGTGTCCAGGCGTACCGAGGCCGCGAGTTGCGCGGTTGCCGAGGCGTCGGCCTCGAAGCGGCTGGTGAAGTCAGTCAGGAACTCCGACGCGGTGCTCGCCGGATCGAGTGGCGGCTGCCCGCCCTTGGGTGAGGCCAGCACGACCTCCGCGCCAGCGTCTTTGAACGTGTAATAGGGAGCAGCCAGTTCCTCGAACCAGTAGCCCGTCTTGCGGCCCGTGTTGCCGAGTTTGTCGTGTGAAGTTAGAACCATCAGTATTTTCATTTGTTGTTGTTGTTCTCCTGTGAATGCGCCCGAATGGGTGAGCAACAGTAATAGACCAGTCGTCTATTCAGCGCAAAGCCTAATTTTGGATGGATTGCCTTGCCCAGGTGCGAGACGCCGATACTCTCATACTTCAGTCGGTGTGACCTGCGGCATCAGGGCATCAAACGTACCCGGTCGGCGGTGTTGTCCGCGAACGGTTCGACCGAGACAGCCGCTTCCTGGCCGACACAATCTGTCTGTTCAGGCTCAGCCCCGCAGAGCGCAGTTGTGAAAGCGCTTCAGAAAGGTGTAGTTTGCCCCCCACTCCGATCGCCCTTCCGGCCCACTCCTAAAATGCTTCGCCGGACAAGATCCGGTCGGTCGCCACAAGCGCCGTGTTGAACGCCGCGGGATCATGCGAAATCTTTGCCATGACGCTCGCGCCCATCCACAGTTCGTAGAGCGTGTGGGCGGTCGCCTTCGGGCTGGCGACGATCGGGATCGAGCCGTCCGACTTGCCTTCTTTGATGACGCGCGCGATCCGCGAGATGATCTCCGAGGTGCCGTTCTTCAAGGCGAGACGCATCTCCTCCGACATGTCGGAGACTTCGGCCCCGAGTTTGACCGCCAGACACTTTCCTTCGGGATCGCCGCCCTCCTGTTTCTCGCGCCAGAAAGCCCAGTACGCGACGAGACGCACCCTGGCACTCCGGCCCGGGGCCGACAGATATTCCTCCATCCTGGTAAGATAGCTGGTGAAGTAGTGCTCCAGCAACGTCGTGCCGAAAGCCTCCTTGGACGCAAAGTAGTAGTAGAACGACCCTTTGGGCACATCGGCTGCCGCCAGGATCTCGTTCAGCCCGACGGCTGAAAAGCCCTTGGTTCCCACGATGGGTTGCGCCGTGTCGAGGATGTGTATCCTCGTCGTGGCGTTCCGGGTGGTGGAGTCATTCGCGGCCATCAAGCTGGGGAACACTTTCTACGTGCTTTTCCCAAAGTGCCAGCGTTGGTTTCGTCTCCCTGCGTTGTCTTACGACTATTTTCTGGCACACGGTCTCCGCCGGTTCTCCTGATGACTTCCCGGCCGCCGCGCCGCCGCACCCCTTGGTCAATTCGTCGCATCGTGGAGGCTTTCCAGCGCCGCTCCGGCAACCGGAACCACCGGCGGGCAAGGGTCCAGGTTTTCACCGGCTACCGCGCTCCCTGGCGGCATATTTGGCTTGGGTCCAGGCGTGGTACTCCTTTTCCGACGTTTCCCAGCGCATGCGTGCGCCGGCGAGCGTGTCCCCACCCACCGGGTAGCGCAGCCGGTCCACGTCGTCGCTGGCCGCCTCCAGGATGACTCGTGCCACCTCCTCCTCGGTGGCCAGCGCGACCGGAGTTCCTCCCATGTCCATGTACATCGCCAGCGTCTGCGCGACGAAATCCTGGTAGGCAGCCGGCACCGGTACCGCCCGCGAACTCTGCTGGGTTTGCGCCACGAAGTTCGTGCTCGCTACGAAGCCCGGCTCGACCAGCTTGACGATCACCCCTTGGGTGGCCAGTTCGTAGGCTGCCGCTTCCGTGAAACCCTCCATCGCGTGCTTGCTCGCCGCGTAGGCCGCCATCAAGGGCTCGGCCACCAACCCTGAGCCCGAACTGACGTTGACCACCCGCCCGCCGCCCGCCTGCCGGAAGTGCGGCAGGCTGGCCTGGATGAGCTGCATGGGTCCGAACACGTTGGTCTCGAACAAGGCACGCCACGTCGCCGGTGGCGTCGCTTCGAACACGGAAAACAAGCCCTGGCCGGCGTTATTGACCAAGCAGTCGAGCGTGCCGAACCGCGCGATGGTTTGCGCGACCGCCGTGCTGATCGACTCGGCGTCCTGCACGTCGAGCGGCAAGACCAGCAGGTTGCCGGCGGGCTCGGCGGGTGGCCGCCACTTCGAGGGATCGCGCAGGGTGGCGGCGACCTGCCAGCCCGCTTGGTCGAAGGCACGGACGGCGGCGCGCCCGAAGCCAGAGGAACAGCCGGTGATCAAAACAGTTTTCGTGTGCATATCCCCAAGCTTGCACCTTGCCCGCTGGATGGTCTATCATCCGCCGTCCGTGGTTTGTTACCAATCGTCCGGGTTTTTGTATGGACCCTCTCGTTCAACTCGTTGACCTGCTGCGTCCACGCACCTTGCTCTGGAAGCGGATCGAAGCCGCCGGTCCGTGGGCGCTGGCTTTTGCCGGGAGTTCTGCGGAGTTGATCTTTGGCACCGTGCTCCTAGGCGAATGCTTGCTCCTGCGCCCGGCCGTCCGGCCGCTGCGCCTGAACCCGGGAGACTTCATCCTGCTGCACGGCTCGGCGCGGTTTACACTCGCCAGCGGCTCTGGGTTGGCGGCAGAGGACGCCGAGAAAGCCTTCGCGGCCTCGCCCGACAAACACCTGCGCTTGGGGGAGGCAGGAGACGGCAGCGCGGTGGCACTCAGCGGCGGCCAGTTTGTGTGCGACGCCCTCCAGGCCGACCTGCTGGCCAACCAGATCCCGGCGTTGGTCCACCTGCGGGACACCGCCGCTGGGTCCGCACGGGTCCGCACGCTCCTGACGCTGAGCGCCGACGAAGCGCGGGCCGAGCGGCCCGGCGGTGCCTGGGTGGTGAGCCGCTTGATGGAGGTGATCCTCGTCGAAGCGCTGCGCCAAGCGCCGGCGCTGCGCGGTGCCGGTTGCTGCGGGTTGCTGGCGGGGCTGGCGGACCCGGCTTTGGCGACGGCGTTGCGCGCGCTGCACGGCCGCCTGGACCATCCCTGGACGGTGGCGGAGCTGGCCCGCCGCGCGGGCCTGTCGCGCTCCGTGTTCGCGTGGCGGTTCCGCGCCACGGTGGGCCAGGCACCGCTGGACTACCTCCTGGGCTGGCGGATGGCGGTGGCCAAGGACTTGCTCGCGCGCGGAACGGACGCCCTAGCCGAGATCGCCGGGCGGGTGGGCTACCAATCGGCCAGCGCGTTTAGCACGGCGTTCCAGCGGCGGGTCGGCTGCGCGCCCGGCAGGTACGCTGCTCGCACGGCAGAGGTAGCGCATCCCACTAAAACACGGACGAAGCTCCGAGCTAACGCTTCAATCCAGTCCCAATAAACCTCCGTTGGTGACACGGCGGACTGACCACTGACTTTGGAGCAGCAAGTGACCGAGGTTGTGTGGAAACGCTGGCGCGGCGGTGCGTTCAGGCGAGCACGCAAGC
>CAXTQD010000397.1:0-4375 GCA_964246175.1 uncultured Chthoniobacterales bacterium | reverse complement strand
ACGGCGCGAACGACTTCGGCAGCGTGATGATGGAGGAAAACGTCGTCAGCAAGGCCGGCACGAGCTTCCGGCTGAACTCCGAGGAGATCGAGCGCCTCATCCGCGACGCCGGCTACGAGCCGCGGCGGCGGGATAACTGGTATCAGTTGAAGGATTGAGCAAGTCGCCGCGCCGCAGGCGCATTCAAAACTGGCTGGTAGGGACGCTTCTCCGAGGCGTCCCTAATTTTTCTGCCTGGGTAAAAGGTGCCCACGGCCACTGCTCTGCCGTCTGCACCAAACCAGCCCATACCGGGTTCTGCAGAATGCAGTCGGCCTCCCGCGCCGCGTACTCTTCCGTGCGCGGCCGATGAGCAAAAAAGTTCTTCTGCCACCCCACTCCGTGTTGGTTGAAGAGATGGCGCTTCCAGACACCGATGATCGTCCCCATTTTTGTTTCTGCTCCGAAGCTGACGATCATATGCACGTGATCGGGCATGATCAGGAATAGTGTCAGCAGCCATTAATGCTGTTCGTGGTAGAAGCGCGCCGCTGACAGGATGGCTTCGCCGATGCCGGGCAAACAAAGCTGGTTGGTGCCGCGGTGCTGGCAGCAGATCGTCACGAAGAAGCTGGTGTGCGCGGGATCAATCCACTCCGGCATGGTGTGGAGCAGCCAGCGGCGGCCCTCGTCGAGGTTGGTCGGGTCGAGCACGGAGGGCAGAAAACCTTGGGACGCCTCGGAGAGGCGTCCCTACCGGCCGGTTTTGGATGCGCCGGCGGCGCCGAGAAAGCACCTCACGGCTTTGCCGGGTTGGCGCTCGCCGCCGGCTTCTTGTCGGCCTTGGCGGCGTCCTTCTTCTCGACGCTTTTGGTCGTCAGCGTGTAGTGGACCGTGACCTTGTCACCCACCTTCAACTCGCTGCCGTCCGTCGCCTTAAAGGAAGCGTCCCGGGCGAAATCGAAGTTCTCCTTGCCCTTTTGCACGGTGACGGTCGAGTCGGTCATGGACACGATAGGACCGGTGACCTGATAGTCCGACGGCGCGGCAAAACCGACCGGGGCTAAGGGCAACAGCAAACCGCACGCGGCGACCAGGGTGAGGGACGGCTTTTTCATAATGAGGTAACGTTCGGGTTCGAAGTTGAGCTAAGCGGGAGCGGGCGCTCCACCAGCACTGACGGGGACGGTTTCGGATTTCTTCAAAGCGTTGGACTTACCCGTGCGGCGAGTATTTCGCCGGAGACGCCCGGCTGGTAGCCGAGAAATCCCTTCTTGACGTTTCGGGCCAGATTTTCAACCTTTGGCCCCGATCTGCCGCGGGCCCGGCCCTGCTGTGCGCCCTCCGGCCGGATCACCTGTCCCCGTTTATGAAACTCCTCCGCCGTCCGGGCCGCGTTGCGCGCCTCGCGTCCTTCGTCCTCTGCCTGTCGTTCGCCGCCCTCTTCGCCCCCGTTCCCGCCGCCCGCGCGCAGCAGGCCGCCCCCGGCATCAACGGCCCCATCGTGCGCGAGATCGACGTGCAGTACGTCGGCCGCCAGACCATCACGCGCGACCGCGTCCTGGCCCAGATGCGCACCACCGTCGGCCAGCCCTTCAACCAGACCAACGTCGAGGAAGACATCCGCAGCCTCTACGGCACGGGTGATGTGACGAACGTGCGCATCTTCAGCGAGCCGGCTACCGGCGGGGTGAAGGTCATCGTCATCATCCAGACCCGCGCCACCGTGCGCGACGTGGTCATCGTCGGCTCGCAGAAATATTCGGCCCGGCGGCTCATCCGCGAAATCTCCAGCAAGCGCGGGCGCACGCTGAGCGAGGAAACCGTCGAGGGGGACCGCCAGAAGCTCCTGGACTTCTACCACGACCACGCTTTCCCGGACGTGGACATCCAGTCGAGCATCGCCATGGATGAGCGCACGAACACGGGCGTGGTCACCTTCACGGTTAACGAGGGCGGCAAGAGCATCCTGCGCGAGGTGAAGTTCGAGGGCAACCGCAACGTCAAGACCGCCGAGTTGCGCAAGGCCATGAAGGACACCAAGGGCAAGACGATCATCTCCTTCGTAGACAAGAGCGGCAAGCTCGACCCCGCCAAGCTCCGGGAAGACCTCGACAACGTGCGTGAGGTCTACCAGAACAAGGGCTACATCGAGGCCGAGATCACCGAAACGCGCGTCGAGCGACTCGCCAACGGCGACGTGAACCTCGTCATCGTCGTACGCGAAGGGCCGCAGTACCGCGTGGGCGCGCTCAACTTCGACGGCACGAAGGTCTTCACCGACGCCGAGATCCGCCGCTTCCTCAAGATGAAGGAGGGCACGATCTACTCGCCCAAGGGCCTCAAGGACGACGTGAAGACGATCCAGGACTACTATGGCTCGCGCGGCTACGTGGACGCGAAGGTCGCCCCCGAGGGCCTGCCGGCCGGCACGGACCGCGTGAACCTGCGCTACAAGATTGAGGAAGGCGGCGTGTCCTACGTCGAGCGCGTCAACATCTCGGGCAACAAGGCCACCAAGGACAAGGTCATCCGCCGCGAAATCCCGCTCGCGCCGGGCGACGTGTTCAACACCGTGCTCGTCGACGCCGCCAAGAAGCGCCTGGAGAACCTCGGTTACTTCGAGAAGGTGGAGGCTAACCCGACCGACACCGTCGTGCCCGACCGCAAGGACCTCGACGTGCAGGTGCAGGAAAAGCGCACGGGCAGCCTGAGCTTGGGCGCGGGCTTCTCGTCCATCGACAGCCTCGTGGGCACGGTTGACCTGACCCAAGCCAACTTCGATATCACCAACTGGCCGACCTTTACCGGTGGCGGCCAGCGCTTCCGCGCGCAGGTCCAGTACGGCGTCACGCGCAAGGACTTCGTGCTCGGGCTGACCGAGCCGTATTTCCTCGACACCCGGCTGGCGGTCGGCGGCGAGGCGTTCTTCCATGACAACAACTACATCTCCAACGACTACGACCAGCAGAACCTCGGCTTCGACATCAACGCGCGCAAGGCGCTGGGCCGCTTCCTGGCCGCCAGCTTGGAGTACCGCTTCGAGCAGATCGACATCAACAGCGTGTCGAGCAACTCTGCCATCCTCCAGGAGGAGGTCGGCGCGCGCACGCGCTCGGCGATCCGTGGCGGCCTGAGCTACGACACGCGTGACAGCGTGTTCCTGACCCGACGCGGCACGCGCGTGGACTTCGCGCCCTACATCACGGGCGGGTTCCTCGGCGGCAACACGCAGGTCTTCGGCTTCGACCTGACGGCCTCGAACTACCAGCACCTGCCGCTCGACGGCATCCTGCTCTTCAACGGGGAAGTTGCTTCCGTGGACACCTGGGGCAACGGCGACCGCGTGCCGGTCTACGACCGCCTGTACCTGGGCGGGCCGAACAATCTGCGAGGCTTCGGCTTTCGCAAGGTCGGGCCGTTGGACTACAAGGCCAACCCGGTCGGCGGCCGTTCGCTGGTGCGCTACACGGTGGAGTTGACGTACCCGTTGATCAACCGGGTGCGCGGAGCCGTCTTCACCGACGGCGGCTACGTCAACCAGGACTCCTTCAACTTCGGGCCCGAGGATCTCTACAGCCGCAGCGACTTCCGCACGGACCCGAACAAGCAAGACACCAACCCGCGCACGCCGGTCCCCAACCAGGGCGGTCGCTCGGACTTGGACAACAAGGAGTTCGGCGGCGGCTTCAACGCCGACGTGGGCCTGGGCGTGCGCGTGGACCTGCCCATCGGCCCGGTGCGGCTGGACTACGGGTATCCGATCAGTTCCAACGAACTGGACATCCGCCACAGCGGCAAATTCAACTTCAACGTCGGCTATCAGTTCTGACGAGGCGCGGGGTTTTCCACGACACACGCATTTCTTTAAAGAAAAACGGTTCCCGGTGTCGCTACCGCCGGTGAACCGTGGAACCTCACCTCAACGCTCCCCCGCCTGACTGGCCGCGCTGGCTCCACGCCAACGGTCGGCGCTACCTGCTTTTCGCCCGCTCCCAGGCGCGTTGCGAGGCGGACGCGCACGACCTTTTGCAGGACGCGCTCGTGGAGGTCTGGCGGCGTGGGGACGGCACACACCCGCCCGACGACGCGCTCGTCTTTCGCACGATCCGCCGCCGGGCCGTGGACCTCGGTCGGCGCAACGACCGCCGTACCCGCCGCGAACAACAGGCCGCCCCACCCTGGTGGACCGACCCTTCCCCGCTCGAACCCGGCCTCGACGCCGAACTCGCCCGCGCCGTCGCCGCCCTGCCCGCCGCCTTGCGCGAGGTGGTCGTGCTCAAAGTCTGGGGTGAACTGACCTTTCGCCAGGTCGCCGCGGCGCTGGAGGTGCCCGCCGCCACCGCGGCCTCGCGCTACCGCTACGCCCTCGAACGCTTGCGGACGGTCTTCAAGG
>CAXTQD010000396.1:1938-4379 GCA_964246175.1 uncultured Chthoniobacterales bacterium | reverse complement strand
CGCGCTGACGCGACTGCTCATCCGCAGGCTGGCCGTTTAACTCAACAGCTTTTAATCATTGGAAAGTTTTTTCGTCAATTCCGTCGGCGGAGATGGCAGGGTCTCCGGCGGTGGCTCGTTGCGTTGCGCGGGCACAGCCGAGCCGATGAGCCACATCTCGAAACCGGCGGGAAAGTAGAAGTTGATCAGAACCGCATCCTCGTCGACGACGAAAGAGTGCTCCGTGTGCCGCGGCACGGCGATGAATGTGCCGGCCCCGGCCGCCATCGTCATGCCCCCAGCCTGGAAACTCACCTTGCCACTAGCAACATAGAGTCCTTCTTCCTGCGGATGGGCGTGCCGGGTCGGCCCCGAGCCTGACGAGCAGACCTGGTCGAGTAGGCACAGAGAGTCGCCGGTTTGGACGCCGGTGGCGAGCATGCGCCAGAGGACGCCGATCATCCAGTAGCCGGGAGCGGTCTCGGCGTGCGTGGCGTAGGCGTGGGAGGTGCGTCTGGAAATCATCGTTTTTATGGGTTTGCGGTGATGCAAGGTCGAGGACGAGCTAGCGAGTTCGGCGGCGCACCGCTCCGTTCAGGAAGAGATCGACCACCTGCCGAACATGCTTCTCCACGTCTGCTGACGATACCCGCCTACCCGTCAGGGCCCTGAGTTGCAGGGGGCTGACCATGCTCTCCACGAGAACCGCCGCCGCCACTTCGAAGTCCTTGATAGTAAGCTGTTCTTCCCGGGCGCGGACTGACAGGAAAGCCGCCACACTCGCGTAGGCACGCGCTGGCCCCGAGCGGTAGAACTCTTTGGCGAGCTTCGGAAAACGAGGGGCCTCGCCCACGATCAAGCGGTGAAAAGCCAAGCCCGGCGGTCCGAGCAGCGTTCTGAGCAACGACAGGCCCAACCGCGTGAGCGCCTCTGCGAGCGGCAGAGATTGCAAGTCCGGGTTCGTCAAGGCCTGCCGCAACGGTGCGAGGATCTCCGTGCACATGTGCTGCATGGCGGTTTGGAAGAGCGTCTCCTTGCCGCCGAACTCACGGTAGATGTCACGGTACGAGCCTCCCGTTTCTGCAACGATCCTCTCCAGCGACACGCCGCCGAAGCCATGCCGCAGAAAGAGCTGACCGGCCGCCCGGATGACTCCGGCTGCGCGTTGCGCCGGTCGCCTCGTGGAGGCGCTGGCGCAAAGGACGTTGCTGGATAGGGAGCCTGACTTAATCGTCATGGGTAATAATTATTACCAATCCCTTGAGATAATAATAATTACCAACGTTTGTCAAAGCGAGTTATGCAAGCAGGTCTTCGTCGGCAACACGACCTTCGACTACGATCCGTCCACCTACCTGATCGCCATGGTGGGCTTACCCGCCATTTGCCAAGCCACGAAGGCGCCGTGCTTGGCCCCCACCTACAGTCTAGACCTAGAGGTGCTTACCTCGCTGCAACTCGCCATGCCGGCCCGCACGCGCCACGTCCGGCGAGTTGGCGGTCAACTCGCTGGATGTTGGCTTGCTCGACTCGCTTCTGCGACTACTCAGGCTTCCGCCCAGCGAAGATGCCCTCCAGACCCGCCGTGCCTTGACGCTGCGCGAAAATTTTCCAACCCAAAGCTGGAACAGCAAGGCCGCACGTAGTCGAACGCCTCCTGCGCTCTCCTAGTTTTCATGCGCTCCAACCTCCGTCGACGGTGAGGCTTTCTCCGTTGATGAAGCCGGCCTTCGGGCTCGCCAGGAACGCCACCGCCTCGGCAATATCCGCGGGCCGGCCCAGGCGACCCACGCTGGTGTGCTTGTTCATGGCTTCGATGAGTGGTCCGCTGGTGGGGTGAGGCTCCGGCTGGATCAGGGCGGGCTGGACGTTGTTGACCGTGATGCCCAGCGGGCCGACATCGCGCGACCAACCCCGGGTGAGTCCCTGCACGGCGAACTTGCTGCCGCAGTAGGTGCTCAGGCCGGCCTCGTAAGCGCCGTGGCCGAAGACGGAACCCATGTTGATGATCCGGCCCCAGCCCGTCTTCGTCATTCGCCGAGCTCCCTCCCGCGCGAGTTGGAAAGCGGCGCGCACGTTGACGTTGAAGAGCCGGTCGAAGTCCTCGTCGGTCGCGTCGAGCAGACCACCGAAGGCGAAGCGGCCCGCGTTGTTGACCAGTACGTCCAAGCGGCCGGCGAACCGGCCACCGAAAGAGGCGTCGATCTGCGCGAGCAGCGCTGCCGGGCCGTTGCGGTCGCTGAGGTCCGCGCCGAGGGCTTCGGCCTCGCCCCCTGCCTGCCGGATCGCGCGCACCACGGCCTCTGCCTCCCGGCGGCTGGAACTGTAGTGGACCAGCACACTTGCACCATCTTGCGCGAGGCGCTTGGCGACGGCGCTGCCGATGACGCCGGAGGCACCGGTGATGAGGGCGAGCTTGTTTTCGAGTGGGTGGGTCATAGGCGGGATGAGTGGTTCGAGGA
>CAXTQD010000396.1:0-1928 GCA_964246175.1 uncultured Chthoniobacterales bacterium | reverse complement strand
AACATCAATCCTACCCTGATGATTACGTCAACGTTTCACTTGGGATCGAATCAACTCGCCTCAGAGGAGCGCTGATCGTTTTGGGCAAGAGATTGAGTGGAATGGGCTATACACCTCCCCGAGGTTCGGCATACAAACGGACAGCCAGTTCTCACCGGCTCAGCCTGTCACCACGCCTTTTCCCGTTCCCAAAGACGCACCGGCCCGACATGCAAAGTTACATCACCGTGTTGCAGATCGCGTCCAGAGGCGCTGGCGATGGTCATAATCCACGGTTGGCCAAGGTCGGCCGTCGAGTTCTTCAAGGTCATCGGACCCGCTGATCGACCCACTCGCACACGGCGGGTCGGCGCGCGAGATGCTTTTCATCTGGTGCTGCCTTCGCTGCCGGCTTCGGGTTCTCCGACAAACCGGAACCGACCGGTTGGGAGATCGCGCGAATTACCCGTACATGGATCATGCTCATGGAGCGGCTTGGCCACGGCGAGCGTTTCGTCGCCTTCGAGCAGCCAGACCTCTTCGTGCGGGAAGTCCGGGAGTGTTTCCGCCCGATGCGTCAGAAGCCCAGCCTAGCCCGCAAAAGGGCTCCCCGGGTCACCGCGGCCGCATGGCCTGAATCTTCCCGACATTGACCGGCGGCTTGGCTGGTGGGGCAGCCCTGACCATCGCGTCGACCAGCGCGCAACACTCGCTCTTGCCGGTGGCCAGCAGTTCGCGGAACGAGCGCAGGCGCGAAACGCTCCAAAGCATGGCAGCCACCAACCACGCTGGACAACCGTCAAGCCGCGCCTTCGATCTCGGATAGATGGGGTAGCCAAGTCCTTTGATCAACGCGAAGCTTTCGCGCACTCCCTTGGCAAGGACGAGCGCATCCCTCCACGCGGCACCACCGCCGCGTTGCTCGCCCGCCACCGAGACGCTCTCGAAGGCGACGCAGAGCGGCGCGTGGCAGCGCAGCCAAAGCGGCATGTGCGGCTCGTGCGCGGCTGGCAGCCCTGCGGTGTTGAACACTTCCACCCAGCGTGGTCGGTCCATGAGACTCTTCTGGTCGCCGGCACCGATGGTAGCTTTGAGTCTGCCGTCAGCGTCAAAGTTGACTTGCACGAACGGCATCCCGAACGCGCAACGCTCCGCCCCTACCGCGTCCCGCAGCCGCTCCGGCTCGAACGTGTTGAACATGAATTGCACGCACCTGGCCGCACTGCTCCGCAAAGCTGTCAACACGGCATCGACCTGGTGCGCGAGCAGAGTGACTAGGACGAGGTCGTAGGGCACTTGCTCGTCGAGCACGTCGGTGACGCGCACGTTGGCCCGCTCGCCTCTCACATCGACGATCCCGTCGTCACGCTGCAACTGCTGGAGCCGGACGGAGCCGGGCCGCGCCACCACGGTGACATCGTGCCGGCCAGTGCGGGCGAGCTGAAAGGCAAACGTGCTCCCGATCCTGCCAGCTCCAAGGACGGCAACGCGCAAAGGGGAGGACATCCTATTTTGGGTTGTTGATCTTCAACGACGGTTGGAACGCCAATCCCCGGGGTGATCTCACTTAAGAGTCAGATGGATGGCTCAGGTCAGCGTACATAACATCACGAGGATGCACCATGCCGGCGTGCGTATTTCCATTTGCAGGCTGGAGATTGTTGAAGAAGTCCACTAGGGTGCGTTCACAATACGTTTGCGGTCCATGCCGACGGCGTTGAGCATGGCCGGTGGATGAAGAACGGCTTTTCCAGCTGAGCGACGAGCAATGGGCACAGAGCGAGGTGGCGTTCCCGCAGCGGCGGGGGCGCTCGGGCTTCGAGCGTAAGCTCAGCAACCGGCTGGCCTGCGAGGCCGTGCTCTACCGCGAGCGCACGGGCTGCCCGTGGCGCGACTTAAAGCGGTTCTCAAGGTAATTGAGCGATAGGAAAGCCGCAGTGCTCGAACCA
>CAXTQD010000395.1:0-4384 GCA_964246175.1 uncultured Chthoniobacterales bacterium | reverse complement strand
GGCTGGTCTCTCGCGCGACGGCCTCCACGGTGGGGTGGGTGTGGGCGACGACGGCCAGGGCGTTGCGCACGCCCCAAGCGGTCATGGGGAAATTCTCCGCCATGAAGTCGATGAAAATTTGCTGCTGCCAGTACAGCCGGCCGGCCTCCACGCCGGGGGCGCCGTGGTACTCCTCCATGAAGGCGAGGTACTGGCGTTCGTCGTAAAGACGCTCGCGGTAGATGCCCTCAAAAAAGTGGTGCAGCTTCAGGTCGTGTAGGATCACGATCCCGGGCTTGCGCTGACTCAGGAACCACGTTTTGGCGAAGAAAGCCGGGTTGTTGCCGAGGTTATAGATCGGCAGGTCGACCTCGTTGAGGGCGAGGATCAACTCGGTCGGGATGTGTCCGACCGTCGCCTGGAAAAGCCGCCCTGTCGCCGCCTCGCGGAAGCCGGCGGGTTGTTCCGAGAAGAACCGTGCGTCGAAGTGCCGACGCAGATCACCCTCCAGCCGTTCAGTGTTCTTGGCGATCTCCGAGTGCTCCGGCACCCGGGGCGAAAACCACGCGATCTTCATTGGCATCAGGCCAGGAGCTTCTCCACGACGTTCTCCCAACTGATGCCCTTGCTGAGATAATCTTGCCGACCCGACCGGCCGAGGTCGGCGGCACGTGAGCGGCTTTCTAGGAGACGCGTCATCGCCCCGGCGATGGCTTCGGCCGTTGGCTCAACGACGTGCCCGCTGCCGCCATCGTGGATAAACTCCAGCGGTCCCCCAGAATCCCGGCAGGTGATGACCGGTTTGGACGAGAGCATCGCCTCCAAGGTGACATACCCATAATCCTCGTCGTAGGGCGGGTACACGACCCCAAGGCAATGCGCGTAGAGCTGGAGCTTTTCCTTTTCGCTGACCCGACCGTGAAAGCGCACGCGTTTATGCAGCCGGGAGTCCTTGATCTCGTTCTGAATCTTCTGGAAGTACGCCTCGTCCTCGCTCTCGCCGCAGAAGACCAGCTTCGCGTCGCCGGGCACCAGCGCCAAGGCCTGCACGGCAAGAAATTGGCGCTTGGAGGCGTTGATGCGGCTCGGGAAGAAGAAGTACGGCTCGGCCTCCTCGCAGTAGAAACGATCCGGGTTCGTCGGCGGATGGTAGAGGGGGGTCGAATCGAGGCCGCAGTATTCCTTGAGGCGGCCGGAGACGTTCTGCGAGTTGGTGTAAACGGCCCGGGCCTCGGCGATGAGCCGAGTGTCGGCGAGGCGTACGGCGTCACGCACCTCGCGGCCGTTGCCGTAGTGAACCATGTCGCTGAGCGGGCCTTCCCACTGTTCGTACGCCTGCCGATGCTGGTGCAAAATCCAGAGGACCTTCTCCGGGTGGGGGATCAGGTAGGCAGGAAACTTCAACCCGATGACGCGGTCGATCTTGCGGCCGTTGGCTTCCGAGAGATCGAGCAGCCGGCAGGCGAGCATCGTGTCGAGGATGCGCTCGGGCGGATACCACTTGAAGGGCACCGCGACGATCTCGGCGGCGTGTCCGGCCGCGCGGAACGCCTCCAGGAGGTTGTGCGCGTGGACTTCCGCCCCGCCGTGGACGAACGGGACCTGGGTGGTGGCAATGACGATGTGCATCGGGTCGCTTCAGGGCCGGAAGCGGCTTGGCAGTGGTGGGTACAATGGCCTCATCGCGGGATGGGACAAGCCCTTTCTGTGTTCCCGCTGGCGGGCTGTCTCAAGACCCGGACGAGGGTTCACGGCGTTCAAGGGCTTCGAGCCGGGTGCCGAGGCCGGCGAGGACCCGGTTGGCGGCGTCCATCCACTCGGTCTGGCGCTGGACGTGGCCGCGCAGTTGGACGTTTTCGACCATTAAGAGCCGGTTGGCCTCACGGAGGCGTTCGAGGGCTTCGAGCACGATGTCGTTGTAGCCGCCCTGGTTGCGCCAGAATGCCCGCAAAAGCCGGGGGACCGACTTGCGCACGGTCGTCTTGGTGCGGGCGCGTTCGACCATCGCGGCGGTTTGCGCCAGCAGGCTCTCGCACGAAAATCCACCTGGCAGTGCCGGGGTAAACACCGGTGCGGGCGGCAGGGAGGAGGTGTCCGCTTCGGGCGAATCCGTCCGGACCGCGGTGGCGTCGCCGCGATGTCGGCGGGCTTCGAGCTGGATGCGTTCGGTCAATTCGGCGGGATCAGCCTGGAAGTCCATGGTGTCAATTTCGTCACATCAGCTCGACCGGCCAAGAGAATTTTGTAAGTCTTGCGTGAGCGCGGGGCGCGGTCCACAATCCCGGCGGCGAATCCATGAGCGACCCCCAGGCAGCCTCGCGCTACGGCAACTACGAGGTGCTCGCCCGGCCGGACGGTTCGCCCGAGCGGCTAGGCGGCGGCTCCTTCGGCCAGACGTACAAGGCACGGCACGCGTTCCTGGGCCAGGTCGTCGCGCTGAAGGTCATCAGCGCGAAGTTTGCCCACGACGCCAACGCCAAAGAGCGGTTCTTGCGCGAGGCGCGCGTTGTCTACGGGCTGCGCCATCCGCATATCGCGCAGATCACCGACTTCGGCGAGGCGCACGGTACGCTGTACTACGCGATGGAATACTGCGAGGGCGGCAGCCTGGAGGACCTCGTGCGTAACGTCGGCCCGCTGGACCCCGGCACCGTCGAACTCTTGGCCCGCCAACTTGCCGAGGCGCTGGAATGCTCCCACCACGCCGGCTTCATCCATCGCGACGTGAAGCCTGCCAACGTCATGCTCGCCACCAGTGGCGACCCGGGGTCCCTCAAGCTCGTGGACTTCGGTCTCGTCAAGCCCCTGGTACCCGACGCCGCGCGCATGGCTTCGCTCACCTTGGACGGGCAAAATTTCTTCACCCCGCTCTTCGCCAGCCCCGAGCAGGTCATGGAAGAGGTCCTCGATGCGCGCAGCGACCTGTTTTCCCTGGGGATGACGCTGTGGTTCCTCCTCAAGGGCGCAACGCCCGAGACCGGCTCGACGGCGATGGTGATAGCCAAGCGTCTGAGCGCGGAGTCGTACCAGGCGCTCCTGCCCGCAAGCCTGCCAACGCGGCTGGACGCCATCTTGCGCAAGTTGCTCGAAAAGGACAAGAACCGGCGGTTCGCCAGCGCGTCCGACCTGCTCGCCGCGTTGAACTCCGACGCTCCGCTGCCGAAGGCGGAGGAAGTTCCGGTCCTACCACCTGCAACTACGGGCGAGGATAACCCGTCGGTGACGATGCCCGTGGAGTCGGTCGCCGCTCCGGCGCCCCTAGCCGACAAGTACCAACTCGCCGAAAAAACCGGCCGCTCCCCGCTTGGCAACGTCTACCGCGCCTACCGCGCGGGCGACAGGACGCCGCTCTTTGTCACGGTGCTCGACGACGCCCTACGCGAAAACACGATGCGCATGGAACGGCTACGCACCGCCGCGGCGCTGGCGGCGCGCTGCACGCACGAATCGCTGTGCCAGGTCTACGGGCTGGAGCGGTTTGCGGACGCGGAGGTGCTCGTGCGCGAGTGGAACGGCGGCGTTTCCCTGCAAACGGTCGTCAAAACCCGCGGCGCAATCCCGTTCGCCGAGGCCGTTGTGCCTTTGCGGATGGTCGCGGCGGGAGTCGATCACGCCGCGGCGGCCGGGCTCAACGGGGTGCGACTCGCCCCGGACGAAATTTCCCTCGGGCCGGCCGATGGCAGCCTCGCCTTCGCGGATGAGGCGGCGCTGCCGGCAACGAACCTGCGCCAGTGGCCGCCGTTCCGGCTGCGGCTGACCTTGATCCTGCTCGAAGACGAACCGGCGGCACAAGAGGTGTCGATGACGTTCAGCGAACAAACGGGTGGCAGTCCACGCGCCGAGTTCGGCAGCCTGCTCTACCGGCTGGTGGCGGGGATGCAGGTGAAATTCGCCGCCCGGGTCAACCGCGGCTCGTACATCCGCACGGCCGGGCTCTCGGAGGAGGGCAACCGGCTCCTGAGCGGCTGCATCGTCGACGAAGCGGACAGTCCGGCGGATTGCCAAGCCCTGCTCGCGGCCTTGCAGCAGGCGGAGGGTGTCAGCGATGGCGGACGGGGGACCGCGACCACCCCGCGACCACCTGAGGTGACGACGCGGCCACCACCCGTGCCGCCCGCCGCGACCCTGCCACCGCCGTTGCCACCGAGCGCACCACCGCCGCTTCCTCCACCTAGGCCGGGTGACGGGTCCGGCGATACCACGTTCGTGCCGGCGCGGTCGTCGCCGCTCGTGCCGATCCTGATCGGACTGGTGGTGGCGGGCATTGTTCTCGCGGTAGCAGCCTTTTTGTTGTTGCGCGCGCCCGCTGCCGCGCACCGGGAGCGACCGGTGCAAACGGCGGTGACCCCGACGCCCGCACCGACGACAGCCACGCTCGCGCCGACTCCTGTGCCTGCGGCTACGC
>CAXTQD010000394.1:0-4397 GCA_964246175.1 uncultured Chthoniobacterales bacterium | reverse complement strand
GCGGCCATCGTGTACCCGTTCCTGCTCGGCGGCGTGTCGGTGCTCGGAGCGGTGCTGGGCATCTATCTTGCCAACGTCCGCAAAGGAGCGCCGGGTCGCGTTCTGCTCGAAGCGGTGGCGGTCAACAGCATCCTGTCGGCGATTCTCTACCTGCCGATCACGTACGCGCTCTTCCCGCACCCGATCACCGTCGGTGCGACCTCGTACACGTGGGGCGGCATCTATCTCGCCTCGCTCGTCGGCGTCGTGCTGACGGCGGCGATCGTGCTCATCACGAACTACTACACTTCAACGAGCTTCAGCCCTGTGCGCAAGATCGCGCTCGCCAGCGAGACCGGCCACGCCACAAACATCATCGCCGGCCTCGCCACCGGCCAGCGGGCGACGGCGCTGCCGGTCATTTGCATCTGCGCGGCGATCCTCCTGAGCTACTACGCGGCCGGGTTCTACGGCATCGCGGTGGCCGTGATGAGCATGCTCTCGCTGGCGGGTATCGTCATCTCGCTCGACGCCTTCGGGCCGATCACCGATAACGCCGGCGGCGTGGCGGTGATGAGCGACTTGCCCCACAGCGTGCGCGTCGTCACCGATGAACTCGACGCTGTCGGCAACACGATGAAGGCCGTCACCAAGGGCTACGCCATCGCCTCGGCGGGTCTCGCGGCGCTGGTGCTCTTCCGCTCGTACGTGGAGGAACTCCAGGCACACCTCGCCGACCCGCTCAATCCCAAGCACCTCAGCGGTCAGACGCTGATCGACGCGACGCAGTTCCTCCTGAGCGACCCGAAGGTGGTGATTGGACTCTTCATCGGCGGCGCGCTACCGTTCCTCTTCTCGGCGTTCAGCATGGACGCGGTCGGTAACGCGGCCGGCGCCGTCGTGCGCGAGGTGCGCCGTCAATTGGCGGCCAAGCCCGGCATCCTCAAGGGCGAGGATCAACCCGAGTACGGCACCTGCGTGGACATCGTCACCAAGGCGGCACTCGGTCAGATGATTATCCCGGCGCTGCTGCCGGTGGTGGTCGTGGTGCTCGTGGCGTGGATCGGCGTGCTCGGCCATCTCGCCCTCGGCGGGATGCTGCTGGGCACCATCGTCACGGGGCTATTCTTGGCGATCTCGATGACCGGCAGCGGCGGCGCTTGGGACAACGCCAAGAAGTACATCGAGGAAGGCAACCACGGTGGCAAAGGCTCACCCGCACACGCTGCAAGCGTGACGGGCGACACGGTCGGCGACCCCTACAAGGACACCGCTGGACCGGCGATCAACCCGATGATCAAGGTCGTCAACATCGTGGCGATCCTGATCATTCCGCTGTTCTTCTGAGGTGTTGCCCGCCGCGTTTGCGCAACGGCGTCGTGCTCGGTAGGCACGCGTGTCTCCAAATAGTCCCTACCGACTAGAACACCCGGCTACCTTGCAGCATGCCCGGGAGGCTTACTTGCCCGACAGAATGGCGACGTAGGCCGCGACCTCAGCGCGCGTCAACATCATGGAACTAGGCTGTTCGCCCGCCGTCATCGCCTCGTAGCGCAAAGTATCGTTGGGCGCATCGACGACAAAGCGGATCTCGCCGCCGTACTTGATGTCGCCGACTTTGCCGACCTCGGTGTTCGCGGGCGCACCGGACAGGAATTTGCCGAAGGACTCGCGCAGGTAGGCATCCAACTGCGCCACCGTCTTGTACTTGCCGGTGTTGATCATGAAGTAACGCGTCGTTTTGCCCGCCCCGGTGGGAGCGACGGCGGTGAAGCGGACCCGCTGGCTTTTGAGGCCAGAGTCGGCGGGCTCGGTCGCCTCCACCGTGTAGGTCGCGCCGTCCACCGAGCGCGTGCCAAGCGTGTTGCCGAACGTCATCGGGGCCGTAGCCGCCGCGGGTGCGGGCGCAGGGGCTTGCGCACGCAGACCCGGGGCCGGGAGAAAGGCGAGCAGCCCGGCACCGGCAAGAAAGGAGATTTTGCGAAGGATCATGCCGCCAACGCTAGCGGCTTAGTCCCTCGCGGGCAAATTATTCCGTGGCGCGAGCCGGTATTCGAGCCCGTCGATGAGTGCCAGCCAGCTTGCCTCGATGATGTTGCCGCTGACTCCCACCGTGCTCCACGCCTCGTGCCCGTCGCTGCTGACGATCAGCACCCGCGTGCGGGCGGCCGTGGCCTGGTGGCTGTCGATGATGCGCACCTTGTAGTCCTGGAGTGCGATGCCGTCAATCTGGGGATAAAAGGGTCGGAGTGCCTTGCGCACCGCGGCGTCGAGGGCGTTCACGGGGCCATCGCCCTCGGCCACCGTATATTCGTGGACCTCGCCGACGCGCAGCTTGACCGTCGCTTCGCACGTCTCGTAGAGCCGGTTGCCGGTGCGCCGGTAGTTGCAGTGGTATTCCTGCAATGTGAAGAACGGTTGGTGCAACCCGAGCCGGCGGCGGACCAGGAGTTCAAAACTCGCCTCCGCCGCCTCAAACTCGTAGCCGTCCTTCTCCAATCGCTTGATGTCGGCCAGCACGGCCAGAACCTCCGGGCTGCCCTTGTCGAGCGCCAAGCCGAACGCCTCCGCCTTGGCAAGCACGTTGCTCTGGCCGGAAAGCTCCGAGACGAGGATGTGCTGCCGGTTGCCCACATCGGCCGGGTCCATGTGCTCGTAGGATCGGGCGAGCTTCTGGACGGCGTGGACGTGGACACCGCCCTTGTGCGCGAACGCCGTCGAGCCGACGAACGGCGCGCGGGGGTCGTGCGGGCAGTTGGCGAGTTCGTCCACGAAGAAAGACAGTTCCGTCAATGCGGACAGGTCTTCGACCAGCTCCAGACCCATCTTGCTTTGCAGGCAGGGAATGAGCGTGGTGAGATTGCAGTTGCCGGTGCGTTCGCCGTAACCGTTGACCGTCCCCTGCGCCTGGATGGCTCCGGCGCGCACGGCGGCCAGCGCGTTGGCGACGCCGAGGCCGCAGTCGTTGTGCGTATGGATACCTACCGGCGTGCCCGGCAGACCGGCCGCTACGGCGCGGAAGATTGTTTCCACCTCGTCGGGCAGGCAGCCGCCGTTCGTGTCGCACAAGACGAGGATTTCCGCGCCGCCTTCGCGCGCCGCGAGGAGGGTGGCGAGGGCGTGTTCAGGATCGTCCTTGTAGCCGTCGAAAAAGTGCTCGGCGTCGTAGATTACCTCTCGCCCGTGGCTTCTGAGATGGCGCACGGTGTCGGTGATCATCGCGCGGTTTTCGGCCGGATCGACGCCGAGAATCTCCGTGACGTGCAGCCGCCAGCTTTTGCCGAAGATCGTCACGACCGGCGTGGCGGCGGCGAGCAGGCCCGCGACCTGCGGATCGTTCGCGGCGGCGAGGTTCGCGCGGCGCGTGCTGCCGAACGCTGCCAGCTTCGCGCGCGAGAGCTTCAGCCGCCGGGCTTCCTCGAAAAACGCTGCGTCCTTCGGGTTGGACCCCGGCCAGCCGCCCTCGATGTAGTGCATGCCGAACGTGTCGAGCTTCTCGGCGATGCGCAGCTTGTCGAGCGCGCTGAAGTTGATGCCTTCCCCCTGCGTGCCATCACGCAAGGTCGTGTCGTAGAGTGAAAAGGCGGGCATGGCGGGGTTCAACCGCTAGCACGTTGCCGACGGAACCGCCAGCGCCTACTCCTTGCCGTGGGCGGCGCGGATTTCGGCCTCGATCTCCTCGAACTTGCCCGCGGCTTGGTTACACAGCAGGGCACCGCGGAGCTTGTCCCCGAGAAAATACCGCGCCACAAAGTTCTTCTTTTCGCGCGAGCCGGTCAGTTCCGTCCGCGTCGGTGTGCCGCTGCCGAAGTCGCCAATGAACTGGAAGTCCAAGTCGAACGCCACGCTCGCGTAGCGCGGCAGCACGTCGTAACGCTGGCGCTTCTTGCCGGTCATGTTCGCGCCGACGAGCAGGCCCTGGTGCTTGGCGTTCTCCCAGTGGTCGGTGCGCCGCACGCCGCCGAAGACGCGGTCGGGGTAGAGCGCGATGTCGCCAGCGGCGTAGATGCCCTTCTCGTCGGTTTCGAGGAATTCGTTGACCGGCGTGCCCTTCGGACTGCTGAGCGGGGTGTTGCGGACAAGTTCGAGGTTCATCTCGCCGCCGACCGCCACGAGCGCCAGCGCGGCAGGATAGCGGTTGCCGTTCTTGGTCTGGATGTTGCGTAGAACGGTCTTGCCCTCGAAGCCGTTGAGATTTTCTTGCAGGTGCAGGGTGACGCCGTGTTGGCGGAACTGGCTCGTGAGCCACGCCGCCGTCTCCGGGTCGGCCTGCTGCGCCCACAGCGCCGCGTCCCGCGTGAGGAGCGACACCTTGCACTTGGCCGTGCGCAGCGCCGCCGCCGCCTCGACGGCGATGAACCCGCTGCCGATGACGACCACGCTGCCCTCGACCGCCGCCATCTCGCGCAGCGCCATCG
>CAXTQD010000393.1:0-4422 GCA_964246175.1 uncultured Chthoniobacterales bacterium | reverse complement strand
GACCGGTTCGGCGCTCACGGCCGTCGAGAACCTCGTCAAGCTTAAGGAATATCGGAAGGAACCCCTCCGCGACGCGGACCTCGTCGGTCTCAAAAAGGAACTTGTTGAGCGGGAGGCCGGCGGGCTGATCGAGTTCATCGAACCACGCCGCACATTGGAGGACTTCCACGCGCCCGCGGCGATGAAGGACTTCCTGCGTGAGGACATCGCGCTGCGGCAGGCAGGCGACACGGCGGCCTCGCCGATGGGTTACCTTATCTGCGGGCCAGTGGGCACGGGCAAGACGTTCCTCGTCGAGTGCCTCGCGGGGGAGGCGGGCGTGCCGGTGGTCAAGATCAAGAACTTCCGCGACAAGTGGGTCGGCAGCACGGAGGGCAACCTGGAGAAGATTTTCCGCCTGCTGCACGGGCTGGACCGCTGCTACGTGTTCATCGACGAGGCCGACCAGGCGCTCGGCCGGCGCGACGCGGGCGGCAACGACAGCGGACTCGGCGGGCGGGTGTACTCCATGTTCGCCACCGAGATGAGCAACCCGGCCAACCGCGGACGCATCGTCTGGGTGCTCGCCTCCAGCCGGCCGGACTTGATCGAGGTGGACCTGAAGCGGCCCGGCCGCGTGGACGTGAAGCTGCCGCTCTTCCCCACGGCAACGCCGGAGGAGAGCTTCGCCCTGCTCCGTGCCCTGTGCGGACGGCGTGGGATCACCCTGGACGACCGCGACCTGGCGACGAACCGCGAACGTCTGCCCCTGCTCCTGACCCCCGGCGCGGCCGAGGCGCTGGCGCTGAAAATCTACCGCACGACCAAGACGCGCGGCCAGTCCGCCGCCGAGGTGCTGACCGGCGCGCTGGCCGACTACCAAGACCCGGTGCCATTAGAGACGCTGCGCTTCCAGATCGCCTTGGCTGCCGCCGAAGCGAGCGACCGGAGCTTCGTGCCGGCCATGTTTCGTGAAATCAAGAACCTGAACTAACATCCTATGTTAAAACCACATCGCTCTCTCCTCCTTCTCGCCGTCGGCCTATCCCTGGCCGCCGGTCGGCTCACCGCTGAACCGCTCAAGATCGGCTACTCCGACTGGCCGGGTTACACGCTGCTGGAAGTCGCCAAGCAGAAGGGCTGGTTCAAGGAGGCCGGCGTGGACGTGGACCTCGTCTGGTTCGACTACCTGGCCAGCATCGACGCCTACTCGGCCGGAAAAATCGACGCGGATTGCATCGTCGCCACCGACGCGCTCGGCGCGGGCGCCACCGGGTCCAAGGGCAAGTTCATCGCCCTGCTGGACTTCAGCGAGGGCAGCGACATGATCGTCGGCAAGCTCGGCGTGGAGTCCATCAAGGATCTCAAGGGCCAGAAGGTCGGCGTCGAAGTCGGCCTGGTCGAACACCTCTTGCTTCTCCAGGCGCTCAAGGCCAATGGCATGACCCAGGCCGACGTGACGCTCGTGCCCACGCCGACCAACGAAACCCCGCAGACGCTTGCCTCGGGCCAAGTGGCGGCAATCGGCGCGTGGTATCCCGTCTCGGGTCAGGCGCTCAAGCAGGTCGCGGGCGCGAAGAAGCTCTTCACCAGCGCGCAGGCTAAGGGGCTGATCTACGACGTGCTCTCGGTCAACCCGGCCAGCCTGTCGGCGCACAAGGACGAGTGGGCCAAGGTCGTGAAGGTGTACTATCACTGCGTCGATTACCTCCAAGACCCCAAGACGCGCGACGAGGCCATCAAGATCATGGCCGCCAAGGTCGGCGCAGACCCAGCCGACTACGCCACAAACGTGCCCGGCACGCACTTCCTGACGGTGCCCGAGGCCAAGGCAGCGTTGAAGAAAGGCACGGGTCTGGATTCGATCTACGGCTCGCTAGAAACCGGCAACCAGTTCAACCTGGACAACAAGGTTTACGCCGAGTCGCAGAAGGCCGAGGACTACGTCGCGCCGAGCATCCTGAAAGGGATGTAACGAGATGACCAAGGGTCTACGGGCGGTACCGACGCAGCGCGACTGGCTGGGCTTGAAGCGGGAACTGCCCAGCTATCGACGCACGCTGCTGATGGTGCTCTCCTTCGTGCTGCCGCTGGTGCTCTGGTCGCTGGTCAGCTACGTGCCGTCCCTGTGGCATCCGCTCGTGCGGATCACCTCGCCCGGCGACGTGGAAGCGTTCTCCACCGGCGTGGAAGTGCCCCGCGCCGACTTCGCGCGCGAGAACCATGACGCGCTCGCGCAGAAGCTGGAACCCGCGCAAGGCTTCCGCGTCAACCCGCCCTACCTGCCGCCGCCGCACGCCGTCGCGCGCGCCTTCGTCACCGCCTTCCGCACGCCGCCGCGCCTGCCCGACGAACCGTGGCTCTACCAGAGCCTGGGCCACAGCATTCGCACGATCTTCTGGGGTTTCCTGCTCTCGTCGCTCGTCGGCGTGCCGCTGGGCTTCCTGGGTGGGGCGTACCGGTTCTTCGCGCGCTTGCAGGAGCCCTTTATCGAGTTCTTTCGCTATCTGCCCGCGCCGGCGTTCGGCGCGCTGTGTGTGGCGGTGCTAGGTATCTACGACGCGCCGAAGGTCGCCATCATCTTCCTCGGCACGTTTTTCCAGCAGGTGCTCATCGTCGCCAACACCGTGCGCCGCGTCGATCCCGCGCTCATCGAGGCCGCGCAGACCCTCGGCGCCCGCGGCTGGCAGCTCCTGCGTGCGGTGGTGGTCCCGGCGTCGATCACGGGGATCTACACGGATATGCGCATCCTGCTCGGCTGGGCGTGGACGTACCTGATCGTCGCGGAGGTGGTCGGCACGATGTCCGGGATCACGTACTTCATCAACCAGCAGGCGCGCTACCGTAACTTCCCCAACGTCTACGCCGCCATCGCCATGATCGGGGTCATCGGGCTCTCCACCGATTTCGTGCTGGCGTGGCTCGGCGGCGTGCTCTTCCCGTGGCAGCGTCCGGGGCGACGCGCCAGCCGCGTGCTGGCCGCCCACCATGCGCCGGCTCCCCGGCCCGGGGCGGTGCCCATGTTCCGCCGATGAACCCGCCTGATCCCAAGCCGGTGCCGCTGCGCGACCTGCTGCCGGACTACCGTGTGCAGTCGCCCGAGGTCGCTGCGCGCTTCGAGCGCCTGCGCGCCCGGCCCGTGATCCTGAGCATCCGAGAGTTAGAAAAATCCTTCGGCCGCAACGAGGCGAGGTCGGTCGTGCTGGACAAGATCAGCTTCGAGGTGCACCGCCGCGAGTTCCTGTGCGTGGTCGGTCCGTCGGGCTGCGGCAAATCGACGCTTCTGCGCATCGTCGCCGGCCTGGACGAAGCCACGGGCGGTGAAGTCCTGCTCGACGGCCAACCCACCGCCGGGCCAGGTCCCGACCGTGGCATGGTGTTCCAGGGCTACACGCTTTTCCCGTGGCTGACGGTCCAGGGCAACGTGATGTTTGGTTTGACGATGCGTGGCAAGTCGGCCAACACCGCCAAGCGCGAGGCTCGCCAGTGGCTCGACCTTGTCGGCCTGGACGCGTTCGCCGACCACTACCCGCACGAACTGAGCGGCGGCATGAAGCAACGCGTCGCCATCGCCCGCGCGCTGGCCAACGAGCCGCGCATCTTGCTGATGGACGAGCCCTTCGGCGCGCTCGATGCGCAGACCCGCACCCAGATGCAGAGTTACCTGCTGCAAATCTGGAAGAACGTGGACGTGACGATCCTCTTCGTCACGCATGATCTCGACGAAGCCGCGTACCTGTCCGACCGCGTGCTGGTCTTGGACGCGAACTCGGGCCGCGTCATGGAGCTGATCGAAAACCCCGTGCCGCGTCCGCGCAACCGGGAACAATTTATCTCGCGCTCGTTCCTGTCGCTCAAGCGCCGGCTGACCGAGTGCATCCACGCCCGCGGCAACGGCGAGGACGTGCCCCTGCCGCTGACGGTGCGTCCGGTCGCGGGCGAGAGTGTGGAGTGAGTTCGCCCCCCCCTTCCCGGAGCCGGCCGTGCTCGCCGCAGCAGCCCCAGGATCAACCATTTTTCAACGCCCTCGAACGCTGCTCCCGCGCCGCCGCCCGGATCGCCGGCCCACCGGCCACGCCCAACACGCACCCGAACCCGATCACGAGGCAAAACGCCGCGGGCAACCCGGCCAGCGCGGCCAGGAAGCCGACAACGGGCGGACCGCACAGGAACCCGGTGTAGCCCAGCGTGCTCACGGCCGCCACGCCTGGTCCCGCCCCGTGCGCGTGTGCCTGGCCGGCAGCCCGAAAGATGATCGGCACCAGGTTGGCGATGCCGAAGCCGACGACCATGAACCCCGCCAGGACCGCCGGCCAGGTTTGCAGGAGTGTGGCGATCCCCATGCCGACGACGGGCAGGGCCGCGCTCAGCCGCAAGCCCGCCACGACCCCCCACCGGGCGGTGAGCCAATCCCCCGTGAACCGCCCGGCCGCCATGCAGACC
>CAXTQD010000392.1:2766-4426 GCA_964246175.1 uncultured Chthoniobacterales bacterium | reverse complement strand
GGGTAACGCCGTGGCAGGTGATGGGTTGGGGCTGCGCGCTGTCGGTCCTGTTGTTTTTGGCGGGGTCGTTTTTGCCGCTGCCGGGTCTCGCGCTGACGGCGTGTGTCCTGGTGGGATTTACGGGCAGCGCGCTTTGGCCGACGATGCTCGCCGTCACGGGCGACCGGCACCCGGAGGGCGGAGCGACGATGTTCGCGGCGCTGGCTGCCCTGGGCAACGCCGGGGGCATCTTCATGCCGTGGCTGGTGGGCGGGGTCGCCGACCGCAGCAACTTGCACTGGGGACTGGCGGTGTCGGCGCTCGCGCCGTTGGGGATGCTCGTGCTGCTCGGCCGGTTGCCACGGGAGCAGGCGGTCATTTCGTCGTCATCAGCCGCACCGCTTCCCATCCCTCCGCCGGCGCTTTGACCAGCCATTCCTGGCAGCGGGCCAGGTAGAGTACGCTCAGGGGGTCCTCGGGGTCGGCGCGCAGGCAGCCTTCCAGGAGCAGCGCCGCCCCGGCAAAATCCCGCCGTCGGTAGCGCAGGATGGCGTCCTCGTAGTCAGATAAAGTCTCCTCGCGCTCCGGCGCGACGACCTCCGACAACGGCCCGACCACCGTCATCACCTCGGTCGCCCGCGTCTTCCCCATGACCTGCACGCGATCCACCGTGCGCAGCCGGAAACTCTCGCTCACCCGCACCGCCACGCTCTCGCCGACCAGCAGGTCCAGCCCGTAGTCCTTCGTGAGTCCTTCCAGGCGCGAGGCTGTGTTGACGGCGTCGCCCATGACGGTGATTTCCATCTTGGACTTCTCGCTGCCCAGGCCGCCGACGATGACCTCGCCGAAATGAACGCCCACGCCGATGGCGAGCGGGGTCTTGCCCGCCGCCGACCAGCGGGCGTTGAGCGCCAGGAGGCGCGTACGCATCTCCAACGCCGCCGTGACGGCCCGGCACGCGTCCGCGCTCTCGCCCTCCGTACGCATGCTTCCCCACACGGCCATGACGGCGTCGCCGATGAATTTATCCAGCGTGCCGCGGTGTTTGAAGACCACGTCCACCATCTCGCCCAGGTACTCGTTGAGTTGCGCGACGAAGGCGGCCGGGTCCTCCGCTTTTTCGGACAGCGTGGTGAACCCGCGCACGTCGGAGAAGAGCACCGTCACCGGCCGGCGCTGGCCGCGCACGATCTGCTCGTAGCGTTGGCGGTCGCCGAGGAGTTCGCGCACGATGTCCTTGGACACGAGTCGGTCGAGCACGCCGCGCACCCGGGCTTTTTCGATCCGCTCGACCGCGTATTCTCCGACGAGTCCCGTCAACCCGCCCAGGTTGAACGCGAGCAGCGGTGCAAAGGCGAGCGGCATTAGTCCCGCAGCGTTGTACAGCCCACGCAGAACGGCGACGAACCCCACGCTCACCGCCAACAGCACGACCTGCCGCACCAGCGGCGCGCGGACGAACAAACCCACGGCCCAAGCCAACGCCCCGGCCGCGGCGATCATCGCCAGGTTCACCGCGAAGCTCGTTTGCGTGAGATAGGCCCTGTCCAAAGCCGCCGTCAAGGCTTGTAGATGGACGTCCGGGCCGGGAATTTCGCCGTAGGGTGTCTGCTGGATGTCGTGCAGCGTCGGGGCCGCCGCGCCGACGATCACGACCTTGTCCCGGAAGAACCGCCCGTCC
>CAXTQD010000392.1:0-2756 GCA_964246175.1 uncultured Chthoniobacterales bacterium | reverse complement strand
GAAAAAACCTCCCACAGCGGGCGCGGCGGATAGTCGGCGCGGCGCCGGAAGGTCTGCGGGTCCGGCCGCAGGTCGGTGTAGCGGAACAGCCGGTCGAGCTTGTCCGCGGGCACGAGGTCTGCGCGGCCGAGTTGACGCAGCGACGCGGCGAGTAGGGAAGGATATTCCGTGTCGTCGGCACGCGCGGTGTTGCCGGCGAAGCCCGTCTGCGTCCGGGCGAACGATAGCCGACGGATGATGCTGTCGATGTCCGGCACGTAGCTGGCGTAGCCCACGCGCGGATCATGGAGCGGATCGGCGACGAGGGTAGCAGCCGGCGGCTGATAGGTGTTGCCGTGCGGTCCGTTGATGAATTGGGAAGCAACCACCACCCGATCCCGGTGACGGTCGAGGGCGGCGCGCAAAGCTTCGTCACCCACATTCGGGTTGGCGAAGACCAGGTCGAAAATCACGAGCCGCGCCCCGGCGTCGGCCAGACGGTCCAGCAGCCGCGCGTGGACCTCCCGTGACCAGTTCCACGCACCTTTGGCCTCGCTGATTAACCGCAAGGCTGGGGATGCCTCGATCTCGTCCGGCCACAGTCCGTCCAGCGACAATGACGCGTCGTCCACCCCAAGGAACACGATGTCGGGCCGCAGGGAAATGTGCCGGCCGTGTTTGCGCAGCAGGTCGCCCACGGTGGTTTCGCCGCGTCGGAGCAGTACCTCCCGCGGCGAGTTCGACGCGTTCTCGTACCAGTACAACGCCAGCAGTCCCAGCGTCGGCACGAGGGCGGCGAGGGCGAGGCCGACCGGACGGTGGATCGTTCCGCGCAGCCAGCGAAACAATTTAGCAAACATGGTCGGAACCCACGTTCCCGTGAAACCTGCTCTGCGCCAAGCACAAAACACCATCCCCCACGCTTGACAAGCCCTCTTCGCCCATGCAAAAACGGAAGCGCCTTGCGCCTCCGTATCCTCCTCTGCCTAATGTGGTTGTCGCTGGGACTGGCCTTGTCCGGTCGGACGCTACACGCCCAGGGCTTCTCGCCCCAGACCGCCGAGGGCCAGATCGAGCGTTCGCGCCTGCCCAACCCGGTCCTGCCGCTCTCGCCCGGCTCCTTGTCCGTCGGCGAACCGCCGGAGAGCACCGACAGCGCCACCGACCCGCGCGCTCCCAACGCGGAGGGCGACAGCGACCTCGGCGTGCAGTCGCTCTTGCGCGCACACGACCATCCCCGCCCGTGGTCGCTCTTCGCCGACGGCGGCTTCGTCTACACCACCAACGTCGCCCTGACCCGGCGCAACACCCAGGACGATTTCTTCTACGTCGGCGAAGGCGGCGTGAGCTACGAGCGGACGCTCTCGCCCGACCTGAGTATTTCTGCCGCCGCGCGCGAACAATACTTCGCCTACGACCGTTTCGACCAGCTCGACTTCGGCTCGCTCAACGTCGCCGTCGCGCTCGCCTACACCGCGCACAGACTCGACGACGTGGTGCTGAGCGTGCAACTCGGCGGCACGCGGCTGACACGGCGCGGGTTGTTCGACAACGAGTTCTATCGCAACGCCAACCTCGCCCTCGGCGCGCAGAAGGTGTGGGCGCTCGGCCGCGCACAACTCGTCAGCGTCGGCGGCGACATCGACCTCGGGCTTTCCCTGCCGCACGCGGCGGAGCGCGAGGAGTTCGGGCTGTCGGCCGGCTACATCGTGCAGATCACCCGGCACCTCTCCGCGCAGACCGGCGGGCGCGTGGCGTACTTCCTCTACGCCGCGACGGGGCGGCAGGATTTCAACGCCTCGGGCTCCTTGGGGCTGACGTACGCGTTCACGCCGTGGTGCAGCGTGGGCGCGACGGTGTCCGGCACGGTGGATCGTTCCAGCCGGGCGGTGTTCGACTACGACGTGCTCAACAGCGGGGCGAGCGCGTTTTTCCGGGTGCGCTTCTAACCAATCAATTTCCGCGATGATCCCTCCCCTCTCGCCGCGCCGCCGGCTCCTCTTTGTTCTGCTGCTGCTCGGGCTCGCTCCGGCCGCCGTCCGGGCCGATGGTCTCAAATCCGCGCAGGTCTCGCGCGTGTTCAACGACGTGCGCTTGCTCCCGGAAGACCAGCCCGCCCGTCCCGCCATCTTGTCCGACGCCGTCAGCGGCAAGGCCGCCGTGCAAACGGGTGCCGCCTCGCGCGCGGAGTTGACCTTCTCCGACCTGACCCTGACCCGGCTCGGGGCCAACTCGTACTTCTCGTTCGTCAACGGCACCCGCGACATGAACCTGCAAAGCGGCACGATGCTGCTCCAGGTGCCCAAGGACGCGGGCGGGGCGACCATTCACACCGCCGCGGTGACCGCTGCCATCACGGGCACGACGCTGATGGTGGAGTACAACCCCAGGAGTTATTCCAAGATCATCGTGCTCGAAGGGGTCGTGCGCGTGTCGCTGACGGGTCACCTGGGCGAGAGCATCCTCGTCCACGCGGGCGAGATGGTCATCGTGCCGCCGATGGCCAAGCGCCTGCCCGAGGCCGTGACCGTGGACCTGAAGGTGCTCTACGCCACGAGCGGGCTCATCAAGGATTTCCGCCCGCTGGCTTCCACCGCTCTCATCAACAAGGAAATCGGCCGGCAGAAGCGCCGGCTCGACGGCGGCGAACTCCAGAGCACGGAACTCTTCATCGTCGGCCGCGGCACGGACGTGCAGGTCGGCAACACGGCCTACGCCGCCAGCACGAACCAGCGGATCGTCGCTGGGCAGGGCTCCGACCGGCCGTTCCGCCTGGA
>CAXTQD010000391.1:0-4426 GCA_964246175.1 uncultured Chthoniobacterales bacterium | reverse complement strand
GCCTGATCGGCGAAGTGGCGTTTGAACTGATACCAAGTGTTGATCTGCCCACTGCTGCGTCGTTGTTCGAGCTGGAGGAACGCTCGTAGCGAACAGAAGACGTGATTGTAGATCGCTCCTTTCCAACGCACGAAGAAACGGCGCACATGGCAGACTTCCTTGAGCGCATGGTGGTAGCACTCGATCTTCCACTGGAGGCCGCGCACGTGCCGAAAGTGGCCGAAGGCGATCTTCCTGCGCTCTTTTTCCGTGGGTCGCTCTGGGCGTAGTGCCTCGCGGTGCCGTGTTTGTCCACCGTGCGAAACAGCGTCACAAAGCCGACCTTACGCAGGTGCACCACCTTGCCCTTCTCGGGCAGCTCCAGCTCGTTGACTGGCAGGTAGACGTGCGCCTCCTCGCTGACGACGCGGTTCTTCTCCAGGGCGATCAGAAAGCCCAGCCCCCCTTCTTTGAGGAACTTCAGGTTCTCCACGCCCGAAAACCAACTGTCTGCCGTCACCGCTGTCGGACGCAGGCCCCAGCTCAAAACCTCCTCGACCATGTCACGGAAGTGCTCGTTCTTGGTTTTGCCCTCCGCCTTGTCCACGAGCCGGAAGTTGACCGGACAAGAAAAGCCCTTGGCATCCGTGTGCAAAAGCGTGACCAAGCAGAGACCCTTGACCGCGCCGCCGGCCTTGCGGCTCCAGAATTAGCCCACCAGATCCACCTTGCCTTCCTGGCTGTAGGGCTTCTCCAGCACGCTGTCATCGACGCTGAGCGTGCCGCCCTCCAGATCCATCAATGGACGAGCTTCCTCGAACAAGTCTCTGGGGCCGAACTGCTCCCGGTTGAGAAAGCGGTTGGCCGCGTCATGGGCGAACTCGCCCCCGCGGACTTCCGCCAAGCGCACGCAGCCCGCACTCTGGCTCTCGGCCAGCAGAAAGGCCGTGTAATGCTCCAGCGTGCAAAGGGCGGTGGAGGGCTTGGTCAAAACGCGCATAAAACAACCTCCAACGTCGCCACTTTTTACTCGCCCTCAAACGTCACGGTGCGTAAGTCCTGTACAAAGTTGGCGGTGCGGCTACGGCGTAGAGAGTGCGCCGCCGTGTTTTGGGCAGTCCGGGGTGCCTGGGGGAATGTTCCGGCTCCGTTAATCGGGCCCGACAGTCGCAGGATACGGAGGGCACCCGCTGGCGGTTGGCCTCGAGAACACGTCGCTCCACTTGATACCCGCGGCGAGTCAGCCGGCGGGTTCCGCCGATCTGCGAGAGGCGCAGGAGCCCCTGGATGAGCGAGGGCGCAAACCGGTGCCGCATCCGAAAGCGCGGTGCCCACGCGAGCTTGCGGTTGACTCGCCTCGCTTGCACCAAATCTTCGTCGTCATCTGATCCGTGTTCGCGGCCTCAAATCTGTGTCGGCGGCCTCAAGACCAACCCGCCTCCGCCAAGCCAAATGTGGTGATGGGCTGCGGCGGTCGTTGGAGCCAGCCACCGCTTGATCGCCAGCGTGCTTCAAGGTAGCCTCCGATCTGGAAACGGTTGGCCGGCGTTGCGCTCCGGGGCTTGTCGTACCGCTCATGAACCGGGAACATTTGCAGAGTTATCTCAACGACCATCTGGCCGGGGCCATGTCCGGCCTCGAACTGATCGACTTCCTAATTTCCATCCACGAAGGTAAGCCCTCGGTCCGCGTCTTCGAGGAACTGCGCCGCGAGGTCGAAGCGGACCGGCAGACCCTGCGGGAGTTGATCGACCACCTAGGTTTCGAGCCGGGTGTCGTGCGCCAGACTGCGGCGTGGGCGGCGGAGAAATTGGCGAGGATCAAGTTCCTGGCGGCAGGGCCGAACAAAGGAAGTTTGGGCGAACTCGAAGCAATGGACGCCCTGGCGGCGGGCATCGAAGGCAAGAGGGCACTGTGGGCCGCGCTGACCGTCGTCACCGATGGCACGCCCGGGTTGCGGACGCTGGACCTGGAACGGCTCCAGCAACGCGCCTTTGAACAGCACACCCGCCTGGAAGCAATGCGCTTGGACGCTGCGCGAATGGCATTCCAGTGAGCGAGCTTGAGGGTCGTGGGCAGACGGAGACCGTCCGGGAATCACGGTTCGTCGTCGTGGCGCCGCCGCAGGTAGCTGATGAAGACAGTAACGAGCAGCATTCCGGTAAGCACGCGTGTAACCAGACCTTTCCGATTGTGTTTCCACTCCGCCGGCCAACCCAATTCGGCGGGGAGGTTGGGCAGCCGGCCCCGGCCGAGATCGTCCAGAATGCCTTCCACCGCGCCGACCCGGTCGGCGAGCATGAGCGGCAGCCAGTGTCCATAGCTCGATTCGCTGTATTTGAAGGCGTAGCGGCGCAGGGTTCCGCTCAACCCCTTGGGCGGCGACACGGTGCCAAAAACGGCGGTGAGGTTGGGCCGCTCGTTCGAGTGCAGGATCTCGACGCTATCGGCCTGCTGGCTCGGTCGTGTCCAGGTGTAACCTTTCTGCTCGCCGTCGTTGCGGCGTTTCATGGGGTAGGTCGGATCGTTCTTCGGATCGGCGTCCACGCCCCAGCCTTTGACCTGCGTCGGGTCGATTGGTGTGTGTTCCATGGGAGTCTGAGATCAGTGGCGGGCGGAAGGTGGGAGCAGCACGGGTTTGATGCAGCCATCGAGTTTGGCCGAGAAGAGGCGATAGGCATCCGACACGTACTCCAACGGGATGCGGTGGGTGATGAGTGCTTTCGGATCGAGGACGCCGTCCTGCACGTGCTTGATGAGCCGGGGCAGCAACCGCTTCACCGAAGTCTGGTTGGCCCGTAGCGTCAGGCCCTTGTTCACCACGTTGCCGATGGGGATCAGCGTATCGATGGGACCATAGACGCCTACGATGGAGACGATGCCGCCTTTCTTGACGCCGTTGATCGCCCAGTGCAGCGCGGTCGCCGAGCCGCCTTGCATGAACAGCTTGCGACCGAGGATTGTCTGCATCGCGTTGCCGGCGGCTTCCGCGCCCACGGCGTCGATGCACACGTCGGCCCCGAGCCAATCGGTGGTCTTTTTGAGGAAGAGCACCACGTCGCCCAACTCGTGGAAATTGTACGCCTCACACGGCGCGTAGTGGCGAGCGTAATCCAGGCGGTACTCCACCTCGTCGATGATGATGACCCGTCCCGCGCCGAAGAGCCAGGCGCACCTCGCGGCCATGATGCCCACGGGACCCGCTCCGAACACGACCACCGCGTCGCCTGGCTGGATGCCGCCCATCTCGGCGGCCTGGTAGCCGGTGGGCGTCACGTCGGTGAGCATGACGGCGTCGTCCGGGTCCATCCAGTCAGGGATGACCGTCGGGCTCACGTCGGCGTAGGGGACGCGGACGTATTCCGCTTGGCCCCCGTCGTAGCCGCCCGCCGTGTGCGAGTAGCCGAAAATACCGCCGACCGCCGTGGCTTCGGGATTGGACTCGTGGCAGTTGCCGTACATCTCCTGCTGGCAGAAGACACACTTTCCGCAGGCGATGTTGAAGGGCACCAGCACATGGTCGCCCACTTTGAGCTTCTGCACCTCGGAACCGATCTGCTCCACGATCCCGCAGAACTCGTGGCCAAAGGTCATCCCCGGCCGGGTATCGGGCACAGAGCCGTTGTACAGATGGAGATCGGACCCGCAGATGCAAGAGCGGGTCACCCGCACGATGGCATCCTGCGGGTGCAGGATTTCCGGCATGGGTTTGTGGTCGATGCGGACCCGTAAAGGGCCGCGGTAGTTCATGGCAAGCATGGCAGGGAGTTGTTCGCGGCTAATACGCTCATTTTCGTCTTTGTGGTCGTGCTAACTAGCGCGACGGCGGACCTAACCTGCGGATCCTCTCCCGGGCAGATTTTCGGCAGCCGCCGTCTTGTTCGCCGTCGAGGACCCGTTTAGCGAGGCCCGCTCCACGCGCTTCTACGAGCGCAGAGCCAAGTAGAACAGGATGCCCAAAGCGGCCGTCCCAATCGTCAACCAGGCAGAGTAGTCGCAGACATGGCCGCTGTGCCAGCGTTCCAACCAGGAAAAGGGAAGATCGAACACGCGCCGCGACGCGCCATCGAGCGTGGGCGGCAGATGCTCCCGAAACAACGCCCACGCCGCAAAGAGGACTGCCGCCAGCGCCGTTGCGCAACCAGAACCAAGGTCTTGGCCGTCATATTCTCCACCTCGGCCGAAATCCGTGCCGGACCGGTCGGATGAGCATCGAGCACCGCGGCATGGTAGGCATGGAAATCGAGAAGCCGTTCCGCAGCCCCGCGGACCCATTGCGTCAGGCCGGGCAACGAACCTGCCGCCAGCGATAGGAGCAACAACGCACCGGCCGTGGCGGCCATCGGGATCGGTGTGCGTTTGCTGCCCACCCGGCTTTCCGGACGTTCCTGGTCGGTCGGCGCGTTTTCCTGCTCGCACGATTTCGGTCCCCAGCCCATGAAAACCC
>CAXTQD010000390.1:0-4452 GCA_964246175.1 uncultured Chthoniobacterales bacterium | reverse complement strand
CGGCGGCCGCGTCGGCGGCGGCCTTCTTCATCACCTCGTCGATGGCCCCGGTGGCCGAGTGCACGCCGCTGAGCGCCTCGTTGACCGAGCGTTCGGTGGCGATCATCGGCACGATGTCCATCTTCGTGCGCGTGCGCAGATCGTCGAGCGCGAGCACGTTCATGGGGTCGGCCATGGCGACGAAGAGCTTGTTCCCCAGGACCGCGATGGGCACGAGCTTGTAGCTCTTGGCCATGTCCTTCGGCACGAGGCCCATGACGGTCTCGGGGACGTGGATCTTCGAGAGGTTGACCGGCGGCTTGTCCAGGCAGCGGCCCATGGAGATGACCATGTCCTGCTCGGTAACGAACTGATTGTCCGTCAGCAGCTTGAGCAGCCGGCCGCCCTGCTTCTTTTGTAGCTCCTGGGCTTCCTCCAACTGGCTGGGCAAGAGGAGACCATCCTCGATCAGAATGTCCGCGATGCGTTCGCCGAAAGATTTTGCACTCATGGAGACAAAGGGAAGGGGAAAACGAGGGGAGGGGGATCAGTCGCGGGCGTCGAGGCGGTACACGTCGCGCAGGACACGGGTGATGGCCGCCGGCTTGGCCAGGTACCACTGGATGTGGTAGTCGAGCGAACTCTGCACGGCCTGCTTGGCGGCGGCGTCGAAGGGATTGCAGAGCGCGACCATCATCGTGCGGCTGACGATGTCGAAGGGCACGATGAGCCGGCCCAGGGTCAGGTGGTTGGGCAGCATCCGGACCACGGCACGGTCGATGTCGTAGTACTCCAGCGGCACATAGCCGAACTTCGTCGCGTCGATGAGCGAGGAGAGCAGGCCGTCGATCTCGTGGGTACCCACGCGGGTGATCTCCTCCAAGAGCGAGCCGGCCATGCTTTGGCCGTCGTTCTTGCTGTTGACCTGGAGGACGCGGGCGAGGGCACCGGTGACCTCGGACTCGGGCACGATGCGGTGGAAGGTCAGAAACTTGGCGAAGTGCTCGTTGCCGTCGTCGGCGGCGAGGTCCAAGGGTACGTCGCGGCCATGGTCGAGGTGGGGCGTCTTGCCGTTGGGACCCTTGCCGTTGCCGTTGGCGCCCTTGTTGCGGGCAGCAGGCAAGGCGACGAGCGAGGAGGGCTCCTGCACGCCGCTGTTGATGAGGCCAAACTCCGCGCCCGCACCGTTGCCGCTGGTGGACGCGGCGCGGTTGGCGGGAGCGGTGCGGCTCTCGATCTCGCCCATGAGTGCGACGATGTCGGGCGAGTTGGGCTGAAGTTGGAGGATGCCTTCGCACTCCAACAGAGCCGACGAGTACAGGCCCATGTTCAGGTAAGCCTCGGCAAGCTTGCGCGAGACCTGGAGGGCCGCCTCGATCTGGCCGATCTTGAGGTAGGCTTCCTTGAGGATGTCGTAGCTCTGGCAATCGCCGGGTTCCGCCTGCGAGATGACTTCAAACATCTCGATGGTTTGAAGAATCTGGGCGTATTCTTCGCTGGTGAGCTTCGGATCCATGACGGTGAAAAGATTTTAGCTAGAAGCGTGCCCGTTGTTGGCAATGCCGGCATTGAGAAATGAAAAGTGAGAAAATCCCACGCTGGTTGAAGACGCCGGCCAAGCGCGCTACAGAGACGCAGGCTGCGTGCCGGTTTGCCGACTATGCAAAACATCCCTGATTTCAGCGGACTGCGCTTCAACGCTGACGGCCTCATCCCCGCCATTGTGCAAGAGGCGCGCGACGGGGAAACGGTTCCCACCGGCCGCGTGCTGATGATGGCCTGGATCAACCGCGAGGCGCTGGAGAAGACCCTCGCTACTGGGTACATGCATTACTGGAGCCGTTCGCGCGGCAGGCTCTGGCTCAAAGGCGAATCCAGCGGCCACCGGCAGGAGGTCGTCCATTGGTACAAGGACTGCGACGGCGACACGCTGCTTTTCACCGTGCGCCAGACGGGCGGGGCGTGTCACACTGGCTACGAGAGTTGTTTCTACCAGCGGTTGCACCGCGACGGCTCGCCCGCGCCGATTGAGGAAGTGCCGCTTTTCGACGCGGAAGCTGTTTACCAGAAGACCTGAAGGCCATGCCCACGAACCTCCCCAGCATCATCGAAGAAAGCCGCCTGCCCTCGCCGGTTCGCACCCCGCAAGCGTTGGCCTGCCACCAGGGAGCCCTGTGGATCGGGTCCCGTGACGAGTACCGGGTCTGCGGGGTCGATCCCCTCGCTTGGTCGGTCTTCGAAGAAGCTACCGTGCCGGGCATCCCGTGGGCGGCGACCTCCACCGGCGAGAGCCTCTTTTTCACGAGCGGCGAGGGTCCGGACGATGATCGCTACGTGCGCCGTTACCTGTCGGGCAAAGGCTTCGACGAATCGTACCGGGAGGCTGTGCCCGAGTTTACCGGTTCCTACCTGGGCTACGACAACGGCAGTCTCTACTTGAGCCAATGGTACAAACACCGGGTGCTCCAACTCGGCCAGGAGAGCGGGATCGTTCGCACGATTGAGATCGGAGCGGAGATCAGCGGCATCACGTTCGTCAACGGAGTGCTCTACGTGCTGCGCGGCACGGAACAGAACGGCGAGAGCTGGCACCTGGCGCGTTGCCTCCTGACGGAACAAACCCCCAGCGTGCAGGACGTAGCCCGGGTGCCGTTCGCCTGCCGCTCGCTCGCCTTCGACGGCCGGGCCTTCTGGACGAACCACCGCGCGCAAAACGAGACGGTGGCCTTCTCCCTGCCGACATGAACGATCTGCCGCTGCGTCCCACACGCGAGGAGTTCCTCTCCCTCGCGGCACGCGGGGAAGCCAACCTCTTCCCGGTCGCCGCGGAGTTGATGGCCGACTGCGAAACGCCCGTGACGGCGTTCCAGAAATTGCTCGACGAGGATGCGGGCGGCGAGGACGCAATGTTCCTCCTCGAATCTGCTGAGAACAGCGAGCAGATCGGACGCTACTCGTTCTTGGGCAGCCGGCCGGCGGCGATCTTTGAATGCCGTGGCAAGACGGTGACGCTCACCGAGCCCGGACAAGTGCCGCGCTCCTACGAGGCGGAGAAGGACCCGCTCGCCGAACTCCAAGCCTTCCTCGCCCGCTACCGTCCGGCTGCGGTCGAGCCGGCGCTGCCCTTCGGTGGCGGCGCGGTCGGCTACCTGGCGTACGACGCCGTGCGGTGGTTCGAGGGCACCGTGCCACCGCCCGCACGCGACGAACTCGGCCTGCCCGACGCCGTGTTCCTGGTCACGGACACGATGATCGTCTTCGACCACCGCTTCCGGCGGCTGCGCGTGCTGGCAAACGTCTTCACCGCAGGCCGCACCGACGATCTCGGGACGGCGTACGACGAAGCCCGCGCCAAGATCGCCCGGCTCGTGCGCCGGCTGCGTGCGCCGACCCACCTGCGGCCCGGTCTAGTGTACCGCGAACTCCCGCCTGCCCCCACCGCACCGGAGAGCAACACCACGCGCGCCGGGTACGAGGCGGCCGTCGAGCGCGGCAAGGAGTACATCCGCGCGGGTGACATCTTCCAGTTCGTGCCTTCGCAACGCTTCCGTGCTCCTTACGAAGGCGACGCGCTGTCGCTCTACCGAGCGCTGCGGTTCATCAACCCTTCGCCGTACATGTTTCTTCTGCGCTTCGGGGGAAGGTTCGCGCTGGTGGGCTCCTCGCCGGAAATTCACGTCCGCGCCCAGGATGGCGCGGTGGAAGTCCGCCCCATCGCCGGCACGCGCCCGCGCGGCAAGGACCCGGCCGAAGACCGCACGCTGGCCGACTCGCTGCTGGCCGACCCGAAGGAGCGCGCCGAGCACCTCATGCTGGTCGACCTCGCGCGCAACGACGTGGGTCGCGTGGCCGAGTTCGGCAGCGTGCGCGTGACCGACTTCATGACCGTGGAACGCTACAGCCATGTCATGCACCTCGTCTCCAACGTGAAGGGCCGTCTCCGCGCGGGCCTGAGCGCGTTTGACGTGATGCGTGCGACATTTCCGGCCGGCACAGTCAGCGGCTCGCCGAAGGTGCGCGCCATGCAGATCATCAACGAACTCGAAGGCAGCAAGCGCGGCCCCTACGCGGGCGCAGTGGGATACTTCGGCTTCGATGGCAACCTGGACAGTTGCATCACGCTGCGCTCGGTCGTGCTCAAGGACGGGCAGGCGTACGTGCAGGCGGGCGCAGGCGTGGTAGCCGACTCGGTGGCGGCGAGCGAGTACGAGGAAACCGTCAACAAGGCGCGCGGGATGCTGCGCGCCATTGAGTTGGCGCGGCACATCGGCGACACGATTTGACCGGACTGCCAGCCAAAAAAAAGCCGCGGAAGGTTCGGGTGATCCCCCCGCGGCCTGGGGGACTACCGTTCCTCGTGGAACTGTTTGCGACGGCTGGCGTGGTTACTTCGAGCCGTGCTCTTCGGCGCGGCTTGCCGGCTAAGTAGGTAGCCAGAAGTTCGTCCGCCTGGTTTGTTGCGGCGATGCGGGT
>CAXTQD010000389.1:0-4478 GCA_964246175.1 uncultured Chthoniobacterales bacterium | reverse complement strand
GCGTGGTGGCGACGCTGTGGTTCGGGTGCAGCAACGGCGCGCAGCAGATCGTCGGAGAACTACCGGTGTTCCGGCGCGAGCGCGTCTGCGGGCTGGGCCTGAACGTCTACCTCCAAAGCAAGCTGGCCTTTCTCTCGCTGCTGACCATGGCGCAGGCGGCAGGGCTGTTCGCCACGATCTTCCTAACGGCGCACATCTTCCAGAAGGACGACTTCGACCCGGCACTCTTCGCGTCGCGCTTGGAAGAACGCTATGCCTCCATGTCGCCCGCGGCGCAAGCGGCTGCCGACAACGCGGAGGACTTCGAGGTCGTCGGCGACGCGAACGCCGCGCCGGCGCAATCCCCCGCCCCCGGCCCGGTCGCCGACCCGAAGCCGAGCGCGTCCACGGTGCGCACGGCCTCCGTGTTGGCGAGCTTCTTTTATCTCAACGACAACATCCTCGACTCGGGCGGGCGGCAGGAAACGATGGAAGACGGCACGCCGATCAAGGACCGGGACGGCCGGCCGCGGATGATCCCGGGTCTGAGCTTGTCCAACGTCGTTGTCACCACGTTGGGCTTGAAGATCACGGCGGTGCTCGCCGCGGCGCTGGTCGGCGTGGCGCTCGGGTTGACCGTCTCCGCATTGGTGCGCTCCACCACGCAGGCGGTCCTGTGGGTGCCGCTCATCCTGATCCCGCAAATTCTGCTGGGCGGATTTGTCGTCACGGTGCCTGAGATGTCGCTGGGCGTGTACCGGTTCAGTCACTTTGTGCCAAGTTTCTCGGCGCAACGGATCATGGACGTTTCCAACGTCTACGGGCAGGCAACGCCATTTCTGACCAACCGTACGAAAATCCCCTTGTTTCTGACCTCCGATGGCAGCAAGGAGAAACTCTCCTGGGCCGAAAACGGCCGGGCGCGTTCGCAGGAATACGACCGGATTTCCTTTTTCAACACCTCTTGGCAAAACCTCCTCGTCTTTCCCGAACGCGTCGGCCAGCACAAGCAAGAGGGCACGCGCGTGGAAAACGGCGACCGGGATTTCCGCATCGAGTACCGCGACACCGTGAGCAGCCGCAACGACGTGCGCTACACGAAGGGTACGGTGTTCCGCTTCCTGTGGCCCGCGCAGTTGGCGCTGCTGACCCTGGCAGCGTGGACGGCCGGATGCTACCTGGCGATTCTGCTGGGTCTGCAAACCAAGCAGACAGGCAAGTAAATGCGCTTACCAGTGGATACGGACATCTTTGTCCGCCGGCATCGCGGGCGTCGGTAAACGTCCGGGCGTCGGTGTGGCGCCGTTGGCCGGCGGTCGGCTCCCGGCATTGGTCGAGCGCCCATCGCCCCAGTCGATCACGCGGGTCTCCGCCGCGGTCTGGCCCGGCACGAGGGACGCCGTGTTCTGGGCGGCCGGCGGAGGGTTGCGCGGCGTCGGACCGCTGCTCGCCGCCACCGGGCCGGCGTCCTGCGTGCGACTGTCCGCGAGTGCACCGGCCACGTCGGCAGCAGAAGGAAATGCCCACTTGCCCCCGGCGTCGGCACTCACGGGGAACTCCAGCCGGTACGAGCGCCCCGCCTCTGAACGCACCAAGAGCGCCACCTTCGACCGGTAGGGCCGTTCGTCGGTCGGCATCGTCACCGGGTATTCGATGCAATCTTCCACCGTGTAGCTCTTCAACTCGCCGGCCACCTGCCGTTGCAGTTCCTCCCGGGCAGTGGTGTAGCCGCCTTCCACCTGTTCCTTGGGCAAAAACGCGGGCGTCGGCGTGGCGGCTGCCCGGTTGGCGGCGGTGCGGGCAGACTTCAATTCAGCCTTGGTTTTCTCCAGCGCCCCCTGCGCTTCCTGGAGCTGACGGTCTTTCTCCTGCATCTCCGCCTGGAGGCGGTTGACGCGCTCCTGCAACCCGGGGTCTTCCGAGCAGCCGGCGAGACACCCGGCCACCAACACCGCCGCCAGAAAACGCCTCGTTGCCATGGATAACCATCCCCTGTCGGGGTCAGTGTGAATAAGTGGCAGGCCGCTCCACCGGCTCGAAGTCATCAGGGTTGTCCGACGCCTTGGTGCTGGGTCGGTCGACCGTGTGGTAGTGGTGAACCACGCGGGTTTCGTGGACGACGACAGGAGCCGGCTTTTCCTCGCTGCACGCGGTGAGCGCAAGGGAGACGGCGACGAGCAGGAGGGTGGACTTCATGGTTGGCGACAAGGTCCGGCTAGCCCGGGTTGTTGGTTTCGGTGGTCTCGGAGTGGCGTTCCTCCCCGCGGCGGCCGACGAGTACAGAATACGCGCCGAGACCATCGGCACGGGAAATGTTGACGTAGACCTGCACCGTCCCGTTGTAGCTGGAGCGGAACTGCACGCCCGAGTTCTTGCCGCCGCGCCGGTCGTCGAGGATGAGGTTGCCCACCTCGTCGTACACGTAGATACCCGAACGCTGCACCATCGCGTCCATGCCGCACAGGAAGATGTAATCAACCCCCTTACTCACCGGCACCAGGAAGCGCACCGTGAACCCGGTGCCGCCTACCCCGCTGTTGTTGGTCGGGGCCATGGCGAAGCCGCGCTGGACGAACTTCACCGCGAGTCGGTACGCATTGTCCTCCGCCCCAGCCGGGTCGGCACGGGTGACGGCCGGCAGCCAGGAAGCAGCGAACAACAGGGAAGCCAGGATTTTGGGCGTCTTCATGGAGTTGGTGGCTTGGCGGCAAGGGCGACGGTCACGACTTCGGAGGCCAAGGCGCGGATGCGTTCGACCTTCTCCGGGGGGATCGTGCCGTCGAGCTTGATGTCCACGATGGATTTTATCTCCTGGAGCGAGGCCACCATCTTCTCGACGACGGGCGAGCGGCGCGTTCCTTCGGGCAGCGCCTGGAGTTTTGCCAACAGCGCGCCGACGAGCATCGGCTCGCGTAGGATATTGGACGCGTCTGGCGTGTAGTTGTCCTCGACGACAGACGCCACGGAACGCACTCCCTGGACCCAGCCTCCAGCAATGACGAGCGTGCCCTGCGCCTTGTTTTCGGGGCGGCTGAGCGTGCGCAGGATGTCTTGTTGCAGGAAGCCGAGGTCCAAAAAGACGCGCAGCCACTCACCGGCGTTGGCGGAGGCACGGACTTTCTTGGCGCGGGCGAGTTCGGCCTCCCCGACGCCGAGTTTTTTGGCCATGGCCTCGATGTCGGAGGCGCACTGGTTGAGGAGTTCGGCGTCGTGGGCCTTGATAGCCATCGCCCCGTCGGCGATGCGGAAGCCCAGGAGCGTCGGCAGCGCGACCTTGGCGTCGGCGATCTCGTCGGGGTCCACGTCTACCTTGGTTTTGGCGAACGCCGCTTTCCAGTTGACGCGCGCCTTGCCGAGCGCTCCGTCGAGGGCGAGGAACTTGTCGTATGGCGTCGGCATGCCCAGGCCGCCGTCCTCGGCCGCCTTAGGATCGAAAGGCGGCGGTTCGTTGCCGGCGCTCTTTTGAGTGACCGGCCGATCGTCCTGCGCCCGGACGACGGGCGCGGCGAGGATCGGCAGCGAGAGGGCGACGGCGGCGAAAGGCAGGAAGCGCATGGAAGGCAGGAGACGTATGCCAAATCAATCGGCCGGCCGCAAGATTGTCTCACCGGGACGGTTGGCTGGATCGGGCGGCTGGTCACGCAGCTTGCGTTCGAGTTCGGCGCGCAGGGTCGGGTTGTCAGGCATCATTTCGCGTCCGCCGGTCATGACGAGTTCGCCCGCCTCGTTGTGCCGCAGTTCGAACACCTCGTCGTACGTATGCGCCGCCGGATTGCGGTACAGGACGTAGCGGATGTGCGCGTGCAGCACGCCATCGCCGTCTAGACGGATCTCCGCCAGCGGCACGCCATCCACCGAACGCTCGCTCAGCCGGCCGCCGACGAAGTATTGCTCGTCGCAACGCCCCCCGGTCAGCCCAGGCTGCAAGGTGATCGTCCGTACAACGTGGACGCGGGTCTTTTCGTCGTCGAACTCGCCGCGGAACTTCCCCGCGAAGCTCGCCGGCACGGGCACTTCGATCCGCCCGGGCGCCTGGACAGTCACCGTCCCCGCGACGGGAAGGATTTGCTGGTCACGCGCTTGCCCCGGTCCGAGGAGGGTATAAGTGTACTGGCCTGTAGGCAATTCGATACGCGCCGGCGAGGCGATGTTACGCAGCGAGTAGGTCAGGTTACCCGTCGGCCTGACATTCTCGCCCGGCAGCGACGCGGCGAAGGAAAACGCGATGAACGCATAGTCGGTCTCGCGCGAATGGAACGTCACGAACACCGGCAACACCCTGCGTTCCAACGCCGCCGGTAACGTCGCGCTGCCCCCTGCCCCGACGCTCAAGCGGACCGCGCGGTAGCCGGGCACCGTGACCACGAGGTCCGCGGAGGAAGCCGTCGGGTCCAGGGGGAAGACGAGGTCCTCTCCGTGGTGCGTCGGCGTGGCAGGGTGGCCGGCGACCTCAAAGGTCGCGGCAGGGGATAGGCGGACGGCGTCGCGCAGGGTGAACA
>CAXTQD010000388.1:0-4533 GCA_964246175.1 uncultured Chthoniobacterales bacterium | reverse complement strand
TTCGCGGCTGGCGTCGTGACGGAACACCGCCGCGCAGACTTGCCCCGTTTCCTCGCGCTGGCGCAGGGTGACGGCGGCTTTGCCCTGCACCTGCCGGGCGGCAAAGCGTTCCAGTTCCGAGAACGCCGTCTTGGCGGCACGCTCGTGGGCCTCTGCCAAGCGAGCATCGAGCATGGACTGGACGGACACGCTCTTGGAGGCGGCGCACTGGAAATCGTAGAAGCGCACCTCGCCGCCGCCCCGTTGCGTGAGCTTTTCCTCTCCATCTGGCGTCAACCCCACGCGCAGGTTCTCAAAGCGGGTGTCGCCCGCCTCAATGCCTTGGCCCTCGATGCCCCAGGTCCGCGCGAGTTCGCCCTGCCAGACGCCGGACACTTTCTCGTCTTCGGAGTAGTAGTCGTTCGCGCAAAGATGGTTGCCCAGGTAGGTCGAACCATCCCGGATTTTTGCCATCGTGAACACGGGAGGGGGGGGAGGCGTTTAAGGTGTCGTGGAACTACCCGCCGCCGAGGCAGGCGGAGGGTTCAGTGCCTGGATGCGTCCGGTGACATGCACGCGCAGCAACTCCACTGTGTCGATGCAAGCGCGACGGTCCAGCGGCGGCGGTAACTGCCCATCGTCTTCGTAGCGCAGCGTCATCGCGTAGTCCGTCAGGTCGCCGAGCGTGACGGGCAGCGCAGGCAGCGTTTCGCCCAGGATCGTCAGCTTGACCACGAGAACGTCGAGATCGTGCGTGTAAGGGTACTTCTGCCCGCGCTCGTGGATGAGCGCCTTGAGCAGTTTCTCCACGGCTCCTTGCGCATGTTGGCCGAAGGGAACTTCAGGCAAACCGCCCAGGTGCAGCGTGGATTCATCGTCGGCTGCCCGCTGGAGCAGGGCGGCGGTGTGAGTGTCCATGCAGCGCGAAGACTTCTCTAGCGGCAGACCGCTTCGACGGCGGCAGGGTCCAGATGGCCGTCGTGCCACAGCGGCAGGTTTTCCTGTGCGATGTCGCGGTACACGCTGTTGAGCTGCGTGCGGGCACGGGCGTAGGTCTCCGGGTCGCTGACCAGGATGTCTTTGGAGAGTGGCAAATCGGCAAGCAGCGCACGCAGACGGCGGCGCAGAACGCCGGCGTCAGCCGTTGGAGTGCGCAGGAGCACAAACAGATCAAGGTCGCTGTCCGGGCGCGCCTGGCCACGCGCACGACTGCCGAAGGCGACGATGGCTTGTGGCCGACAGGCCGCGACGATGCGCTCGATGGCGGTGGCGACCGTCGCCGGACGCAAAGCCAGATCATCGTGGGCGAGCGGCATGAAAACAGAGGTTAGTGTTTCGACGAGTTTGCCGCAAGCCTGGAGGCAGCGCTCTGCATGCAGACCAAGCACCCCGGAAAAGAAATACCCGCCTTGGTGCGCATCGGCGAGAGACTCACCGAGAGGCGTGGCGGGTTTGTTGCAGCCATGATCGGGCGAGATGAGCGAGGAGACAAGCACGTTTTCCGACCTTGCGGACCGTCGGCTTCTGCTTTGATTGTCAGGATGCTCACACCCCTTCAGTTGGCCGATGCCCGGGACACCTACGCGAGCATGGTCATCACCGGCACAAGCTTGACCGAGGCAGAGGCGATGGAGATTGCCGAGGAGTTCTACGCCAGCGGAGAGCTAGAGCGCATCGCTGCCATGCCAACCCATCCCGACATGAGCTTCGAGGAATTGAAGGCGGAGTTTCAACGCGCAGGATTATTGAAGGCCCCAGCCACTCACAAGCCAAGTTCCACGGAGAGCTGATAAGCTGCGCTACACAGCCGCGTGGAGCGCCGGTTGCGCACGCGCAGCAGCCGGGAAAGCCACGAGTCGTTCACGATGTGGTGGACGTGAACCGCGTCGTCTGGTTCGGCCTTGAACCGGACCCGTGCGCCCGGGTAGTTGTCCGCGAGCTCTTCCTTGAAGCGCTGCTCCCGGGCGGGACGATCCAGCCGTGCTGCTTCCCCGGAGAGCTGTTCGACGGACGCGCTGGAAACGCCCACCACCACCTCGAAAGGGTCCCAGCGATCCTTGGCCGCACGCAGAGACTTGTCGTAAGGCTGGACGGTGGCAGGCAGCAAACCGGCGGCATGATCGGCCTCGATGCGTTCGAGGATGACGGCGTCGGCGAGGGAACAGACCAGGGGAACCACCGGTGCGCCCAGGGTGGCAAAGGCAGCCGTCAGGTGGCGACCGTGGCTCCAGTTGATGCGGCGTTCTCTGGTGGGGTGGGCGAACTCCAGCCCGTCGATCATGGGAGCGAGCAGATGGCGGACTCCGGTCTGAGGATCAAGGCCCCAGGACGGGTATTTGTAGAGGTCATCAATGAAGCGCAAAACACTTTCGGAATGTGGCCTGATGACTTGTCGGTCGGCGCAGTCCATCTTGTTCATCTCGGCGTAAAGAGCGGCCGGGTCCATCCAGTAGAGAACGGGGTAGGAGGACACGAGCAGGAAGGTCAGGTCGGCTACCTGGTAGAGAGCAGGGCAGGGAGAGGTGGAGGTAGGCATGTGGAGGTGCGAAAACTCTACCCGGCTTGCCAGACGAAGAGCAAGCAAATTATGAGTAGAGACACAATACGTTTAAGTCAGGATTAAAGCACCCAGAGGACAAAACAGAAACCGAACGCCATTCTGTTCCTGTTCTGTTTTGTCAGGCTCGTGCCGCCTGGAGAAGCAGGGCACCCTGATGGAACCGAACGGAACCGAACAAGAACAGAACGAAACAGAACATTGGGGCCAGCTTCCGGCCGTCAGAAGGCCAGTACCTGCACACGATCCGTTTTTGCCGCCGCCCACGCCAGGATCTTGGTGTCCACCGTCACCAGCACAGCAGCAGCGTGTTGAGCGGTGGCGACGATGAGGCGATCAGCCGGGTCCCCGTGGAAGTCTTCCAGCCGCGCGCTGGCGATGGCAATTTGCGGCTGCAAAGGCCAGAGGGCGCAGAGTTGCCGGGCAAGCATCTCCTGGACACGGCGGTCCAGATCGGGATGAAACTGGACACGGCCTTTGGCTTCGAGCATCGCCGCTTCCCAGATCGTGATGGCCGCCACGCCCAGCCGGGCGTCGGCAGGCAGGAGCGACGCGAGCTTTTGCGCACGCGGGTCCCGGTTGAAGAACCAGATCCAGGCGTGCGTGTCGAGCAGATGGGTGATGGAAGGCACCGCCGGGTGATGCGCCAAAGGCTATTGGTCCGCTTCCCAGGCTTCGTCCACCGGAGCCACCAAGTCGCCGGTGAGGGTAGCCATGCCAGCCATCGCGCCGTAAAGCTCGGCAGGAGGAAGCGGTGACGGGATCGTGGGCACCAACCGGGCCACGGGGCGTCCGTGTTTGGTGATCGTGATGATCGTGCCTTGTGCGCTGACTTCATCCATGAGTTGCAGGCAGCGCGCCTTGAACTGCCCGGCGGGAAGGGTGATTTCCTGAGCGTCCATCGCCCGTGACTATAAGTGTGACCATATTGGAAGACAACGCGTTTTCCTTGGCAGGCCCGCGATGATCCGCCGTGCGCTTAACCCACAGGGCAAGATGACAGAGATGTACTGAAATGTTACGATGTCCGCATGAGCGTGGCGGAAATCCTCACCGAACTTCCCAAGCTGACCCCGGCGGATCTTCGGAGCGTCCGCCGCAAGTTGATCGAACTCACCGAGGAAAACGACGAGGTAGCCGCCTGCGACGCCGCTGCCCTGGAGGGCGCGCAGACACTCGACCGCCTGGAGGCCGAGGACGATGCCCGCTAGGCGCGGCGAGGTCTGGCAAATCGATTTCGGCCTGGCGGCCAAGGTGCGGCCAGCCTTGTTGCTGACCGGGGAGCCGGCGGAGGACGAACTCGACCTTTTCACGGTGTTGCTGCACACGACGGCGCTGCGCGGCAACCGCTGGGAACTCGCCCTCGCCAAACCGTTCCTCAAACCGGGCGCTTTTCACCTCCAGCAGCTCCAGAGCGTTTCGGGTGCGAAACTTCTGCGCCGGCTGGGGATGCTCACCGCCGACGAAGTGGAGCAGGTGGAGCAAGCGTTGGCAACGCGGCTAGGGTTTTAGGAAAAAAGCGTGGGCGCGAGTGCGGCAAGGATCGTCGGCAAAGGGGCAGCCAAGCGCACGGGTGAAAAGTAGAAGGGGCTGCCGGACCGCTGGTCTGATAACCCTTGCCTGTTCCCCCTCAGAATAAGCGGCAGACTACGTTTGATCCTTCCAGCACAAGTTTTGATCCTTCCAAGCACAAGTCTCGTTTTCGTCACATGCTGGGTCCGCTTTGCTCCCGGAAATTACCCGGGAAAATAAATCTGCGTCGGCGTGTTCTTGCACAGGAGTAACTTGCACGAAAACGGTCCCGCTACACTGGACAAAGCCGGAGGGAGCCGGATTTTAGCGGCGACAAAAAGCCTCCACTTTTCCGCTCGTTCGCTCCCCTTATGCCGAAGCTTCCTATCGGTTCGGCCAACCCCATTCCAGCCGCCGATCCGACCTCCCACCAACGCATCAAAGAACTCGCCCGGCTGCCGCGCGGCAAGGCGTGGGCCTCGCGC
>CAXTQD010000387.1:0-4544 GCA_964246175.1 uncultured Chthoniobacterales bacterium | reverse complement strand
CCTGCTCCTCAAGGAACCGCTGGCTCAAAAACGTGCGGACGAACTTCTGTCCACTCACTTAGGCACCATGAAATAACAAACCCGGAAGGGTTTTCTTCCGGGTTTGACTACAGGGAACGAGCTATACGCCTCAGGATTATGCCTCGTGGCGGGCGTAGGTCGAAGACTCAGGCACTGCTCTTCACGCCGTATGGCAGCAGCACCAAGAACGTCGACAAAATCTGCTGCCCGTCACAGGCCCCACGTTGGTCACCATCGCAGGTCTGGTACGCGCCGAGGATGCGCCGGGAAATTAACCCGGTGAACTTGTTGGGTGCGGACCTGAGCGTGGTGCGCCACCATGCGACCGCGTGGCCGTCATGTACGTCGGCAAGATCGTCGAACTGGGACAAACCGAGCAGCAGATTTTCACCGACCCCGAGCATCCATACATTTGCGCGCTGCTCGCCGCCGTCCCCGACGTGCCGATGAACTTCGACCTCGACAGCGAGGTGGCCGACGCTAGCCGGTTGCCGCCCGGATGCAGCTTCCACCCGCGTTGTCCGCGGCGCTCCGAGCCGTGCGACAAGGTCGTTCCCGCGCTGTTACCTGTGGATGGCACCGCCTGCCGGACCGCCTGCCACTTGTATAGCGTACGGGGAAGATTGAGCGCGATACGCCGCTAGGAATACCCTTGGCAAACGGCCACCAACCGGTGTAAAAATCGTGCACCCCGTCTCCCCCGGACGAACATGGTTTCCAATGAGAGTTTGCCATCATCAGGAGGGAACGGTTGCTTGAGGGCGCGTCTCAAAGACGTGGCCCTGCGTGCCGGCGTGGCCGTCAACACGGCCTCGACCATCCTCAACCGCCGCCCGAACTCCTGGGCGTCGAAGGAAACGGCCACTCGGGTCTTCAAGGCCGCGGAGGAACTCGGCTACGAACCAAGCCGTGCGGCCGTCGCCCTGCGCATGGGCAAGTTCAACACCATCGGGCTCATCGTGCCCGATCTGCAGAACCCCTTCTACGCGACCCTGGCCGAAACCCTCGAAACCGAGATCGCCCCACACGGCTACGACCTGATCCTCGAAAGTTCTCACGCCGACGTGCGCCGTGAGGCCGACCACCTGCGCTCCATCACCAGCCGGCAGGTGGACGGACTCGTATGCATCCTCATCGACCACGAGCGCAACCAGTCCACGCTTCAGGAGTACCGCGAGCGCGGCAAGGCAGTGGTGTCCATGCACGAGACCGGCATGTCGAACGTGCCCGTGGACGCCGTTACGGTGAACTTTCGCGCCGGCACGACCCAGGCCGTGCAGTACCTCATCAGCTTGGGGCATCGGCAGATCGCGTTTTTGCTGGCGGTGTGCGAGGGCCAACGCGAGGGCGAGCGGCCGGAGGTGTTCCGTGAACTGGTGAAGGAATGCGGGTTCCGGCCGCAGGACGTGAGCTTCGTGCGGTGCGACCACATGATTGCGAGCGCGCGGGCGGCGACGATCCAGCTTCTCAACCGTTCGCCGGGCCAGCGGCCCACCGCCGTGCTCGCGCACAACGACCTGGCGGCCATCGGCGTGATCCGCGGTGCGCTCGACCTCGGGCTGAAGGTGCCCGAGGATTTGTCGGTCATCGGCGTGGACCACACGCCGATCGGCCAGCACCTCACCACGGCGCTGACGACCGTGGAACAGCCCATAAAGCGGATGGTCAGCGAGGCGGTCGGCTTGCTGCTGCGGCGCATGGAAGACCCCCAGTACGCCGACACTCAGCAGCGCACGTTCTCGACTCGGCTCATCATCGGCGAGAGCACGGCCCCGCCGCGGGCGGCGTCCTGAGACTACGCTTGGCGGGATCGACGGCGCACGAGTGTCAACATTATCTCACCCAGGCCGAACACCGACAGCGCCACGGCGGATGGTTCCGGCACGGCCACGGTGCCGTTGACGATCACGTTGTCGACCTTGGTGTCGTAAGCATACAGACGGAAGGTGATCGACTGACCGGCAGCCCAATGGGGAACACTGCGACGGGGCAAACGGGGTTCATAAAAAACGGTGGGTACGAATGCCTCTACGCACAAGGCAAAATCCCGCTCGCCACCGTGGCGGCGCGCTTTAGGATGAAGAGCGTCCCCCCAACCATGAAGAAAATCCTTTCTCCCCTCTACATGCAGGTGCTGGTCGCCATTGTGGTTGGTGCGCTGCTCGGGCACTATCGGCCGGGCCTCGGTGAGTCACTCGGGCCTTTGGGGCAGGCGTTCATCAAACTCATCAAGATGCTGATCGCGCCGATTATCTTCACGACCGTCGTCGCGGGCATCGGCAGCATGGGCGACCTCAAGGCCGTGGGCCGTGTCGGGGTCAAGGCGCTATTGTACTTCGAGGGCATGACGACCTTCGCGCTGTTGCTCGGCATGGTGGTGATCAACTTCGTCCGGCCCGGCGAAGGCATCCACGCCACCGCCGCCTCGCTCGACACTAAGGCCGTCGAAACCTACACGCAGTCCGCACACAACCTGACACTGGTTGGTTCGCTGCTGCACATCATCCCGAACACTTTCGTGAGCGCGTTCACGGACGGCGATGTGCTCCAGGTGCTGCTCGTGGCGCTGCTCTTCGGCGTCGCGCTGACACAGGTCGGCCCGGCGGGTAAACCCGTCGCCGACGCGCTGCACCTGTTGGCCGACCTCTTCTTCCGCATCGTGCGCATCGTCTCGAAGGTGGCTCCGCTGGCGGCGTTCGGGGCGATGGCGTTCACGGTGGGTAAGTACGGGCTCGAATCGCTGCGCTCGCTCGCGGGATTGCTGGCGTGCGTGTACCTGACATGTGTGGTCTTCATCTTCGTGGTGCTCGCGGTTGTGGCGCGGCTGACGGGGTTTTCGTTGTGGAAAATCCTGCGGCTCATCCGCGACGAACTCCTCATCGTCATCGGCACTTCCTCCTCCGAACCCGGCTTGCCCGGCCTCATGCGCAAGCTCGAACTCGCCGGTTGCCGGCCCAACGTCGTCGGCATCGTCGTGCCCTCGGGCTACTCATTCAATCTTGACGGCACCTGCATCTATCTGACGATGGCTGCGCTGTTTATCGGACAAGCCACCGACACGCCACTGACTCTCGCTAACCAACTCAAGCTCATCGGCGTGCTGCTGCTGACTAGCAAAGGCGCGGCGGGCGTGACGGGTAGCGGGTTCATCACGCTGGCGGCCACGCTCCAGGCATCGGAGACGGTGCCAGTGGCAGGCATCGCGCTCATCCTGGGGGTAGATACCTTCATGTCGCAGGCGCGGGCGATCACGAACTTCATCGGCAATGCCGTGGCTACGCTCGTCGTCTCGCGTTGGGAAAATGCCATCGACCCCGTCGCGGCACGGGTCGTCCTGGCTTCGCCGCCGCCCGAGGTTCCGGCCGCCGCTCCTGCCATTTGAACGATGCCGAAGTCCACCCATCTCTCCGAGGACCTGCGCACGGGTGCGCTCGTCTACCACCGCCATCCGAAACCGGGTAAGCTGGAAATCAAGCCCACCAAGCCCTTAGGCAACCAGCGCGACCTGGCGCTGGCGTACTCGCCCGGGGTCGCCGCGGTGTGCGACGCCATCGTGGACGACCCCCGTGCGGCGGAGGAACTCACCGCGCGTCAGAACCTCGTTGGCGTCGTCACCAACGGCACCGCCGTGCTCGGCCTCGGCGACATCGGCCCGCTGGCGTCGAAGCCGGTGATGGAGGGCAAGGCGGTGCTCTTCAAAAAGTTCGCGGGCATCGATGTGTTCGACATAGAGGTGGACGCCAAGGAAGTGGATCGCTTCGTGGAGGTGGTGGCCGCACTGGAGCCGACCTTCGGCGGCATCAACCTGGAGGACATCAAGGGGCCCGAGTGTTTCGAAATCGAGGAGCGGCTGCGCGAACGCATGTCCATCCCGGTCTTCCACGACGACCAGCACGGCACGGCGATCATCGTCGGTGCCGCGGTCCGCAATGCCCTAGAACTCGTGGGCAAGAACATCGCCGACGTGAAGATTGTGTGCAGCGGCGCGGGGGCAGCGGCGTTGGCGTGCCTGAATTTGCTCGTCTCGCTCGGCGCGCGGCTGGAAAACGTTTGGGTCAGTGACTTGGAAGGTGTCGTCTACCAGGGACGCGAGACCCTGATGGACCGCTGGAAGGCCGTCTACGCGCAGGACACGCCCGCGCGCACGCTGGCGGAGATCATCCCCGGCGCGGACGTGTTCCTCGGATTGTCGGCGGGCGGCGTTTTGAAGCCAGAAATGGTGCAACAGATGGCGACGCACCCGCTCATCCTAGCCCTCGCCAATCCGACGCCGGAGATTCATCCCGCCGAAGCTCGCGCCGTGCGCCCGGACGCGCTGATCTGCACGGGTCGCTCCGACTACCCGAACCAGGTCAACAACGTGCTATGTTTCCCGTACATTTTCCGTGGAGCGCTCGACGTGGTCGCTACGACGATCAACGAGGCAATGAAGCTCGCCGCCGTCAATGCCATCGCGCTCCTCGCCCGCGAGACGCCGTCCGAGCGCGTCGAACCACATCGACGACGGCGCGGCGAGAATCCGG
>CAXTQD010000386.1:0-4561 GCA_964246175.1 uncultured Chthoniobacterales bacterium | reverse complement strand
CAGAAGACGGAAAGAATCCTTTTATCCGGTACAGTTCACGCGCCTTACCTTCTCGGCGAGTTATATTGTTATAGGTTCCTTACATAAAGGAACATACACTCGCATATTTTCGTTGACTTTTTTGGGTCGTTTGGCTCATCATGTTTTCCTATGGAAATAACCATTGAAGAAACCGAATCGTCCGTAAATCACGACACCGAAACTTCAAACCCTCGGAAACGGATCCGCCTGACCGGATACAAGCAGGGCGAGATCACAAGCATCATGCTGGCGACTCCGGAGATAGAGCCAGTGCATGTGGTAGGGGCCTCGCTATGCCATCTGGATGCGGGCAGCTGCATCACGATCATCACACACCGGCCGTGATGAAGCTTGTTTAGCGTTCACTCGGGAGGTCACTCGCAAGGCTAGCTGTCCAGCCGACCCTGGGTCGATGCGTACCCAATTCAGGTCCTCGGCGAACTCAAAAGCATCTGCGCGTGACCTGTCGAGTGCCTCAAAACCACACCACGATCAACCCAGACCCAAATAGGACCGCCATATGACAAACGCTATCCAGTCGGCGCAGGGAGAGCCCTCTGTTTTTGTCTCATCCAGGTACAACTTCTGCGTGCCCTCCGAGGGAGACATGCTGCTGTATAATGCAAGCAGCGGTTCTGTGCTGCGCCTGAAGGGGCAGGTCGGAACAAGACTGGGCGAGAGCCTGGCACGCGAGTTCGTGGAAGTAATCGCAGGCGACCTACCGGAGCCGGTCTGGTCCGACCTACTGCTCGGGGGGTTCTTGGTGCCCAGCGGCACAAACGAAGTCTCGGTGATACAGACGAGGTTTCTGGAAGCCCGCGCTCAAGCGCCGGTGTTTCTGACGATGACTACCACCCAGGACTGTAACCTGGGGTGCTACTACTGCTACGAAGAGCGGTCCAAGCACAAATTATCGGGCAGTGACATCGACGCTCTGGTAGGATGGGTGGCAGAGCGGATAGCGGACCACCCGGAAAAGCTGCTCCATGTGAGTTGGTACGGTGGCGAGCCGTTGCTGAACTCCGCTTTCATGGAAGCCGCCTCAATGGCGATTCAGCAATATTGCTCCGACAACCGCGTCGCCTACACGGCCTCGATTGTCTCCAACGGCACGCTCTGGCCAGCCGACGTGATCGGATTTGCCAAAAGGCACAAACTGGGACAGGCACAAATTTCGTTTGACGGCCTCCGCGACAACCATAACCAGCGCCGACGCTATCGGCCCGGCTACAGCGACCGGCCCAATATGTCCTCGTTCGATCAGGCGGTTGGAGTGGTGGACCAGCTGCTGGAATGCTGTCGCGTTCTTCTCAGGCTCAACTTGGACCGCGGAAACTACGGGGATCTAAGTCCGTTCATAGATTTTGCCAATTCCAGAGGATGGTTCAAGAAGCTGTTCCCCTGTGTGCTGGCACCGGCCAGACTGTCGAGCTACACGGCAAAAGCAGAGTTCATGAGGCGGATTGAGCTACCGTACGAAGAACTCGACAATATCAGGGCTGTGCTGCGCGAGGTAAGCTCCTGCGGCAAGGCAGTCGTCGATGAGGATGAAAATTCGAACGCGTTCGCCTTCCCACGAAGCTCGGTTTGCGCCGCCTTGGCGAGAACCTCAGAGGTCATCGGGGCTGAGGGATTGCGGTACAAGTGCTGTCTTCAGGTTGGGGAAACACACCGGGCGGTTGGTAAGCTGGGTATAGAGGAGGCAGTTGATGAGCAAATGGCTGCTGCCGCAGCTTGGTGGAACGAGTATGATCCCACCACGCTGCCTAACTGTTCCCGGTGTTCCTTCCTACCGGTGTGCTGGGGAGGATGCCCGATTAAGCATCTCCACAAGGATACCCAGGCCTTGGAAGAAAGAAGCCTTTACTGGCGCAACAATCTCCCTCGGCTAATCACCCAACGTTTCGGAGCCTTGCCTCCCGCCGGGTACGTCTATGAGGAGAAAGATCAGTTCCGCTAAATTCCTCGTGTCGATCAAGCCTGTGTTGCCGTAACATGGAGCCGCACGGGCGATGACCCGCCAGGCAAAGGGAGGATCGCGACTGCGCCGATAGGGGGCACATGTATTCTGACATCAAGTTTGCCGCGCGCATCTTCTGGCGTCACCCACTCGCATCCATTGCCATCGTCGTCACGCTAGGGTGCGGAGTCGCGGCGAACATCGGCCTGTTCAGCATCATCCACGATTCCCTCTTCCGGCCCTTCCCCTACGCGGAAGCGGATTGCATCGTCCGTGTTTATGGAAACGACCTGCACTTCGGCAGGATCCCGTTCTCCTACGCGGACTACTCGGACTGGAAGAACTCGCAACGTTCCCTCAGCGACATAGGTTGCTACAGACAAGAAAATTACAATCTTCGATCTGAGGGGGCGCCACCGGAACGCGTCTCTGCCGTGATCGTGACGGCCAGCTTCTTCGAAGTTCTGCGGCTTAGCGCAAGCTACGGACGCTTGTTTGGTCCAGAAGCTGACCGCGCCTTGAACAATTCGTTCCCCGTGGTCATCAGCCACGGCTTCTGGAGCAGGCATTTCCACGCCGATCCCAACGCCGTCGGGCAGTACCTCTCCCTCAACGACAAGCTCTACCAGATCATTGGCGTTACCCCGGCCGCGCTGAACTTACCCACCAGCAACCTGGATGTCTTCCTGCCGGTTGGCATCCTGGCCAACCTCACTGATTACACGGATCGGGATGACCGCAGCTTCTTTGGGTTTGGCAGACTCCGTAGGGATTGCTCCTTGGCGCAGGCCCAAACAGACCTGAACCAGGTGGCCGCCGGGCTGGCCCGCCAGTACCCGGACACCAACGCCGACACCGGCGTCATCCTCACTGACCAACTCGACAAATCCATCAGCGAGCAGCGGCCCGTGCTTGCACTCCTGTTCGGCGCGACGGTCGCCGGGCTCGTGATCTGTGGGGTCAACTCTGCCAACCTCCGCCTCAACCAAGCAGCGAGAGATTACCCACAATGGGCCGTGCGGTGCGCCTTGGGTGCAAACCAAGGCCACATCGCAGCCACTTTGTTGGCGGAAGGACTTGTGCTGGTTCTAGCAAGCCTGGGCATCGCAGCCTTCTTGGTCCTGTGCTTGTGGCCGTCCATTTCCGCTCTGGTCACCGAAAAGCTGCCTACCTTGGCGCACCGGGACGGGCTCGATCTGCCAGTCTTGGGATATAGTCTGGCCTTGTTGGCTGCCCTGGTGATCGGGGTTGGCCTGGTTCCCCTTTGGCGGATCAGGAACATCGACCTCGCCCGAGTGATCCAGCGCGGCGAGCGCACGGCAACGTCGGAGCGATCAACCAGAGCGTTCCAAGCGGCTTCCACCATCCTGCAGGTCGCTCTCTCGTTTGCGCTCCAGGTGGTGGCAATCCTGCTGCTGCAAACGCTGTGGAACTCGCAAAAGCTTTCCCTCAACTTCGATCCGCAGGATTTGCTTACCCTCAAGATCAGCCTCCCGGACTACCAGTACACCAGCGAGCCACAGGTCAGGAACTTCGCAGACCGGCTCTCCGAGCAGATCGCCGCTGTCCCTGGAGTCGAGGCGGTAGGCTTGAGCAACAATCCCCCCTTCAGTGGCACCCGGATCCGCACGACGCTGGTGCCACCTGCTTCCGTCCAGCAGAACGCTCCGAGCGCAAAGCCAGCGCCAAGCATCGGCGAGTATGTCTCGCAAGACTACTTCAGGACGTTGCACCTTCCGCTGCTGAGCGGGCGTGCTTTTACCAGCGACGACCGGCCTGAGTCACCCAAGGTCGTCGTCGTCAGCCAGATCTTGGCCGAACGCTTCTGGCCCGACCATGATCCCGTCGGCCAGAAGTTGATCAATCCCGCTAACCCGGCGGGTCCAGGGTACACCGTCGTTGGCGTTGTTCCCACCGTGCGACACGACGACTTGACCCCTGGTGCTCCTACCGGCACGATCTATTTCTCGGACCGACAAAGTCGCTTGCAGCAGTTCGTCGTCTTGGTTCGATCCCAGCCTGGGGCTCCCGCCCAAGCACTCATGCAACCCGTTCGGAACGCGGTGAGCCGAGTGGATGCCACCTTGCCTGTCTATGAGGCGCGGACCATGCGGGAAGCCATGCAGGCGACCCTGATCCCTCATCAGGTTGCGTCTCGTTCCATCGTTGGCTTTGCACTCCTTGCTACCCTGCTCCTGGTCCTCGGCTTTTACGGCGTGCTCAGTTCCGTGGTGTCCCAACGCCAACACGAAATTGCGATCCGCTTGGCGCTGGGTGCCACCCGCTCCCACATCGCCCGGCAAATCCTCGGCTTTGTCGCACGGACCACCGGCTTGGGTATTGCAGCTGGCGTCGCTTTGTTCTTCGTGCTCAGACAGGTTGTTTCCAGCAGGATCGTTTACATCAATGTCAACCCGTTGCTCGGCGTTGCTGCTGGAGTGTTGGCCCTTTTGCTGGTTGCCATCGTCGCCAGCCTGATCCCCGTGTGGCGTGCTACTCGCCTTGATCCCAACGTCGTGTTGCGAGCGGCTTAGACGACAAAGCCACAGCGACCAAGGCAAGCGTCTGCCTGAGCGGCGG
>CAXTQD010000385.1:0-4567 GCA_964246175.1 uncultured Chthoniobacterales bacterium | reverse complement strand
GGGTTATAGGCAAAGGGTGTCGTTTGAACGTACGGAACTTCCACTCCCGGCGGATGAGTCAAACCGAAAGGTGCTCGGTGCGGCCTTTGGCAGCCCGAGAGGTGGGGGCCGGCGAAACTTGGGCATGAGGCGCGGGCAACTTTGTTCACCCAGGAAGCCGGCACGAAGAGCGCGCTCAAACATGAGGGAGCGAACGGTAGCCCTGATACCTCGTGATGCCTGGTGACAGGTTCTCAACCCGTCTTAAGAAAGCTCCGTTGGTGGGACGCCCGGCTTTGTGGCGGCCAAGGGGCGGCTAAAGGTCCCTTTAGCGAGATTTTGGCTTGGATTTCGCCTTTCTGTCGACCGTCTGTGACCGCGCTTTGAAAGGGGTCTTTTTGCCTGCGGCGGCAATCGTTTGGGGCTTCGTCGCTGCTTTGCCCTTCTGTTTGGCTCGGTTGCTTCCCTTCGCTGCTGGTTTGGACGCAGGCGACTTCTTGGCCGCTTTCGCTGCGGCGGTTCCGGCTCGTGCCAGCCGGTAGGCCGTGGAACGCGACACCTTCAGCAACCGGCACACGTCCGTCACGCTGTTCGCGGGGTCTGCCAGGAGAGACATGGCCATCGCCTGCTTGCGCGTGTCCGTGTTCTTGGGCCGCCCGCCTACGCGACCACGAGCCCGCGCGGCAGCCAGCCCGGCCAAGGTGCGTTCACGGATCAAGGCCCGCTCGAACTCCGCCAGGGAAGCAAAGATGTGGAAAATCAGCTTTCCACCCGCCGCCGTGCTGTCGATGTTCTCGGCCAAACTCTTGAAGCCACGACCACCACGCTCCAAGGTGCGGACCGTTTCCAGCAAGTCACGCAAGTTGCGCCCGAGTCGATCCAGGCGCACGACGACGATCAGGTCGCCTTTGCGGGCGTGAGCCAGCAGCTCATCCAGGCCAGGCCGAGAAGCTCTTGCGCCGGAAGCCACGTCGCGGAAGATCTTCTCACATCCAGCGCGTCGTAGTTCGTCTTCTTGGGGCTCGGTACTCTGGTCGGAAGTGCTGACGCGGCAGTAGCCAATTTTCATGGCCGCCAGATGTGTCACGAACTCAACGCACAATCAAGAAACGGCACGTTGATTTGTGACACGAGTTTTTGGCACAACCAGACTACTCGGAGGCTCAAATCTTACCAGAGGGCGCTCCCTGGTGTCATAAAACCGACCATTCTTGGCAAAAGCCTTTCTGTCAAATAACTGACGCTGCGTCTGTGGCGGACCGACTTGGATCCGGGTGGACAGCTTGGTCGTGGCGTAGTGTTCAAAGAAGGCTTCGAGCGACAGAGGGTTCGCTCCCGCGCTCGATGGTTGGTCACATTCAAGGGGACGGCGTGAATCGTGCTACGAACTTCAGGCGGCATGCCTCTTTCAAACCGTTTTTCCGCCGCGCCTCTCGTCCTTGCCAGCGCCTGCGTCGCCTTTTTCGCTGGCAGCGTCTCCACGCTGCCCGCCCAGACCATCGTCTACCGGCGCGCCATCAAGCTGCCGACGGCCCTCATTGGCTGTTCCATCCGGCCCATCAACGATTCCGGCTTCGGGGCGACCGATGTGGACGAAGAATCATCGGATACGACAAAGCATCGTTACCTGTTCACCTTGAATCGATTCTATCGGCTCTCGGAAAACGGGGATGGCACCGCGAGCTTTGGCCCTAACATCCAATCGAACGCTCAGCTCTCTATCACTGCCTTTGGTGAACGCCACCTGAACAAAAATCCCAATATCCAGCAGGATGGTGTGCCCGTTCTCTTCGGCATGCTGGGGGCCGTCCTTCGCTACTACGAGGTCAATGAGCAAGGTGCGGGAGTGACGCGCTTTGATACGAACTTGCCCTCGACGACCTTCTCGATCGTTGGCGTCGCCGACAACCTCAGCATCTTACCGACCCGCGAAAACTACAATCTCAACGGCGTCAGCACCCGCTTGGTCTACATCCATCGGGATACCAACACCGTTACTCCGTGCTTTGGCGATGCGTCCGCGGAGACCGGTACGGCGATCGGCGTGAAGGCCACGGTGGCGCTCGGCCCGGATGGCAACCTGTACCTGCTGGACTACGACAACCTGCGCATGCTGACTTTCAGCTTTGACCCGACCGGCGCCACGCTGGGGTCTTTCGTGCGTGCCGTCGCCCTGGACCCGACTCGAACGGCGATCAACTCGATGACGATGGACCTGGCAGGCAACTTCTTTCTTGGCGACGGTCAGGGCGGCTTCGATCTGTACAGCAGTGCCGGGCAGTGGCAGCGGGGGTTCCACAACACCTATGTTCCCGATCCCGACTCCACCTATAATGTCAGTGGCAGCACTGCACTTCCTTACATGAACTACTACGCCAGCGGCCTGAACGATGGCAATGGCACACTCGATATCTCCGATGCCACCGGCTACCGCCAGTACACCATCCTGGGTGCCACCGGGGCGCCCGTTGCCTACGCGGCGTGGCAGGCCCAGTACTTCAGCGCCGCGCAGCAGGCCGATCCGAGCGTCAGCGATCCCGCAGCGGCTCCGCAGGGCGATGGGGTGAGCAACCTGCTCAAGTACGCGTTCAACATCAACCCGGCCCAGCCGATGAGCGCGAGCGACCGCGCCGCGCTGCCGGCCTTTGCGATCACGATGAGCAACGGAACGCAGTACCTGAGCCTCAGCTACCGCCAGTACGCTTCACTGAGCGGGGTGAGCGTCAGCGTGCAGACCTCGCCGGACCTGCTGACCTGGACGACGGTGGCCAATCCCACCGTCCTTGCGAGCGGCACCGATCCCGTGACGGGCGATCCGACCACGCAGGTCGGCGTGCCGGTGAGCGGCAGCAGCGAGTTCATCCGACTGAGTGTCACGCAACCCTAGCCGGTGCCAAGTGCGAGGCATCGTTGATTTGCGCAAGATGCGGCAGCACCCATTCGCCGCCATCTGCTCGAAGGCGGATACGACGTTCGCGCGATCCAGGATCTCACCATGGTGATGTGAGTCCAATTCACCGTACTTTAGTGTCAAAAAACGGTCCTTATGCGCTCCGAAAGCACGGGCCGATCCGCCATCTCCCCAACGGACGTTTACCGGCTCGCCGGGCTGAGGCGAGTGGCAGCATCTTGTTCAAACCCTGAGGTTGGCTTCTTTGAAGCCAGACGATCAAGTGCTTGAGTGCTCCGCCTAGAGGCCATGGAACCGGCTCTAGCCGCGTGCTACCGGCAGTTGCACGCGCAACTCGAAGTGTTCTGCCCCATGCGCAAAGGGCCGGCCAACCCATGCTTCAAAACAGGGGTGTTCGGCCGGCACGAACCCGCTGGCGGGTAGCCAGGTGCCGTAGATCCAGTCCAGGGCACGTAGCTCCAGATCGATGCCGCCCTGGATCTCGACCTCGGCCACCTGCATGGCCGGAAAGGTGTGTCGGCTGACTTCCCCTGCGGGCACAAAGGGTGCAACGACCTCGACGCCCACGTCGTAGCGGCAGTGCTCGTGGGCGGTGAGGTCCGGGTCGTCCCACATGTAGCCCAGCCACTGCCCGTCGGCCAGGCCCCGTGCCTCGGCCCAGCCCACCAGTCGCTCGGCCGCCCGCTGCACCACGCCGGGACGAAAGGGACGGGGCACGCGCAGGTACGCCACCTGGCGGGCGGGCAGATGACGACGGCGCACCTCGAAGCCGTCGGGGTTGACACCCGGCGGCAGTCCTGCGAGCAGGTGCGGACGTGCCGGGTCCGCATGCTCCTGCTTCCATTGTTCACGGCGTGCCTCCCGGTGCGCACGCAGATCGAAGCGGCTGGGTGCCACGCCGAAGTGCGCTTTGAAGCAGCGCGTGAAGTCTGACGAGGAGGCGAAGCCACAGGCAAAAGCGATGTCGGTCAGCGACGGCTGCCGCCGCGCGGACCAGCCTTTTTGCGCCATCAGAGTCAGCGCGCGTTCCAGCCGCAGGCGCTTGACGAACTCGCCGAGCGGTTCTCCCACCACCAGCCGGAAGACCCGGTGAAAGTGGTAGGGCGAAAAACACGCGGCGTGCGCCACTGCTTCCAGCCGCAGCGGTTCGTCGAGATGGCGCAGGACAAAGTCGATGGCCCGGTTGACCCGGTCCACGTAGGCCAGCGAAGGAGGATCACAGCTTTGGCTCAAGTTTCGCAAGATTTGGCAAGCGTGCCAGCCGCGGAATGCCTTACCAAAGGAGGCGACGCAGAGAAACCCTTTCTTCTTAACCCAACCATCCACTGGAAAGCACCACGTAAATGAAACTCGGAGCCTTTTGCCTCAGCCTCGCCGTTGAAGGCCTCGCTGCTTCTCGCGTCTTCTACGAGAAGCTGGGCTTCCCGGCCGACCGGCGGCGACCCGGCCCGGAACCGGCTGATCCTGCACAACAGGCAGGGCACGACCTGCGAAGCTCCGCTCCGCCTCGTTCGCTGAGGTTGGAGACGTCAGACCACGCAGAAATTCACCATCCAATCTTGCCCGCACAAACACAGCCATGAAACGAGTCACCGGTATCGGCGGGATCTTCTTCAAGTCCAAAGACCCAGAGGCGCTCGGCGCTTGGTACAAGGAGCATCTCGGCATCGACGTGCA
>CAXTQD010000384.1:3480-4589 GCA_964246175.1 uncultured Chthoniobacterales bacterium | reverse complement strand
CGCCGGCAGCTTCGCCGCAAACCCCGCTCCGTCGCGCAGTGTCGCCGCCGGGTGATGGTGGCCGATGATCGTCGTCCGCCCCGCCGCCGCGCCTGCGTCTGGTCCGGCCCCGTCGCCGTGGTGGAAGTAGAAACGCTCCGTGCCGAGCGCCGGTTCCATCTCGTCCGCGCCAAATGCCCGCCGGTCATGGTTGCCCGCCACATAGACGACTTCGTGGTCTCCCACCGCACGCAGGCGTTCCAGAAGCTTCCGGCCCGCGACCCGCCCCGCCGCGTCGTGGACAAAGTCGCCCACGAGCACCAGCCGCGCCGGCCGGTAGTCGGCTAGCAACGCAAGGAGCTGCGTCTCGATGTGGTCCATGCCCCACAACGGGAAAAGCGACCCGCCCGCGTGCTGGCTTAGTTCGTAGCCGTAGTGCACGTCCGCCACCGCCAGCCAGCGTTCGGTGCGGTGGTAAAGTGCCAGCCGGGCGTCGAGCACCGTGTCGGCGTTCACGAGCCCGCGCGTCGGGCTCGGGACGAACGGACGGGCTTCCACGTCAGTCCTCCGTGTCCACGCGCAGAGTCCCGCCGGCAACGATCTCCGCCCGCAGCCCGCCGCGCCCACGGAGAGCTGCTTCCGCGCCCAGGCCGAACGACTGGTCCATCCAGTAGCACGGCCGGCATTCCTCGCGTCCGCGGAACACAACGCCTTGCACCTGGAACTCCCGCCCGCCGACAAGTGTATTCAGGTCCACGCCTGCGCACACGATATTGCGCCGGAAGGCCGCGGGCGTCTTGTCGCGCACGCCGAGAGACTCGCAAAGCTCGCGGTACACTTCCTCTGCGAAGAACGACACCTGCCCCTTGTAGTTGTCCTTGTAGTCGAAGAACCGGTCCCCCTCGATCCCACGGCCTGGCACGCAATGAACCTCGCTGACCTCCAACGTCGGCGCTCCGCCCGGCGGCTTGCCGTGGTGGCCGAAGTAGTTGTGCTCTGGCGAGGTATAAAGGTGGACGATTCGCAACGGCGGACAGAAGAGCATCGGGCGCAGGGGACGCAAGAGTATAGATGCCTCGGGGCCAAAACCCCCCCCCCCCCACGGGGGGGAAAAGCCCGGGGTTGTGGGG
>CAXTQD010000384.1:0-3470 GCA_964246175.1 uncultured Chthoniobacterales bacterium | reverse complement strand
CCCCCCCCGGCGGGCTCGGGCGGCGGGGCCGGGCTTGCCCCGCGAGGTTCTTTGTGTTAAAGTTGGATTGCCATGGAACGCCCCATCGCCCGCAGCCTCATCGTTCGCGTCGACGGCACGCGACTGTCCGCGCCGCGCGACGACCTCCTGGCCGTCGAGGAACCACTCGAAATCCAACTCGGCTACGAACGGCGTGGCTGGCGTGTGCACAAGAGCGTGTCGATCACCATGCGCACGCCGGGTTCCGACGACGAACTCGCCGTTGGCTTCCTGTTCACGGAAGGCATCGTCGGTGAGGCGGCGCACGTCGAGGCAGTCCGCACGGAGGAACCCAACGTCGTCCGCGTCGAACTGCTCGCGGGCGTCGCCGTGGACCTGCGCCGGTTGGAACGCCACTTCTACACGACCAGTTCCTGCGGTGTCTGCGGCAAGGCTTCCATCGCCGCGCTGAACCTGCCGAACCTCACGCATCCCGCCACCGACGGACCGGTCTTCGACGCCGCGACGATCCATGGTCTGCCCGACACCCTGCGCGCTTCGCAAGCGGTCTTCGACCAGACCGGCGGCCTGCACGCGGCGGCACTCTTCGATCCCACCGGCCGCCTCGTCGCCCAGCGCGAGGACGTGGGCCGCCACAACGCCGTGGACAAGCTCATCGGCTCCCGCCTGCTCGCGGGTGAGTCTGCGCCGCTGGATGGTCACCTGCTTTTCGTCAGTGGCCGGGCGAGTTTTGAACTCGTTCAGAAGGCCCTCGCCGCCGGCCTGCCGATCCTCGCCGCTGTCGGCGCACCGTCCAGCCTTGCCGTCGGCCTCGCGCAGGCGCACGGCATGACCCTCCTGGGCTTCGTGCGCGGCGGCAGATTTAACATTTATGCAGGCGAAAGGCGCGTCCGGGGAGCGACCTCTAGCGATATGCTAGGGGAAGCCACGTCGTCCTGCGACCTGCCCGCCGCTGTTCTGTAACAGATTCCCCGACAAAATGGACACGCACACCACGCACGCCCCCGATCCGGTCCGCGATATTGACCCTGCCCACGAGCAGCAGCTCGACACCACCGCGCAGAAGCCCACCCATATCGGCACCGGTGTGCCCACAACGCCGCCCGCCGTGGACGCCCACCTCGCCGACGTGCCCGGCGCGGAGATGATCGACGCCACCGAGGGCGCACGCATCGGTCATGCCCACCATGTCGCCGCGGGTATCCCGGCGGTATACCAGAGCACGCGTTTCACAATCCGCGACATGGGCCTCATGCGTGGCTTGAAGAGCTGGTTCGAGGTCAACAAGAAGAACGGCTTTGACTGCCAGAGCTGCGCGTGGCCGAGCCCGGACGAGGGACGCAAATTATTCGAGTTCTGTGAGAACGGCGTCAAGGCAGTCACGGACGAGGGCACGAAGCACTCCATCGCGGGCGACTTCTTCTCGCGCTACTCCATCAAGGAACTCCAAGGCAAGAGCGACCTGTGGATGGGCCAGCAGGGCCGGCTGACGAAGCCCATGGTCAAGCGCCCTGGCGGTACGCACTACGAGGAATGCACCTGGGACGAGGCGTTTCGGCTGATGGGCGACACGCTCAACGCCCTGCCCTCACCCGACGCGGCGGCGTTCTACACGAGCGGACGCACCAACAACGAGGCCGCTTTCCTCTACCAGCTTTTTGCCCGTCAGTACGGCACCAACAACCTGCCCGACTGCTCGAACATGTGCCACGAAGCCAGCGGCGCGGCGCTCAACGAGTCCATCGGCATCGGCAAGGGCTGCGTGACGCTCGACGATTTCGAGAAGACGGGCTGCATCTTCATCATCGGCCAGAACCCGGGCACCAACCACCCGCGCATGATGACCTCGCTCGAACACGCCAAGAAGCATGGCGCGACAATCATCTCCGCCAATCCCTTACCCGAAACCGGGTTGATGAGCATCGTCAACCCCAACCCGCAGGACTACGCCGACCCGCTGACCTTCGCCGCGCGGATGCTCCTCAACAAGGGCGTGCCACTGACCGACATTTGGCTAAAGGTCCGCATCAACGGCGACATGGCCATGCTCAAGGGCATCATGAAAGAGATGCTCGCCGACGAGGACGCGCGGCCTGGCAGCGTCTTCGACTGGGACTTCATCCGCGACTACACCGTGGGCGTGGAGGAGGTCATCGCCGACCTGCGCGTGGCCGACTGGGGCGAGATCACGGCGCAGAGCGGCCTCACGCGCGAGGAGATTCGCCGGACTGCCGAGGCGATCATGCGCTCGGACAGCATGATTGTCTGTTGGGCGATGGGTCTGACGCAGCAGAAGAACGCTGTCGCCACCATCCAGGCCGCCATGAACCTGATGCTCTTACGCGGCGACATCGGCAAGCCCGGCGCGGGGCCTTGCCCGGTGCGGGGTCACTCCAACGTGCAGGGCGACCGCACGATGGGCGTCTGGGAACGCATGAACGACGCGTTCATGGACAAGCTCGGCAAGGCGTTCAATTTTGAGCCGCCCAAGCCCCACGGCGTCGATGCGGTGGAGTGCGTCAAGGGGATGCACCGCGGCAAAATCCAGTTCTTCCTCGGCATGGGCGGCAACTTCGTAATGGCGATGTCCGACACGAACTACACCGCCGCCGCCATGGAGAAGTGCAAGCTGACCGCGCACGTCTCGATCAAGCTCAACCGCTCGCATCTCATCTGCGGCGAGACGGCGCTCATCCTGCCCGCGCTCGGCCGCACGGAGAAGGACTACCAGAAGAGCGGACCACAATTCGTGACCGTGGAAGACTCCATGGGCATCATCAACTCCTCACGCGGCAGCTTCGAGCCGCACGGCCCGGAACAAAAGAGCGAGGTCGCCGTCGTCTGCGGCTTGGCGCGCGCTACCCTCGGCGCAAAGAGCACCGTGGACTGGCAGGCGATGGAGGACAACTACGACCGCATTCGCGACAAGATCGAGGAGGTCATTCCAGGCTTCGAGGATTTCAACGCTCGCATTCGGCGCAACATTTTCTACTTGCCCAACGACCCGCGCGACCGCCGCAAGTTCAACAACGGCATCGGCAAGGCGAAGTTCGTCGCCGCCCCCCTGCCGCAGCACCAGATCGAACCGGATCAGTACGTGATGATGAGCATCCGCAGCCACGACCAGTTCAACACGCATCTCTACGGGTTGGACGACCGCTACCGGGGCGTCTACAACGGACGGCGCGTGATCTTTATGAACCCCGAGGACGTGAAGGCCGCCGGTCTGCAACAGGGCCAACTCGTCGACTTGACCGGCCACTACGAGGGCGAGACGCGCCACGCGCGCCATTTCATGGTCACGCCGTACGACATCCCGCGCGGCTGCACGGCGACCTATTACCCCGAGACCAACGTGCTCGTGCCCATCAACAGCTCCGCTGATCGCGCGAACACGCCGACCTCCAAGTTCGTCGTCATCAGCGTGACTCCTTCGCCGGACGCCGACAAGGCGGTCAACCGCCTCATCA
>CAXTQD010000383.1:0-4602 GCA_964246175.1 uncultured Chthoniobacterales bacterium | reverse complement strand
CACCCCGGGGCCGTGTTGGCTGGCGGTGTGCCTGCCGGGCAGTGTGCGGCGCGGCGGGGCGGTGACACGCGGCGTGTGTGTAGTGGGTGATCGGTTGTACGTGACGGGGCGGCTCGGGGGATCGTTCGGCAGCGGGCGGCACCTGACGTTCCGGCCGCGGCTGGCGGAAGCGCGCTGGCTGGCGAAGAACTTCCCCGTCCGGGCGATGATGGACCTCAGCGACGGACTCGCGGCGGACCTGCCGCGGCTGGCGCGGGCGAGCGGGACGGGGTTCGTGGTCGAACCTGCACGGATGCCGTGTGCGGAAGGCTGCACGGTCGCGCAGGCGCTCGGGGACGGGGAGGATTACGAGTTATTGTTTGCCATTGGCTCCAAGCACGCGGCCGAACTCGGACACACCTGGGCCAAGCGCTGGCCAAAGATTCCGTTGACCAGCATCGGCGAACTAGCGGAGCCGGGCGCAGCAATCGGTTTGGACGGAGGGCGCGGCTACGACCACTTCGCGGCTTGATAAAACCGCGTCAGGTAGCGGGGAACTCGATGTAGGCGACCTTTGATTCGCCGTCTGTTTTGTCCTAAACCGTTGCGCCGGTGACATGGTCCCGTGGTTCGCCAGCCGTGTCGAGTTCCAAGCCGATGATGAAAGGCTGTTCAAGGAACCGGTGGCCGCCGAGTGCGATGGCATAATGATAACCGCCACGCGACTCGGAGTGAGTCAGTCAATGCCCACCATGCAACGTGGGCATCCGCCAGAACGAGGAAAAGATGGCCGCGGAGGTTTCGACGCGGAAGGAAACGGCTTCTTCCCGCTCGCGGGCTTGAAAATAGAGGAGAATGGCACAAGGATTATCCGCCGCTGTCCACATGGCTACCCGCAGGTTGTCGTTGATCGGCAAGATGCGCGGCGCGGCGGGCATGCGCTTGCGATTTGCCCGGCGACACGGCGGCCTGCTACTGGAACTGGTTCAACTGCTCCTGCGCCTTTTGCACGAGGTCGGGCTCCAACTTCAGGTCGATGATCTTCTGATAGTCCGCCTTTGCCTTTTCGAGGTCGTCCTTCTCGATGTAGATGTTCGCGCGGCTGATGTACGCGTAGCCGTCGTTCGGGTTGAGTTGGATCGCCTTGCCGTAGTCCGCCAACGCCTCGTCCGTCTTCTTCAGGTCCTTGTAGGCGGCACCGCGCTGCTTGTAGGCGGCGGCATCGTCGGGCTTCATCTGGAGGAGCGTGTTGCAGTCGACGAGCGCCTTGTCGTACTGCTCCTTTTTGATGTACGCGGCGGCGCGCTGCCGGTAGCCGCGCGCCTCCTGGGGCTTCAATTGGATGGCCTTGCTGAAGTCCGCGATGGCCGCGTCGGTGTTCCCCTTGGTCACGTAGGCCGAACCCCGCAGCATGTACAGCGACGCGTCGTCGGGCTTGGTCTTGATGGAGTCGCTGTACTGCCCGAGCAACTTGTCGATGTTGCCCGTCAGGGTGTAGAGGTGGGCGCGCTGCTGAAGGGCGAACTCGTTGTCCGGGTCCTTTTCCAAGGAGGCGTCGAAGTCGGTGATGGCCTGTTGGTTGTCGTTCTTCGCAGCGTACAGGAACCCGCGCCGGTTGTGAGCGACGACGTTGTCCGGGGCGCGTTTGATGACCTCGCTCCAATCCGCGATGGCCTCGTCGGTCTTTTTGGTCGCCTCGTAGGCAAGGGCGCGGTCGCGGTAGTTGGCGATGTCGTCGGGTTTGGCCTTGATGGCTCCAGTGTAGTCCGCGACGGCCTCGTCGTACTGCTTGAGCAAAAGGTGCAGATCGGCGCGCTGGTTGAGCGCGGCGGAGTCGCCGGCCTTTGCTTCAATCACGTCGTCCAGGTCTTCAACAGCCTTGTCGTACTGCTTGAGCCGGGTGTATGCGTAGGCGCGCTCGCGGTGGGCTTCCGCGTCCTGGGGCTTGGCTTCTAGGAAGGCGCTCAGATCATCGACGGCCCCCTTGAAGTCACCCGTCATTACCCGCGCGTTGCCGCGACCCTGGTGGCTGGGAGTGTCTTTGGGGCTGAGTTTGAGTGCCTCCGAATAGCTGGCGATGGCCTTGGCTTGGTCGCCCTTCTTGCCGTAGACGATGCCGCGGTTGCGGAAGTTGCCCGGGTCCTTGGGATCGAGCTTGATCGCGTCGTCGAAATCCTTGATCGCGTCGTCGAGCTTGCCGGCCTTGTAATCGGCGATGCCCTTGCGGGTCATGCTCGGCCCATCCTGCGCATGAGACGTGGCAGCGGCGCAAAGCGCGGTGAAAAGGCAAGCGGCGGCGAGCGGAGTAGTGGTGCGTTTCATGCAATCGGCGTAGACAAAAATGAAGCCATCGGGCCTTTCCGGTCCCCCCGGCAGCCCGCTTCGGTAACCGAATCGAAAGTCATAGCGGAGCGTGGCCGGACGGCAACCGGAAAAATCCCGACACGTCCGGGCGTGACGACCGCGCGCAAAGTCGTTACAATGCGCGTTGACACAATCCCGCCCGTCCGCCGCCCGGCGTCTTGACAATAGGGGTTGTATCCACTGACCTTTTCTGTCTACATATAGTGTCGCCATGCAAATCTTGTCGCTCAAGGAACTCAAGGGCCTCGTCGGTGGAGGCGAGGCCAAGGAAGTGGTCGCGCATGTGCAGGTCGATGTCGTGACTTCCAAGACCACGAAGGACGGCAAGCCGTACTACGAGGTGAAGTTCATCGACGCGCACGACCACGTGCTTCTGCGCGCGTGGAGCGACACGCCGATCCACACGCAATGCGCGTCCCTGGAGAAGGGGCATTGCGTGGAGTTGAGCGGGGAGTTCGCGCACCATGCGACGTTCGGCCTGGAAGCGCGTCGCTGGGCGGTCCGGCCGCTGACGGCGGTGGAGAAAACGGAGTTCATGGCCGGCCCGAAGGAACTACGCGCGCGGCAGGAAGGCGACTTCCAATTCATCGCGGAAACGGTGCAGACCATCAACGATCCGCGGTTGCGCATCCTTTGCGAGATGTTCCTAGTGGAAAATGGCGAGCGGTTCCGGCGCACGGCGGGGGCTCGGACCTTCCACCACGCGCGGCGGGGCGGATTGGTGGAGCACACCAGCCAGATGATGCGTTCGGCGTGCGCGCTGGCGGGGGTTTACACGCGGCTCAACCGCGATCTCCTGATCGCCGGTGTGCTTTTCCACGACTCAGGCAAGCTGTGGGAAAACCACGTCGCGGAGGATGGGTTCGGCGTCGAGCACTGCGAGCGTGGCGAACTGCTCGGCCACATCAACATGGGCATCGAGATCGTCAACAGTTTGTGGCGACAGCTCAAAGCCAACGACGCCTTCGCGCAGTGGAAGAAGATCGAGCCGACGAGCGAGTGCGTGCGGCTGCATTTGCTCCACCTCATCGCCAGCCACCACGGGGAACTGGCGTTCGGCTCGCCGGTGGTGCCCAAGACTCCGGAGGCGTGTGCGCTGCACTACATCGACAACCTCGACGCCAAGATGGAGATGGTGTTCACGGCATACGGCAGCGCGCAGCAGGTCGCACCGAACATCTACGACCGTACGCGTCCGCTGCCGGGTTACCTGATCGAACCACTCAAGGCGTTCCCGGCTGACGATGGCACGGCGGGCGGCTGGCTGGCCCCGGAGCCGGCCGAATAGCGCGACGCGCACGCGACGGCGGGGTGGGAGACGATTCGTTCCCATGCCCGACGAAAAATCCCCCGCCGCCCGTTTCATCGAAGACTCCGTCAACCACTCGGAGTGGTTGAAGACCATCGAGACCGGCCAGGCGGACGCCGTGCTCAAGCTGGCGGCGGACCAGGGATATGGGTGTTCGCTCGAAGACCTGAAGACGGCGGCGAAGGCGCTGGTCGGCAACGAGGCAGACGGCGGCGAGCCGACGGGGAAGGAAGTGGACGAGGCCGCGTCGGGGATGAGCGACTTCCAGAACGACACCGGCTACGGCGACGACACGGGGTACGCAGCGCTCTTCGGCGTGGCGGGAATGATCCTGAAAATGTGAACGTACCGCCGCGTCCGTGCGGCGTTCGTCACCGACTGGTAGGGACGCCTCTCCGAGGCGTCCCACTTTTGCTGCCTTCCGTGCTCTTGTTCGTGACAATCTGCTGCCAGCATCGCGGCGCCAACCAGCTCTGCCTGCCGGGCGGCGGCGAAGCCATCATGTCCGCTGCGCGCTTCTACCACGAGCATCGTAAATGGCTGTTGAGCTTGTTCTTTGTCATGCCCGACCATGTGCACAGGGTTGTCAGCTTTGAAACAGAGCGGAAGATGGGCGTCGTGGTAGGTGCTTGGAAGCGGTATCTCTCCAACTAACACGGCATCGTCTGGCAGAAAAACCTCTTTGGTCATCGACCACGTACGGAAGAGTACGCGGTGCGGGAGGCCGATTACATGCTGCAAAATCAGGTACGGGCGGGTTTGTCGCAGACAGCAGGGGAGTGGCCGTGAGCGTGGACATCCCCATTTGATCAAAAAATCAGGGGCGCCTCGAAGAGGCGTCCCTACCAGTCGGTGACGAACGCCGCACGGACGCGGCGGGATGTTGCCTCAGTCCCTCGCCCGCTTGGCTGCCTTGGCGATCTCGGCGAACTCGCGTGGGTCCAGGCTCG
>CAXTQD010000382.1:0-4615 GCA_964246175.1 uncultured Chthoniobacterales bacterium | reverse complement strand
TCTCGGTCGAGACCCCGGGCGCGGAGACGTAGACCTTGATGGCTTGGGCGCGTGCGCTCGTTGCCCCACCGAGGGCGAACAACGTCAGGCCAAGGACGAAGAAGAGAGGTCGTGCTGATTTCATGTTTGGTCAGTTTCGTCAGTTAAGTTAGTTGGGTGGCCTCGTCGTCTCAGCTTGCCTGGAGGTGCTTGGCACGGAGTGTTCACTCTGATTTGTTCCGGGTTTTTGACTGAAAAGCAGGCGCAACTTTTGTCAGAGTACCCGTACGAAGCAAGAGCTATGCCAGTCTCGGGACCTTCTTGGTGTGGAGCGGTGATGGATGCTCTCGTCAGTGTGAAATCCAACGCGACCGGTTGCTTGGCGGGTAAGAGCAGTCTCAGAACCCTCTGATTTTTGAGACAACGAAGGCGAGCATGCGACCGGTAACAGTGGGATCAAGCGTGGAAGCCCGAACCAACCGGAACGCTGGTGCCTGTTCGATGGAACACGCAGCGAGTGGTTCAGTCGAGTAGGGGCAGCAAATCGCTCAGGCATTGGATCGTCGCGCGCTGGCCGTGATCCGTGCCAGTTTGCTCATGATCTAAGAACACTGCCTGCGCGCCTGCTTGGCGGGCACCACGCACATCCTTGGCTTCGTTGCCGACAAAAAGCATCTTTTCGGGAGCGGTGCCGAGCCGCCGTGCCAGGAGGACAAACCCTGCTGGTGTCGGCTTGCGCCAGCCGACTTCCACCGAGGTCAGCACCGTGGCAAAGAAATCTTCGATGCCAACGGCACGCAGGTCGGCACGCACGAAGGCAGCAGGCATCCCGTAAGGAACGTCGGTGAGGATGCCCAGCGGCAGACCCCGTGCACGCAGAGTGGCCAGTACGGTATGGGTGTCTGGATAGGCAGTCATCCGCTGCTGAAAGAAGCCGAAGAAACTCTGGGTAGCTGTCGTTAACAAGCTGTCGGGGGCGGGTGAGTGCCACGCGGCCAGTACCGCTCCCAGGATGCGGTCGGCCTCGATCTCTGTCTCGCGGGGCACCAAGCGCGTGTTGTGTTGGCGGAGGACTTCGCAGGCCGCCGCGATCTCCGCTTGGGAAGGTTCCAGCCGGCAGGCCGCTGCCACGCGGGCGAGGGCAGGCTCGTAGAGCGAGGCCCAACTCAGCGGCGTGTCCCGGTAGAAAAGCAACGTCTCGCCGAGGTCAAAGCCGACGGCTTCCATGTTCATATGTGGGGGATGTTCGCTGGAGAGCCTGGTTGAACGATGGGGCACACTTCAGAAGCCGAGACCGTGCAGGATGAGGTCGGCGCACAAGTGAGCCACCACCGCAAACTCGAAGCCCCACCGCCAGTACAACCAGCCGAAGAGCACGCCGCCCAACCCGTTTAGAACCACGGTTCTGAGAACCACCGTCGAGGTGAGCGGCCAGACCGAGGCGACCGCTGGAAGATGACCGAGCGCAAAGAGCAAGGCCGACAATCCCAGCGCGAGCCACAGGACCCGGCGGCGAGCAGTTGCGCTCGTTGTTGCTGGCAGCCGTTTCAAGAGCAGCCAGGCCAGCACGCTCATTAGGAAGAGATGCACCAGGCACTCCTCCGTGACGCCGCCGTACAAGGAAGCAAGCAGCCTTTTCCACAGAACAATCTTCGGCAAGGTAACGCGTGGCGCGGGCAGCAAGCCGTTGGAGGCAGCCGCGAGGACCAGCAGGAAACCGCCGGCCAAGGCACCGAGCGTGGCGGCAGCGACAAGCCGCCGACTCCACCAGGGCAGCGGCGGGATGCCTTGGACCCATCCCCGCACCACGGGTGAGTCGAGGCCCGTCACGGACGAACAACTCAGGCCGGCGAATCCCAGCGCGAACAGGAGCGCACCGCCCTGCACTGACTGGGCGAGCACAACCATGGGTAGAGGCAGCTTGACCTTGGCTCGCACCTCTGGAATCAGGTCCAACGCGTAGGGTAAAACGGCAGCGGTAGCGAGTGCGCCGGCGATACTCCAAACCAGAGCAACCATCACGTTGAAGTGTCTGTTCGAAGTCATCACCTGACGAGAGTTGGACGCCGAAGCATCGCAGAGCCTGAGGTGTGATGAGGCTGGACGACGTTGACGAACAACTCAAGCCAAACTGGTCTGCCAACGTACCTACCACTCAGTCTCGTCGATCATCTGTTTTTTGAGACTGCGCTTCCAAGTGCGGCGATTAGGGCGAAGAGGAGCTTTGCTGGAGCGCGGGTAGGCCGGTCAAGGCGTGGAGATGCTGCCATCCCGTAGCTTGTAGCTGAGAGAGCGATGGAAGCCGTCGCCGCTTTGGTCGGCGTCTGAGGCACTGATGGTAAAGCGTAGCTGCCCAGCCTCCAGGTTCCACGATTCGAACTCGATGCCGGTGTGGTACAGGTTGCGCGGCAAGCCGGTCTGCGTGGCGAGGTAGGCGAAACCAAGCGAGCCGATCTGCTCCTCTCTGCGCCAAAGCTGCCGGTGCTCATCCAGGTGGTAGAGAAAGGAGATGTTGTCGCCAGAACCAGATTTCTGCACCCGCAGGACCCACTGTTCATCAGGCGAGACGTAGTAGCGGGCCGACCATGGGGAGCCCTCGTCAAGCGTGATAGTGCGCGCCGCGCTGTCCGTAAAACCAAGCACCTGCTTCCAATTGCCGTCGTAGTGCTGGATGATTTTGAAGGTGCCGCGCGGCGAAGTGGTGACCTCATCCTCAGCCTGCGCGGAAGCAGCCAAGACGAGCAAAGCGAGAAGCGGAAGTAAGCGGGTCACGCTGATGGCTTGACGAACGCTGCCGAGAGTCACAATGGAGGCTGAGCAGATCGCAAGCCAAACTGCTGTGGCTGACAGGAGCACACACGCAGCGATGCGAGCCAAAGCGTCATTGCAGAGGTGGAACTCTAGAAAATCCTCTGTTTAATGAGACAATGAAGCCAAGCTCAACGACAGACCACAGCAAAGGGATGTTCGCGCCGGGGTACGCAGTCAGGCTTTAACGCATCAGCGGCTTACTTGAGCAAAAACTCGCGCGTTCTCTGTGCCACTTCCTGCGCCGTGCTGCCCGTAAATAGGTAGTGGCTGGCGTTCTCGTACTCGACCACTTCACCGTGCGCGATCTGCCGGCGAAACTGGTCGGGGCCAAGCCGCTTGAGCGCGCCGCCGTGCCCCTGCCACCATGCTTCTTCCTTGGCACGGTAGCTGGCATCCGCATCGTCGGGCAGCCAACTCGCCGGGTAGTGCCGGTTCGCCGACACGGCGTAAAAAGCCAAGGCTGGGGCTTGCACCTTCGTGTAATCAGGCCTGAAGGCGAAGACTGCTTTGTGGGTTGCCACGCGGATGGCCCACGCGTCGGGCGGCGGCAGGTCCTTGACCTTGATCTTGGCCGCCTCCTCCGCCCTGCCCAACGCCTCCAGGCGCATCTTGGTGGTCTTGCCCGGTTCGTACCCTGGATCGCTCAGCCCGTCCAACCAGCTTTCCGGGGTGCGGTCGTAGGCGGCGTCGTAGTAGACGAGCTTGTTGACCCGGTCAGGGTAGCGGCTGGCAAATAGGGTCAGTTCGTCGCCCGCCATGGAGTGGCCCACGAAGCTCGCCCTGGCAATCTGGAGCGCGTCGAGAAAGCCATGGATGTCCTCTACCCGAGTGCTGGCGTCGTAGCCCGTGACGGGCTTGTCGGACTCGCCGTAGCCGCGGCGAGTCAGGCCGAGGACGTGGAAGCGGTCGGTGAACTGTGGGGCAAAGTCGTCGTAAACGTGGGCGGTGTCGTCGAACCCGGCGAGAAAGACGAGCGTGTCACCGTGGCCGCCCCAGTCCAGGTAGTGAAGTTTGATGCCGTTGGCAGTGACAAAGCCGCTGGTGGTTGCGGCGACCTCGGCTGGCGGCGGGTCGGCAGACGGCGCGGCGACTGGAAGAGCCGTCAGAGCGGTGAGCAGCAGCACGGGAAAGAGTCGCATAGCCAAGAGACTGCGATGCCAATGCCTCCAAGCTCAGCGGCAGAGGCTGACAAAGTAAAGCTCAGAGAACACAAGAAGGATGTACCGCTATCCTCTGTTTTGTGAGACGATGCCCTAGGCCCAGCGACGGGGGCACGTGGTTAGACTGCTCACCGGGACTTGGCGGCTGGAGACAGCCGCCGCCAAGCAAGCGGCAAGCTCCCGAGGACAAACCCGAGGAAGGCCGATTGCAACTGGATACACAGGTCCCAATACGCGCCGTGGTAGCCCAAGGCATACTTTGCGAAGGAGTTGGCCGAAACGTCGGCCACCATGATTGCGGCTCCCAGCACCAGTCCAGCCTTCGACCCGCGCACCAACCACCACACGGCCAACAGGTCCAAGGGAGCCAGGGCGGTCCAGAAGATGCCCAAAGGCAGCGGGGCGTGACGATAAGGCAACCATCCACGTTGCCAGAAATCCAGCAGATGACCGACCGCCGCTTCGAGAAAACAGGCGGCTTGGAAGAGGGGCAGTGGGCGGATGGTCATGCCGTCGTCTATGAAGAGATGAGCGAGCACGGACCTAACAGGTGATTAGCTTCCTGGCGACGCAAAACCATCTGCGTTGTGCAGGCTAAACCGTCGTCTTACCAACCTCTGTTTTTTGAGACGAGGGGGCATTTGTTCTGCCAGCGCGCATTCAGC
>CAXTQD010000381.1:0-4638 GCA_964246175.1 uncultured Chthoniobacterales bacterium | reverse complement strand
GCGCGTGCTCTGCATCGGCACGGGCGGTCTGGGTTCGCCTATCGGGCTTTACCTCGCAGCGGCCGGGGTGGGGCGGATCGGGTTGGTAGACTTCGACACGGTCGATTATTCTAACCTTCAGCGCCAGATCCTCCACGGCACGGAGGACGTGGGCCGCAAGAAATTGAAGTCCGCCAAGGACAAGCTGCGCGCCCTCAATCCCAACGTGCAGATTGACCTGCACGACACGTACTTCACCAGCGACAACGCCCGCGCCATCGCCGAGCCGTACGACCTCATCATCGACGGCACGGACAATTTCCCGACGCGTTACCTGTCCAACGACCTGTGTGTCTTCACGAAGAAGCCCAACGTCTACGGGTCCATCTTCCGCTTCGAGGGGCAGTGCACGGTGTTCGCCCCGCACTTGGGTGGGGGCTGCTACCGGTGCATGTTCCCCGAGCCGCCGCCGCCCGGGATGGTGCCAAGTTGCGCGGAGGGTGGGGTGCTCGGCGTGCTGCCGGGGATGATTGGCGTCATGCAGGCCATTGAGGCGGTCAAACTCATGGTCGGCGTGGGCGAGCCGCTTCTGGGCCGCCTGGTGCACTTCGACGCGCTGAAGATGAAATTCCGCGAGTTCAAGCTGCGGCGTGATCCGAAGTGCCCCGTCTGCGGTGACCACCCGACGATCACCGACTTGATCGACTACGACCAGTTTTGCGGCGTGCCTGGGTCCGGCGCGGCGGTGGGAGGTGAGCGCGAGGTGCCGCGCATCAGCGTCGCCGACCTCAAGCGCCGCCTCGACGCAAAGGAAAACTTCCTGCTCCTGGACGTGCGCGAGTCCTACGAGCACAGCATCACGCAGGTGCCCGGCACGAAGCTGTTGCCCCTGAGTGAACTGCCCGCGCGCATGAGCGAACTCGACAGCGCGCAGGAAATCGCTCTTCTGTGCAAGAACGGTGCGCGCAGCGCCGAGGCCGTGCGCACGTTGCAGGACGCTGGGTTCGCGCGGCTCTTCAACGTGTCCGGCGGCATCGATGCTTGGGCGCGCGAGATCGACCCGGACATGCCGAAGTATTGACGATGATCCCTGCCGACCTGCTGGAAATGCTGCGTTGCCCCGTGACGCGCCAGACCCTCGCACCGGCGGATGCCGGTCAGCTCGCGCGCCTGAATGCGGAGATCACCGCTGGCCGCCTGCGCAACGCGGCGGGCGTGCCGGTCACCGACGGACTCGACGCAGCCCTGGTACGGGCCGACGGCACGGGGGCTTACCCCGTGCGCGACGGTATCCCGGTGCTGTTGGTCGACGAACTCGTGACGTTTTCTTAGCCAGAGCGGATTTGGCTGGCGTCCGGCTTCTTCTTTGCTTCCCTAGGGATTGTCGTTCCAATCCCTCGTCACCATGGACCACGCCAAGGCTGTTTCTCGCCTCGACACGCTCGACCAGAACCAAGGGCTAGAGGAGAACGAGTACAAGACCCAGCTCAAACAGCGTCAGCTTCAACTCATCAAGCTCCAGCTCAAGCTGGCCGAGAGCGCCAAGAACTCCGTGCTCATCGTCGCCGAGGGACCTGACGCCGCCGGCAAGGGGGGAGCCATCAAGCGGCTCGTGGAGAAACTCGACCCCCGCACGCTGCGCGTTTATTCGACGGTCAAGCCGACCCCGGATGAACTCGCCCGGCACTACCTGTGGCGTTTTTGGACGCGGCTGCCGGCGCGCGGACGGGTCGCGGTGTTCGACCGTTCGTGGTACGGCCGGGTGCTGGTCGAGCGGGTGGAGAAGTTCGCCACCGAGGCCGAGTGGAGACGCGCTTACCGCGAGATCAACGAATTCGAGCGGACCCTCTTGGAAGACGGCACGGTGATCCTCAAATTTTACTTCCACGTCACCAAGGACGAGCAGCTCCGGCGCTTCAAGAAGCGAGAGAACGACCCGTACAAAAGCTGGAAGATCAACGACGAGGACTGGCGCAACCGTGACCACTGGAACCAGCACAACGAGGCGGCGGAAGAAATGTTCGAGCGCACCTCGACCGACGGCGCGCCGTGGCACCTGATCGCGGGAAACTACAAGTGGTTCGCCCGGCTGGAAATGCTGCGAGTGACGCTCGAGGCCCTCGAAGACCTCAATCTCTGAATGGCACGTTCGATTTTTCTCCCCGCGATGGCAGCGGCGGTGCTGCTGGCCGGCTGCGACAAGGTATCGTTCGACCACAGCGACCGGGCGTACGAGCAGGCCGAGCAGAAGCGTAATTCACAGGATTACCGTGCGGCCGTCGGGTTGTACGAGAAGGCGCTCCAGGACGACAAGAAGGCGGCGGACGCCCACTTCCGCATGGGCATGATCTACGACGCCAATCTCGACGATCCCGTCGGGGCCGTGCACCACTTCAAGCGGTACATGGAGATGCAGCCCAACGGCGCCCACGCCAAGGAAGCCCGCGCCAACCTCGACCGCATCGAACTCAAACTCGCCACGAGTCTCGCCGGCGGCACGCTCATCACGCACGCCGAGGCGGCGAAGCTGCGCCAGGAAAACAAGGATCTGCGCGACCAGTTGGCTCAGCGCACCGCCGCGACCCCGCCGCCCGCCAATGTTCCGGCTGGCGGGCCGACGGCCGGCAAACAGGCGGCGCGCGACGCCCAACTTCACCCCGCGCCGGGCACGCGCACGTACGTCGTGCAGCCGGGCGATTCGCTGGCCAGCATCGCGCGCAAGTTCTACAAAAATAAGGCGCGCGCCAAGGACATCCAAGATGCCAACCTGAACAGCGTCCCCGACGAGCGGAAACTCAAGCCCGGGATAACGCTCATTATCCCCTGACGGCGTTCACAAACCTTCCGGATGCCGGATGACGCACCCGTCGGCGGGCCGGGGGCGGCGGGTCCAGCGCGGACCGCCGTTTTCCTCGCCGGTGTAGCCTGTGTCGAAGCGCAGTCCCGCGACCACGAGGAAGACATGCCCGTCGCGCGCGTAGACGCTGATCCAGCGTCCTGGTCCGCTTTCGCCGTAGTGCCGGAAACCCTCCGACGGCATGGAGCCGCGCAGCCGCCCGGCCGCTCGCAGGACGTAAGAGGTTGCGCCCGAGCAGTCGTAGCCGCCTTGCCGTTCACCGTGCCCGCCGCCGTATTGGTAAGGCGAACCGGCGATCTCGTTGCCGGCCGCGATGGCGGCCTGCACGGCCACGGGTGCGCGCGGTGGAGCGACGGCGGTCCCCTCGGCGGTGACGGTCGCCGTCCGGCCAGGGATGTACTCGTAACGGTAGGGTGGCGTTTCGGCGCACCCCGCCAGCAGCGCCAGACAAGGGGAAAGTCTCAGAAGCAGGCGCAAGGTCGGCGTGGGAAGAAGAAAGCGACCCTAACGGGATTCGAATCCGTTTTTGGGTTTGCGCATGTTTGCGCGAAAAGCGTGCATGTCAGCAGCTTCAAACGGGTTAGACGCAAAGTCGCGTTCTTGATGCCTTGAACGTTTCATGCAGATTCACGCAACTTAATTGTCCGAAACTGTCCGAAAGTTGAAATCATTCCTTGAGCGGAAACGCACGGATGAAATCCGCCGTGACGACCGACTGGCCGCGACGGTACTTCTCCGGTGTGATCCTGAGCAAGAACAAACCTTCAGCGGGCCTGCCGTTGGCGAGGATCGTTTCATGCAGTCTGACGTTGTTGTTGTACGAGGCTTTCGGCGCGTAGCAGTAGCACGAGCTACGACCGTCCGGGATGACAAACGCGTACTGGGTTTCTCGGTCGTCAGAATACTTGCCGAGGAAGGAGGTGGATATGTCTATCACACCCCGGACGTAGAATTCTTGAACCACAAATCCGCCGTATCTGTCTGGGCCTGGAGGATCGGAAACGTGTTGTTGACGACGTGCTGAGCCGCTTCGCGTTCTTCATCTGCGGCCTTCTCTTCGGTCTCGCGGCGGTTTGCGTCTTCCTCGCCCTTCTGGAACACCGCCGCTTTTTCTGGTGTGAGGTTGTATTTTGACCCAAGCGCCTTCGGCAGTTCGTCCAGCGGGATTTTCACGGCTCGCCCGTGAAGAAGTAGGTGATGCCATCAGGCTCGACTCGTGCCAAACGCGCGTTCCTGTAAACCCTTCCACTGACAGTCTCAAAATCTGCGGCTTTCTGGCGGCTGCGGGGCGGCGTCCACCCTCCTGGGCGCTACAGAGGACGTTGGAGCCTCTTTCGGGGCCGGAGAGGCATTCGACTCAAACCGAAGGCTTGACGCGGGCAGGAAGAATTTAGGTCCGCCGCTGACCACGGCTTGGAATTGGCCGTTCGCCGCTGGGGTGGCGTCCACGGCTGTTCCCGCCATATAGACCTGTCGTCCTCCTGGATTGAAGTTCGAATGCACTTCAAACGACACGAGCTTGTGTGAAAACGCCTACTCGGCGGTTCGTTCAGGTGGGCAGGCCAGCCGCGACGAAGTTTCCTTCGCGGCAGATGGTTGAGGCGAGCACGCGAGCGTAAAACCAGGCTCTGAAGCCGTGCACACTTCGGAAGACCCTGACGCGCGCGCGCCCGCGCCGCCGCAGGGCTTCCACCAGGGCCTTGACGCCCACGATGCTCACGACCCGCAGCAGGTTGTAGGCAAGCGTGCTCAGGCTAAACTCCGCGCGCACCTGGCGCCGCCCCTTCATCAAGAAGTGGCCC
>CAXTQD010000380.1:1982-4693 GCA_964246175.1 uncultured Chthoniobacterales bacterium | reverse complement strand
CTTCAGCTTCGCCCAGCCCACCTGGCTCTGGCTGCTCGCGCTGCCGGCGCTTTTCGCGTTCCGCCTCGGCCGGACGGGCGGCGCGCCGGCCGTCGTGTATTCGTCCACGTCAATCTTCCAGAGCATCGGCAAGCCGCGCCCGGCCCGGGCGGGAGCGTTCGCAGGCGCGTTGCTGCTCCTGGCGGGAACCTGCGGAGTGGTCGCGCTGGCCCGGCCGCAGCTAAGTAACACGCTCACCCAGATCGAGGCCAGCGGCATCGACATCATGATCTGCCTCGACGTGTCGCGCTCCATGCTCCTGGAGGATTTCTCCATGGACGGCAGCCGCGCCAGCCGCGTGGATGCCGTCAAGGAGATCACCCAACGCTTCATCGACGCCCGGCCCAACGACCGCATCGGCATGCTCGCCTTCGCCGGGCGGCCCTACCTCGTCAGCCCGCCGACGCTCGACCATGCCCGGCTCATCGACGGCCTCGACCGCGTCAAGATCGGCCTCGTCGAGGATGGCACGGCTATCGGGAGTGCCATCGTCTCGGCGGCCAACCGGCTCAAGAACCGCGAGGCCAAGAGCCGCATCATCGTGCTCCTGAGTGACGGCGACAACAACGCCGGGCGCGTCAACCCCAACACCGCCGCTGAGGCCGCCAAGGTGCTCGGGTTGAAGGTCTACACCATCGGTGTGGGCACCAACGACATCGCGCCTTATCCGATGACCGACATGTTCGGCCGCACGGTGTACCAGAACACGCGCATGGAGTTCGACGAAAAGACGCTCAAGGACGTGGCACAGGTAGCCGAGGGCACGTTCTTCCGCGCAGATAGCTCCGATGCGCTGAAGGACATCTACGCGCAGATCGACAAGCTGGAGAAGAGCACCGTCAAGGTGAACCAATACCGTGAGTACCGTGATCTGTTCCGGCCGTTCGTGGGGACGGGTGTGGCGTGCCTGGGGCTCTACTTGACATTGTCACAACTTCTCTGGCGGCGACTGCCTTGAGCGAACCGATGAACCCACTGGCCGCTCTATTTCTAGCTCGGTTAATTTCCGCGTGGCGCGAACTAACCTTCAGCGCGCCGTGGTGGCTGTGGGGACTGCTCGCCCTGCCCGTGCTAACGGGGCTGTTCGTGTGGGCGGAGAGGCGCGCGGCCGTCCGGCTGGTGCGCCTCTTGCGCGACCCACGCCTGCGTGCGCAGTTGACCGGGGCGGCGAGCGCCGCGCGGCGTCGTTGGCGCTACGGATTGTTACTGATGGGCCTGGGCTGTCTGCTCGTGGCGACGGCGGGACCGCGCTGGGGTTTTGAAACGTTGGAAGTCCACCGCCGTGGGCTCGACCTCGTCGTGATCGTGGACGTTTCCAAGAGCATGTTGGCCACCGACCTCGCGCCGAACCGCCTCACGCGCGCGAAGCTCGCCGTGCAGGACCTCGTGGCCCAACTCACCGGCGACCGCGTGGCGCTGGTGCCGTTCGCGGGCGACGCATTCCTCCAGACTCCGCTGACGGTCGACTACGGCTCGGTGCTCGAAGCCGTCGCCGACCTCGACGTGGACCTCATCCCGGTCGGCGGTACGGACATCGGCGGGGCTATCGACCTCGCGGTCGAAGCCTTCAACAAGGCCGCTACCGGCAACCGCGCGATCCTGCTCCTGAGCGACGGCGAACCGACCGTGGACACCGAGCAGGCCGCTGGCCTGGAAGCTGCCCGGAAGGCCGCGAACGCCGGGGTGCGGATTTTCACGGTCGGCTTCGGCACGCCCGAAGGCTCGCTGATCCCGCTCGCAAACGGGCGCAAGGGCGAGTTCGTGCGCGACGAGAACGGCCAACTGGTCCGCACCCGGCTCAACGAGTCGGGACTGAGAGACATTGCGCAGGCGGGAAGTGGGTTTTACCTTCGCTTCACCAACGGCGAGGAGGTCATGCGGACAATCATTCAGGACGGGTTGAGCAAGCTGCGAGCGGGCGACATCGACGCCAAATTGGACCGCCGGCCCTTGGAGCGTTACCAGTGGCCGTTGGGTGCAGGGTTATTCTTCCTCGCACTGGCGGCGTTGCCGGGTGAACGCCGCCGCTACCGCGCGCCGGCTGGTGTCGGTGGGGTCACGCCCGGCGCGCGCGCCGTGCCGGTGCGCCGGACGACCGTGGCGGTGCTGGCGTTGTGGGTGGCGCTGGCGGTGGGTTCGGCGCGGGCGGAGGAGGCGGCGATTCCGCTCGACCCTTCCTCGGCCGGCAGCGGTCCCTTGGCGCTCTACCGCGACAAGAAGTACGACGAGGCTTTCAAAGCGTTCTCGGACCTCGCCAAGGAGAACCCCGACCAGGGCAGCCTGCAATTCGACGCCGGCGCGAGCGCCTACATGGACAAGCAGTACGACGAGGCGCTGGAGGCGTTCGGACGTGCGCTCGTCGCGCCGGACCCGGCGTTGCGGGCCAAGTCGCAATACAACTTCGGCAACACGCTGTACCGCCGCGGCCAGACGCAGTACGACCGGGCGTCGAAGATCAAGGATTGGCGCAACGCCATTCAGTACTACGATGCGACGCTCGCGGCCCTACGGGGCAGTCAGATTCCCGATCCGGGCCATACCCTTGCCGCCAATGCCGCGTACAACCGCGACCTCGTCCAGCGCCGCCTCGACGAGGAACTCAAGCAGCCCCCGCCGCCGACGCCGACTCCCACCCCCACGCCGAACAAGGACGACAAGAAGGACCAAAAGGA
>CAXTQD010000380.1:0-1972 GCA_964246175.1 uncultured Chthoniobacterales bacterium | reverse complement strand
CCAAAAGGATCAGAAAAAGGGCGACAAGAATCAGCAGCAACAACAAGATAGGTCGCAGGACAAGGGCGACGGACAGCAACAGCAGCAGCAGGACGCTCAGAACGGCCAGCAGCCCAAACAACCCCAGCCGCAACAATCGCAGGACAAGGGCGGATCGAGTTCGTCGCAGCAGGAGGGCGGCCAAAACAACGCCAATCAGCCGCAGGACGGCAGTTCCAACCAGCCGCCGAAGCCCGACTCGCAGCCGCCGCAGCCGGGCAACACTCCGAGTTCCGGCGGCGAACCGCAGCCCGACCAGCAACAGAAAGGCGGGCGCAAACCGCAGGACGGCCAGCGCAACCCTTCGCAGGGCAACGACAACGCGCAGAACTCCCCGCAGGACGGCAAGCCCGACCCCAACGGCGATCCTCACCAGAACGAACCCCGACGCCGTGGCGATTTCAAGGCGCAATCCGAGCAGAAGAATGACCCCCAAGCCGCGTCCGGCCAGCAGGGAGAGGACGGCCAAGTCCCCGAGCAGCTCGCCCACGACGAGGCCGGCAAGATGAGCGCTGCGCAGGCCAAGGCGCTGCTGGATTCTCTCAAGGGTGAGGACGCACGCGTCCTGCCCAGCGGACTCGACCGCAACCGCCACAACCGCGATGAAGCCCCTGTCAAGGACTGGTAGGACGCTCGTCCCGTTCATCCTCTGCGTTCTGCTGTGGGCGTGGCCGGCGCACGGGTGGGCGGCGCGTGCCCCCGCCTCGGTCGCCGCCAGCTTGTCGGACTCCTCCGTGGAGGCCGGCGAACAGACGCAGTTCCTCGTCAGCGTCACCAACGGCGAGGTGGAGGAGGTTCCCCGCACGCCGACCGTAGACGGGCTGGCGTTCGCCTACGCGGGCCGGAGCAGTTCGAGCCAGTACACGTTCAACAACGGCAGCCTGAGCCAGAGCGCGACGACGACGTACGTCTTCACGGTGAGCACCGACCAGCCCGGCCGCTACGCGATTCCCGGCCAGGAGGTGCGTCTCTCCGACGGCACACTGCTGCGCACGCTGCCGGTCACGCTCACGGTCCTGGGCAGCGGCAACTCCGGCGCGGGCAACAACTCCGTGTATGCCGAACTCGTCCTCCCGGGTAAGAAGAGCGCCTACGTCGGCGAGAGCGTGCCGGTCGAGGTGCGCGCCGGGTTCGCCGCCAACGTCGGGCACGTTCCCAGCCAGGAGGTGATCCTCAGCGGCGACGGCTTCAGCGTGCAGGCGTTCACCGCGCCGCGTCCCGCGGGATCGGCGGGCCAGGACGGCCGCTACAGCGTGGACCTCTACAAGTCGGCGGTCACCGGCTTGAAGATCGGCACGATTTCCATCGGGCCGGCGACCGTCAACCCCACCGTGCAGATGCCGCGTACGGGCGGCTCGCGGCGACGCACGTTCAACGATCCTTTCGATCCCTTCGGACGTTACGACCCCTACAATGCGGCCCCGCCGCGCGTGGTCAGCCTGCGGACCGACACGGTGACGCTGGAGGTCAAGCCGCTGCCGGAAGAGGGCAAGCCGGCGGACTTCTCCGGAGGGATCGGGCAGTTCCGGCTCTCGGCCGAGGCCGTGCCCAACAAGGCGAACACCGGCGACCCGGTGACGGTGCGCCTGCACCTGAGCGGGCAGGGGAACTTCGACCGGATCGCCCCACCGACCCTCCGCGATGAACGCGGCCTGCGGACGTACCCGGCCACCGCCAAGTTCAAGGCCGACGACGAGGTGGGCCTCAGTGGCTCGAAGACCTTCGAGCAGGTCGTCATCGCCGAGGGTCCGCGTACGACGCTGCCGTCGTACCATTTCAACTATCTCGACCCGGCAACGGGGAAGTACGTCACGGTGGACACCCCGCCGCTGGCCGTCAAAATCGAGGGGCACGACCTTGCCAGCCCCACACCCGCGCCCGCCGCAACAGCCGCGGCGAACTCCTCCGCCACCCCGACGCCCACCCCGGCACC
>CAXTQD010000379.1:0-4699 GCA_964246175.1 uncultured Chthoniobacterales bacterium | reverse complement strand
CGGGGCGCTTTGGTCAGCGCGCCGTCCATCGCCAGCCAACTCCAGTCAAGCCCGTTGAAGGCGTCGTACTCGGCCAGGCCCGCTTGCCAGAAGCGCAGCAAAAAGCCGTCCTTTACCCACGCCTGGAAGCGGTCGTGCGCCGTGGAAGAGGGACAAAGGCCCGTCGTGGAAAGCGCGTTCCACTGGCAGCCCGTTCGCAGCACAAAAAAGATGGTGTCAGCGCAAAGCCGATCCGGCACGCGGGGCCGCCCGCCGCTGAAGGGGTGGGTGTTGGAATGCGGGGCCAGAAGCGGCTCCATGAGCGCCCACAACTCATCACCGAGCACGAACTGCCTACCAATGGTGGCGAGTTGCTTGGCTCTGGGTCGCGTGCGTGGCTTCGGCTCAGGACTTTTCACCCGCCAACTTACCCACGGAAACCGGTTATTCGGATAGGCAGTAAGCCCTCGGCAGCCAACCGCTCGGCAAAAGCACGCTCGTTGCCGCACAGCCACAAGTCACGGGGACGATCGTGGAAGCCGCCCAGGTTGCCGGTGCGGCTCCGCAGCATGAAGTTGCGTGTGGCTGCGATGCGCTCGTCGGTGCACCACTCAGCGACCAGGCGCGGGAACTCCTCGGCTGGGTAGATGCAGCCGTCCACCTCCGCTGAGGTGCCTTCGGTATAGTGGGTGAGCAGGCGGCGTAACACCTCCGAGTAGCGTTTGGTACGCAGACGGATGGGTGAAAGGCGCATGACGAAGATACCTAACAGGTAGTAGGCATCCCAATGATGTAAAATAAAGCGTCGCTGTGAAGCCTAAATCAGCGTCTTATAAAAGACTGGTTTTGGCAGCGGTCGTCTCGCGCAACCTCTGTTTTCTGAGACTGCATGAAGCTCTGGTGCAGCCGGAACAAGGCAAAACGCAGTGCGGATGGAATCAGTTGTGCCTAGGAACGCACCAACCCGAAATACTTTGTCAGCTTTTCCTGCACGGCCGGTGGCAGCTCGCCGTCCAGAAAGAAACGTCGCGCTCCTTGGTTGTTGCCTCCATCCATCCCAAGATCCTCCCCGGCGGGAAGCTCCTCTTTCTTCCACTCTTTGGGGATTAATCGCAACGTGGCGCGTGCGTCTGCTTTGCCGCAGACAACGTTGACGGCGGAAGTTTCCCGCCCACCGGCCAGGCGGGTGTCACCATCTTCCACGGAGACGACTTGCCATCCACCCGTGAGTGCCTCGGCAAACGCTTTACGCCAGTGGCTCTGGCGCAACTCGCGTTGCTCCGCTTCGATTGGCTGGCGTTCCAGTGCCAGCGTTGGAACCGTTTTGCCCAAGGCTTGCAAGCTGTGGTACGCCGCCGCCCGTACCCCGAATTCGACGTTGCTCAGGGTGTCGGCAGAGAAAAACCAGAGGTTCTCGGTGTTGTCGTTGAGCAGTCCAAGGAGAACCTGTTCGGTGTCCGGACCCGGGAACTTGGCGAGTTCCGTCGCCGCTTTCTGCTGCTCAAACGGCTTCTGCGATCCAGCTAGGGCTAGGAAATGGGCACGGTAACTTTCCTCCGCAGGGACCACGAGAGCAGGGCAGTCAGGCCGAAAGTCAGAGGACAACTTGACCAAGAGAGGACGAGTAATCGTCGAACTTGCCCAGGTTCGGACGGCCCTGAGAACCTCTTCTGGTTTGGTGAGGAGGGTTGAGTCTTTGCTGTAGATGCCCTTCGGAAAGTTGGAGAGGTCGAAAATAGGCGATGGGTATTGAACGTCGATTGGCTGGAGCAGGCCATGCAAGCGCGCTTCGTAGTACGGGTTGGTGAGGTTGGCGGCCTCCTGGTCGGTGAAACGGTCTTGCTGAACCGCGAGGAAGACGAGTAGATCCCCCTTGGAGGTCATCCAAGCGGGCTGCCCCTCCGAAAGGTGGCGGTAGCAGAACTTGAGGGTCTGAGCTGGAGGACCCTTGAGGACCTCGGACACCGACAGAACACAATCCTCGTAGACGACCTCGTATGGCCCCTTGACGCTGTGTACGTCAACCAGCTTGCTGACGGCGACGGTCTGAGCCTCGCACGTGAGCCACTCCACGCTGGCGGTGACCGTTTGCCTGGCACGAAGTGAAACAGGCCAGTAGATCAGCAGCGCGAGGCAACTAAAAAGAAGTTTATTGACGGCGAGGAATCATCGTCCCAAAGCAGCAGGGAGGCATGTGAAGAAGCCTGGCAGGGAACAGGCGTTTTGATGGCACGAAACAAGACGCCTTCGCAAATCAAACCGTCGTTTCAAATCCTCTTTCAAGACTACGCTGCTGGTTTCAGCAACCAAGGTTTGCCGGCATTGCAGGAGGTGATCCTTTGCCTCAATCCTCACTTGGTTGAGGGATGGCGTAGCCGCGTGCGCGCAGATCGTCGAACGGGATGTCGTCGGACAAGTCCTTTCCCCCGGTGTAGGGCTTGGCGAGTTTCGGGAAATACTTGAGCAGCATTGGGATGCTCGTGATGCTGCCGTCCGGGTTGCCCGCCTCCTCCGGGAACGGGAATGCCAGGATCTCCTTGTGCATCATCTTCCTGCCTTTGAGCCAGTAGGCGTCGATCCCGCCCGATTCATGGCTGATCACAAAGGTAACGCTCCCACGACGGACTCCCACCTCCGAGATCGGCCCAACGTAGATGCGATTCTGGTAGCACATGAACGTCGGCTCGTTCCTTTGGGGCAGCGCTTCCACGTAGCCGCCCTTGACGGGCAGGTAGACGCTCCACTGGTAGCCGCCACCTTTGGTGTAGAACGCATGCAGGGAGAGAAACAGGCAGGGTTTGCCGTGCCCGGCAAGGTGGATGGACATTTGCAGGACTGACCGGGGTGTTTCGACCGGTTGACGGATGGTCTCATCACTTTGGTGCAGGAAATCTCTCAGCGGGTCGGAGACAACGCTCTGCGCTTGCACGGAGAGGCCGGAGTTGAAGGTGATCACAACGAAAACGAGGATCAGCAATTTGAGCAGGGTGTAACTTGAAGTTTTCATGCCGAGGTTGTCCGGCGACATAGATACCGGTGAGAAAAGCGGGTAGGTGAGGATCGCAAATCACGATGCATAAACATGCAGGCGAGTGGCACGCTTGAGGGTACCAAAAGCAGCCAACCGGTCAAACGTGCATAACTCTGATCAAACAAGGACAACCTAGCTGTACGGTCCCGGAGAGTCATGGTGCAAGTTTCTCCCGTGAGTGGGAGCATGCATTATGGCAAAAGCACTTCACGGCAGCGCCCGCACGACGCCGCGCCTGCGAGCCGACCTCCAAGCGTCGCAAGAGAGTACCCGCGCCTTGGCCGCCAGGTACGGCCTGAACCCCAAGACCGTCGCCAAGTGGCGCAAGCGTACCACCACCGCCGACGCTGCGATGGGCCCACGGCAGCGTCGCACGGCGGCACTGAGCGCGGCCGAGGAGGCCATGGTGGTAGAACTGCGTCGTCGCACGCTCCTGCCGCTTGACGATGTGCTCGGCAGCCTACGTGAGAACCTGCCCAAGCTGACTCGCAGCGCCTTGCACCGCTGCCTGGTACGTCACGGCATCTCTCGCCTACCCGCCGGTGATCCCGCCGCCAAGCGCAAGCGTTTTGCCCCGACGACCATCGGCTACGTGCACATCGACGCCTGCGAGCTGCGTACCGCCGAGGGCAAGGTGCATCTCTTCCTGGCCATCGACCGCGTCTCCAAGTTCGTCTTTGTTGAACTGCATCCTCGCGCCACCGGCATGATCGGCGCGGCCTTCCTGCGCCACACCTTGGCCGCGTTCCCGTACCAGCTGCACACCATCCTCACCGACAACGGCGTGGCGTTCACCAACTGCGCTTCCACCAAGTACGACACCATGGTGCATCCCTTCAACCGCATCTGTTTGGCTCACGGCATCAAGCACAAGCTGACCAAGCCTTACCACCCGTGGACCAACGGGCAGGCCGAGCGCATGAACCGCACGCTCAAGGAGGCCACCGTCAAGTCCTTCCACTACGAGACGCTCGCCGGCCTCACCGCCCATCTGCAGACCTTCGTTCTGGCGTCCAACTTCGCCAAGCACCTCAAGACGCTGCGTTGGAAGACGCCTTTCCAAGCCATCTGCGAGGCGTGGACAAAAGACTCATCCACGTTTACCCTCAACCCGCACCACCTCACCCCGGTACCGTACAGCTAAGTAGGAGGACAGAAGTTCGTCCGCACGTTTTTGAGCCAGCAGTTCTTTGAGCGCAACCCGGCTTTGCGAAGCGTTTGTTGCACCGACAGAGCGAGTACCCAGGCTTGGGCTTGGGCTGCCAGGGAGTCGATGTCCGCACGTTGGCGGTTGGCGGCCAGATCGTCTTTGAGTTGCCGCCAGAGGTGATCCATGGCGTTGAGCTTCGAACATTGGCGTGGCAGCCAGAGCAGGCTGATGTCCAGCCGGGCCGCTAGGGCCAGTGTCCCGGCGGCGGTGTGGCAGGTGGCGCGGTCGAGCAACAGCCAGATCGGCTGGCCGGCACGGTAGGGTTTGGTGCGCAGATCGCGCAAGAACGTCTGGAAGTCAGCCGCGCCCGTTTTCGCCCGGCGCAAAAGCATCCGGTGGCCGGTGGCCACGTTGAGCAGCGGCATCGGAAATTCCGACGGGAGTAACGCTTTTTCCGCCAGCCGCAGCAGGCAGATGGAATCCTTGCCGCCGCTGAACAGCAGCGCTGGCAGCTCTAACCCGGCGGCGACCTCCCGCAT
>CAXTQD010000378.1:3027-4729 GCA_964246175.1 uncultured Chthoniobacterales bacterium | reverse complement strand
CGCGATGACGCGACTGCTCATCCGCAGGCTGGCCGTTTAACTCAACAGCTTTTTATTGCAAAACAAGCCAAAGGTGCTGACAGGCTTGAGCCAAAAGGCAACGCCGCGGGCACGGGGGCTGAATGCTTCCCCCCGTCATGGGCAACCAAACGCGGTCGGCGGAAAGAGAGGGCCTAAACCGTCCACGGGGTTGGTGGATCGGAACACGGTAAGCCCGTCGCTCCCCTGTTCCAAAGCGGAGCAGGACAGCCGTTCGCAAGGACGGCCTGCGGGGCGGCGGGTAAAGGAGGGTGGAAAAAGCAAACGCCGTGCGGTAACTGCGCGGAGAGGGGCTGCGACATCGCCCCACGCGAAAGCGGGCCGACTTCTACCGCGGTCTCCGATGACGAGAGAGCCACGGCTACCGTCCAAGGAAGCAAAGCAGCGGACGACCGAAGAAGCTGGCGCGCAGGCGTTGGGGTTCTCGGTTGGTGCGGCTTCCCACGCAGCGATCCAGGACTGGCACGCCATTGACTGGCGACTGGTCCATCGTGACGTGCGACGGCTCCAGGCGCGTATCGTCAAGGCAACGCGGGCGGGCCGGTGGGGCAAGGTCAAAGCCTTGCAACGCCTGCTCACCCGCTCGCTGGCTGGCAAGGTTCTTGCCGTCCGGCGGGTGACAGAGAACACGGGCAAACGAACCAGCGGGGTGGACCGGGCGCTCTGGGACACGCCGCAGCGCAAGGTGGCGGCCATCGGGGAGCTGACTCGCCGGGGCTACCGCCTGCAGCCGTTGCGCCGGATCTACATCCCCGAACGCAACGGCCAGCGCCGCCCTTTGGGTATCCCGACGATGAAGGATCGGGCCATGCAGGCGCTTTACCTGCTGGCCCTGGACCCCGTCGCCGAGACCCAGGCGGACGCGGACTCCTACGGGTTCAGAAAGGAGCGATCCACGGCGGACGCGATGGAGCAGTGCTTCAAAGTGTTGAGCCGTGGCTTCAACGCTTCCTGGGTCCTGGAAGCCGACATCCGGTCGTGTTTCGACCGGATCAGCCACGAGTGGCTGCTGCGCCACGCGCCAACGGATAAAACCGTCCTGGCCCAGTGGCTCAAAGCTGGCTTCGTGGAAGGGGGCATCCTGCACCCGACCGAAGCGGGCACTCCGCAGGGCGGGATCATCTCTCCCACCCTGGCCAACCTCGCCCTCGACGGACTGGAAGCCGCCCTCGAGGCACGCTTCCCACGTCCCAGAAGGGGGCCAGGACCGCTCATCAACCTCGTGCGTTACGCCGACGACTTCATCGTCACCGGTCGATCCCGCGAGCTGCTGAGCGAGGAGGTCCAACCCTTCCTCGTGGAGTTCCTCCGCGCGAGGGGCTTGGAACTCTCGGTGGAGAAAACCAGGGTCACGGCGGTCGAAGACGGCTTCGACTTCCTGGGCCAGACGGTCCGCAAGCATCGTGGCAAAATCCTCATCATACCACTTCCGACATGATGGCGTTGGATCAGGCCTGCGGCCACCAGTGGTAACGGGTGCAGGCAGCGAGGTACCCGGGCTGGGCGCGGAGCTGGCGGCAACGCTCGCTGAGCCTGGCGTCGAGGGCGGCCAGAGCGGTGAAGCTCGCGCGTTGGCCACCGCTTCGCGCAGGGGCGGCCAGAGCCGCTCGGCGGGCTGGAGTTCAGGCGGGCTGGCGGGCAGGTGGACGAGATGGATGCCCTC
>CAXTQD010000378.1:2314-3017 GCA_964246175.1 uncultured Chthoniobacterales bacterium | reverse complement strand
TGCCAGCCCGCGCGGTCAAGCACCACGAGCACGCGCTTTTGTGTTCCCGCGCCGACCGTGTGCGCGAACTCGGCGAGCACCGCGCTCATGGCGGGCGTGTTGACCCCGCCGCAGAGCCACCACTCGCTCCGGCCGCGGGGCGGGCGGACGAACCCAAAGACGTACATCCACCGGGAGCGATGATCCCCGGCACAGAGCGGGCGGTGCGCCTTGCCCCGGCGCGCCCACCCCCGGCGCACGCTGGGCTTGGAGGCCCAGGCGCGCCTCCGTCCTGGCGCCCAGACTTCCACGTGGGCCTGCGGAGGGGCGGCCTGAACCTCTGCTACCGTGTCGGCGAGCTTTTTTTGAAAGCCGCCTGCTCCTGTGGGCTGGCCGCCTGGCGGTGATGCGCGCGGGGCCCCCGCAGCCCGAAGCCGAGCTGGCGCAAACAAACGCAACCCTGCTGCGGGCGGATCGTGCGGCCGGTGGCGGCCTGCACCCACGAGGCCACCTTGCGCCCACTCCACAAACCTCCGCCCAGCCGCACGGGCACAGGCGCTTCGATGGCGGCGGCCAACTTTAGGCGCTGCTGGTCGCTGAGCAGCGGACGGGCCCCGCCGGGTCGGCGGCGATGGCCGTCGGCGACGCTGACCACGCCTTCGGCGTTGTAGCGCCGCTTGATCTCCGCGAGCAGTTCCAGCCCGTCGAGCCGCGAACCCTGCAG
>CAXTQD010000378.1:0-2304 GCA_964246175.1 uncultured Chthoniobacterales bacterium | reverse complement strand
GTGCGGGGTGCTGTGCCCCTGACAAAAGAGCCACAACGCCTGCCAGCGGCGCGTCTCCTTGGCGTCAACACCCTGGCGTGCTCGCGCCCGCCCCTTCAACTCCCCGGCGCTCAGATGCGCCGCCCTCTCGGTCCGCTTGCCTGCCATATGACGCCATCATAGCATAAGTGGTATCACTCCCTCCAAGAAGAACGTCCACGCGTTCCTGGAAAAGGTGCGTGCCCTCATCAAGGCTAACAAGCAAGCCCGCACCGGAGAACTGGTGCAGATGCTCAATCCCGTCATCCAGGGTTGGGCGAATTACCACCGGCACGTGGTCAGCTCGAAAACCTTCTCGCGGGTGGGCAGCGCCATCTTCCGCTGCCTCTGGCGGTGGGCGCGACGCCGACACCTGCGCAAATCCAGAAAATGGATCAAGGCACGTTACTTCGGACGGCTGGGCGCGAAGGACCGGGTCTTCCAGGGGGAGGTGAGCGACCCGCACAGCGATGCCACGCGGATGACGCGGCTCTTCTATGCCGCGAGCGTTCCCATCAAGAGGCACGTCAAGGTCAAGGGAGCAGCGGATCCCTACGACCCGGACTGGGAAGTTTACTTCGAGCGTCGGCTCGATGTGAAGATGGTCGCAGACCTCCAGGGACGCAGCCAGTTGCTCGGCCTGTGGCGACGGCAACACGGGATCTGCCCGCGTCGCGCTCAGAAGATCACGCGGGTCAGCGGCTGGCACAGTCATCACGTCGTCTGGCGTAGCCACGGCGGAGCAGACACCGCCGACAACCGGGTGCTGCTGCACCCAGAGTGCCACCGGCAGGTTCACTATGACCCACAGAACAATGTCACTGACGCCGCGTCCCGCGCGGAAGCGGGGCGTTCCTGAGGCTTGAGCCGGATGAGGGGAAACTCTCACGTCCGGTTCTGAGAGGGGTGGATGGCGGTAACGCCGTCCACCTACTCGACTACTGCTCGTGCGAAGCGGTCTTCCAGCCCTGGCTGTGGGGCAAGCCGGTCGTGGTCTTGAGCAACAACGATGGGTGCGTCATCGCCCGCAGCCCGGAAGCCAAGGCGTTGAACATCCCGATGGGAGCACCAGAGTTCCTGTGGCGCAACCTGTTCCGCAAGGAAGGTGTGCAGGTCTTTTCCTCCAACTACGAACTCTACGGCGACCTCTCAAGGCGCGTCATGCAGGTGCTTGCTCAGTCGGCCGTGGCCTTGGAGGTGTACAGCATCGACGAGGCGTTCCTGCGCCTGGAGGGCACCCCCGCTACGTTAAGGCCACATGGGCAGGCCATCCGCGCGCAGGTGCTTAAGTGGACGGGCATCCCCCGTCGGCATAGGCATCGGGGCTACGAAGGTCCTCGCCAAGCTGGCCAACCGGCACGCCAAGAAACAGGGCGGCGTGTACGCGCTCGACCACCAGAGCGAGGAAGGTCGCGCGCTCATCGAGGGATGGCCGGTAGCCGAGTTGTGGGGCGTCGCCGGGCGGCTGGAGCGCCGGTTGGCCCGGCTGGGTATCTTCGCGGCCGGGCAGTTGGCGCGGGCCAAGCGGTCACTGCTGCGCCAGAGCTTCGGCGTGGTCGTCGAACGCATGGCCCTAGAACTCTCCGGCGTGTCCTGCCTGGAACTCGAAGAGGTACAAGCCGACCGCAAGAACATCTGCTGCTCACGCTCGTTCGGCCGCCCGGTAGAAAGCCTGGAGGAACTGCGCGAGGCCGTGGCCACGCACGCTACCCGCGCCGGCGAGAAGCTGCGCGCCAAGGGTCTGGCAGCCTCCGCCATCCACGTGTTCATGCACACCAACCCGCGCCGGCCCGAGTTGCCGCAGTACAGCCCGGGGGCGGGACGCGAGTTGCTGGTGCCGACCAGCTTCACCCCCGAGTTGATCGGCGAGGCCATGCGCGTGCTGACAGCTATTTACCGGCCCGGCTATCGCTACATTAAGGCCGGCGTGTTGTGTCTGGGTTTGGTGCCCGACGACGAGAAGCAGGGAAACCTCTTCCGACCCGTGGACCCCGAGCGCGAGGAGAAAGAGCGCCGGCTCATGGCAGCCGTGGACAAGCTCAACCTGTGGGGTGGCCGGGGCACGGTGCGCGCGGCGACGCTGGGTTCAGGCAAGCCGCAGCCATGGCAGATGCGGCGCGAGCACAAGACACCGTGCTACACGACGCGCCTGGAGGATGTGCCACGGGCAACGATCTAAACGGACGGCCAACGCGGGCGCTGAGTGCCAGCAGTTTAGTCCAGCGGGCTGCGCACGGGCAACACACCCGGTCGGTTGAGCACGTGGGTGTAGATCATCGTCGTTTC
>CAXTQD010000377.1:0-4743 GCA_964246175.1 uncultured Chthoniobacterales bacterium | reverse complement strand
GCGAGCTACTGCTCGTCCCTCTACAAAGCAAATACGCAAGGTTTTTTGTGACCAAGAACGGGGTGCTCCCTGTCGAAGTGCGGAGTACGGAGTACTTTCTCCACACCCAACTCGGTTCGTAGCGCTCCGTGTGCGCCACGCGAGAGAACAAAGAAATATTTGTTCCCAAGAAGAGCGTGCGGTAATGAAACAAGATCGTCTGTAGAACAACCGCATAGGGTTCATCTATGGGGTTAAGAGCCGAACGCACTCCGCACTCCGCACTTCATGAACATCCTCCCTCCCCACCGTCCCGCCGAACTCGCCGCCACCACCGCCGCACTCCTGGCCCACGCCGGGGTCAACACCCCCGTCGCGCTCGTGGGCGAACGCGGATATTTCCGCGACTCCATGGGCCAGCCCGGCCAGAACGACCGCGGCATCTACGACGACGCACTCACGCTCCACACACCGAGCGTCCACGCGTGCTTCAACGCCAACACCGATCCCTCCGTCTCCCGCCCGGGCATCGCCGTGCTCCAGCCCGGGCTGTGGCACTACCAACTCGGCATCCCCCATCTCAGTCTGCCGCCGCAGTTCCGTTATCCTGCGCTCGTGCAGGCTGCGGCGGTGACCGTTCATCGTGATGGCGGCGGAGAGGAGAGCGGGTTCTTCGGCATCAACATCCACCACGGCGGCTACGGCAGCACGAGTTCGCTCGGGTGCCAGACGATCTATCCGGGGCAGTGGGAGTCGTTTTTCGCGCTCGTGAAGAGCGAACTCCAACGGCACAACCAAGTCGTCGTGCCGTACCTGCTCGTGGAGCGGCAGGGTTAGATGGAGTCCAGGCCACCGAGCCAAGACCAAAGTTCGGGACGGCTCGGAGAGCCGTCCCTCCCAGTCGGTGACGAACGGCCGCGCGGCGGCCTGCCCAGAAATCTCATGTCCACTTTCGCCAACCAGCGCGAACCCGCTCCGGTCCAGGGAACCGCGGCGGCGCTTCCAAACAACGGCGGGACGGCCGCCGGCCGCGTCGGCGTTGCCGTCCCGCTTTCGTTGTTGGCGGCAGGCTGATCGGCAGCACCGTTTCTCATGAGCCTCACGTTGTTATGCACGGCAGACACCGTCCTGCCTGATCCGAAGAGTTTCGCTTCGGTGGGCTGGCTCGTGCTCTCGCTGGCGGCGCTGGCGGTGGCGCTCAACCAGGGTTTCTCCTTGTGGAAAAACCTCCGACCCCGACCCGCACGCGGCGGCGACATCGGCCGCGCCGAGGTGGAAGAAAAGATCGAGAACGTCCGCAAGGACCTGCAAAACCAGATCACCGAAGCGCGCACCTACGCACACGACAAGGTCCACGACCTCACGGGTGAGTTGACCGGCTTCCGCGGGATGCACGAGGCCCGCAGCGAGGGCGTGCAAAACCGCATCAACGCGCTGATGGAACTCGTTTACCACATGCGTGGTCAATTCGACCAAGTGCTCGCCGAACAGCGCGCGAGCACGGCGGCCACGCAACGCGCCGCCGTGGCGACGGAGACGGCCGTTCGATTCCTCGCTGACCACCACATCGCCAGTACCGAGTGACCCCGGCACCTGCTTTTTCCTTATGACCAACGACCCCGAACGCGCCTTGCTCCAGAGCCTGTCCGACTCCGCGCCGTACCTGGTGCCCGAGTACACGCTCTTCACCGAAACCTGCAACCGCCTCACGCGCACGCTGACCTACGACGCGTTCCGCGACCTCTTGTCCAAGGCGCGCGACAAGCGCCGCGCCGACAGCCAGTCCAGCGAGGACGGGCTGAAGTGGGGCATCACCCCCGACGGGCTGTTCCGCCTGCGCCAGATGCCCTGAACTCTCCCACGATGAGCCCCTTCAGCCGACGCACCAAGCTGGTCAGCCTCACGCCCGCGCAAACGGATGAAGTGGCTTCATGGCTGCTCGACGAACATCTGTCTTACCGCCAGACTGCCCAACGGGTAAAGGAGACGTTCGGATTTTCGGTGTGCTACAACACGATCATGAACTTCTGGCATCGTGAATGCGTGCCGCGCAAGCTGCTGCGTTCCGCGGAAGCCGCGAAGTCCGTGCAGGCGGTGGCGATTTCCCTGAAGACGGATTGGCAGGACGCCAACGCGCAGCTTCTCGGCCAGCGGGTTTTCGAGACCCTGGCCAGCCCGGAGGTCGATGTGAAGATCGTCACCGCCCTCGGCGCGGTGCTCGAAAAGATCAAGACGCGCGTCACCCACGAGAAGACGCTGAAGGCGCGGCTCACCGCCGACAAACGCCGCGAGGCGCAGCGGGAGCGGCAGTTGGCGTTTGCGCGGGAGCGTTTTGAGTTCGACGCGGCCGACGCCGCGCTCACGCACGCGCCGGCCATCCGCACGATCACGGCGGACGGCGCGTTGTCGTCGGACGAGAAGCGCGAACAGGTGCGGAGATTGTTGTTCCCGCAGGCGTTCAACGAACCGACGACCTGAAAAGCCTCGCACAGAGGCCACAGAGAACACGGAGGAAGGGAAAGGGAGAAGGTCTTTGATGAACGCAAACTCGACCGGCCTGCACTTCCGCCGCTACCAACTGCCGTCGTTCGTGGATCACTCCACGAAGACGGTGATTGAACACTGGAGCCAGCAGATCGGCAAGAGCTACACCTACGCCGCGTGGGCCGTGGACCGACTGCTGCGTTATCCCGGGCGGCTGGTGACGGTGCTGAGTAATTCGCGTGACAACGGCGCGGAGTTCGTCGCCAAGGTGCGCGAGGTTTGTGAGCGGATGGGAGGGATCATCGACGCGCTTGAGACGGATGTGGACGGAGATGCTAACGCGCCGTACGCCAACATGCGGTTCGAGGTGCGTGTGACGGCCGGCGGCAAGACCGGGCGCGTCAAGGTGCTCGCGGCCAATCCGCGCACGGCGCGGGGGTTTTCCGGCGATTTGATCCTGGACGAGTTTGCGTTCCACGAGGACTCCGGCGCGATCTGGGAAGCGGCGGAGCCCATCATCTCGTCGAACCCGGACTTCCTGTGCCGGATTTTGTCCACGGGGAACGGGCGTCGGAACATGTTCTACCAGCTCATCAGCGAGCGGCGCGTGTTCTACCGGCGGATTCGACGCTCGGACGCCTGGGCGACGGGCGACCTCAAGATTTATTCGCAGATCGACGGGCGGGAGATCACACCCGCCGAGGCGCGCGAACAGTCCAGCGACAAGCGCGCGTACAACCAGAACTACGAATGCGCCTTCGAGGATGAGAACGCGGCGCTGCTGACGCAGGAGTTGATCTCGGCCGCCGAGCGCGCGGAAGACGTGGCGATTGATCGCCAGGACTGGACGGCGGCGAGCCTCGCGCGGATGGCGCGCGCCACGGGCAGGCTCGAGGCCGGCGTGGACGTGGGCCGCACGCGCGACCTGACCGTGGTGACCGTGCTGGAAAACGACGGGGCGACCCGGCGCTGTGTCGGGATGTTAGAAATCGCGGACATGCGCCTGCCCGAGCAGCAGCGGCGGCTCGATCTTGTGTGCCGGCTGCCAGCGTTCGCGGCGATGGAGATCGACATGACGGGTGTGGGCACGGGATTGTTCGAGTATGTGCAGAGGGACCATGGACCGCGGGTGCGGGGGGTGCATTTCGCGTCCACGGAACCCGTGACGGCGCGCATCCAGGCGGAGGGCCGGAAGGCACCGACCGCGCGCGTGACGGAGATCATGGCGACGGACCTGGTGGCGGTGTTCGAGGAGCGGCGCATCGTGATTCCGTGCGATCCGCGGCTGCGCGATGATCTGCGCAAGCCCGAGAAGATCACGAGTCCCGGCGGACGGGTGAGCATCGCCGCGGCGCGGGATGCGCGCGACCACGCGGATCGGTTTTGGAGTTTGGCGCTGGCGGTGCGGGCAGGCAAGCGCGCGGGGCGGCCGTTCGCGTACCAGTCAGCGGAGCGGAGCGTGGATGGGTTTGCTTTGTGATGTCGGAGCAGAGCTTTGACACGGAGGAATGCGGAGGCGGAGGAGAGAAGATTGATGCACATAGCGCACGGCGCGCCGGTATGTTAGACGGTTCTAATATCGGTGGTTCGTTGGTGGCGTGAACCAGCCCCGAACCGCTAAAACCCGCCGCACCAAAGCCGGCAACGCCCCCACCGGCGGCAGCACGATCACCGCCGAGCGCGTGGCGACTTCCATCCGCACCCGCTTCGACCCGCTGCCAAGCCTCAACCCGCGCCTGCTCACGCAGTACCTCCAGCAGTTCGAGTACGGCTACCTGGAACCGGCGGCGCGCACCTGGGACGCGATGGAGCGCCGCGATGACCGGCTGGCGAGCGTGGCGGCGAAGGCCAAGAGCGCGCTGGCGCGACATGGGTTCGAGGTGCTCGTGGTCCGCGGGCTCAACGACGCGCAGAAGGCGGAGGCGCAACGGCACCGGGCGGCGTTGGAGTACCTCTACAATCATTGCACCGCCACCAACGCCGCGCGGGAGGACGAGACGGGCGGATTTTCGTTGTTGGTTCGCCAGATGGCCGACGCCATCGGCAAGCGGTACAGCGTGCATGAGATCGTGTGGGAGCCGCGCGCGGATGGGCAGTTGACGGCGACGTTTCGCCACGCGCCGCTGTGGTTCTTCGAGAACACGACGGGAAGGTTGCGCTTCAAGCCGCAGGATGGCACGGCGCAAGGCGTGCCGCTGGACCCGGACGCGTGGCTGGTGACGGTCGGCGAGGGGATCATGGAGGCGTGCGCGGTGTTGTGGATGTGCAAGCACCTGCCGC
>CAXTQD010000376.1:0-4799 GCA_964246175.1 uncultured Chthoniobacterales bacterium | reverse complement strand
CCGTTGAGGTTGCGCGTGGCGCGGCACAGCGGCAGGCGCACGCGCACCTCGCGCACGCTGGCGTCGATGTAGGTGATGCGCGCCCCGCTGCGGCGATAGGCCGGGTGCAGGTTGAAACGCCAACGCATCAACCTAGTGCGGAAGGACTCAGCCATAGATGCGATCTTGAAGAATGACGAATGACGAAGGTGGAGGAGAGAAGTCCGAAGAAGATTGACGGGCGTTGCTAAACGACGGGAATGCCGAGCTTTTGGTCTCGCGTTCTGCCCTTCGTCATTTGTCATTTGTCATTCCAACACTCCGAGCCACGAACACGTGGAAGCGTTCCCGCCCGTCCTGCCGGAACATGCGGATGCGCCCCGTGTGCACGAGGAGCAGCATCCCCACGCAGTGTCCGAAGGCCGAGGTCAACTCCGCGAGCGCCTCCTCGCGCGTGCGACCCAGGGCCACGAGCGGATCGTAGAGTCCGGCGAGCGCCTGCCAGAGTTCGGTGTTGAGGCGTTCGTTGAGTTCGCGCGTGAGCCCGTGCGGGCCGATGCCGCGGAACAGGTAAAATCCGAGGTTCAGTTCGTCGGGCCGCGCCGCGTAGTAGTCGTAGAACGCCAGCGCCCGCGCCACGACGAGCGCTGGCGGGTTCTTGCCGTCGGCGAACTCCACCCCTGCTCCGCACGTCGCGGCATGGAGCCGGCGCAGGGAATGGGAAAGCAGGTCCGCGTAGATTTCCTCCTGGCTGGAATAATAGAAGTAAAGTGCCCCCGGCGTGTAGCCCGCTTCCCGCGCAATGGAACGCATGTTCGCACCTTCGAGTCCCTTGGCCTCGAAAACCCGCAGCGCCGCTTCGAGGACGTGCGTGCGGCGATCCTCGGCCGACGGTGGCGCGGGGCGGCGGGGGTTCCCTGCTGGACGGGTCGACTTCGAGGCCTTGGCGGCTTTGACCGGGCGCGCTGGCCTGGCGGCGTTTACCCGCTTCTGGCGCAGGGGCGGAAGGTTTTCGGACACTGGTGGGAAGCGCAAAGGAGGCCGCATGATCGTCGCGCCAAGATGGCAGTTTCTGAACAGTGTTCAAGAAAATTAAACACCGTTCAAAATTTGTTTGACCCCGCTTTTGAACGGTGTTTAACTGCCACCAAGTTCCCACGGTCGCCCACCGTTTTTCCCCCTCTGTTTTCTTCCATGAAGCCTCTCGAACAGCCCATCTACATCGTGGACGGTGTCCGCACCCCTTTTGCCAAGATGGGCACTGCCTTCGCCGACACCGACGCCGTCGAACTCGGCCGCGCCGCCGTCGCCGAACTCCTCGCCAAGACTGGCCTCGACCCCGCGACCATTGAGGAAGTCATCATCGGCTGCGTGGCCCAACCCGCCGACGCCGCCAACATCGCCCGCGTCATCGCCCTGCGCGCAGGCGTCCCCGACGCGGTGTCAGCCGTCACCGTACACCGCAACTGCGCGTCCGGTTTCGAGAGCGTCACGCAGGCGGCGGAAAAGATGATGGTTGGCCGCGGTGACGTGTTCTTGGTCGGCGGCACGGAGAACATGTCTCTCGTGCCTCTGCTCTACAGCGCCACGGCGGCAAAGAAGTTCACTGCGCTCGCCCGTGCCAAGAGCCTCAAGGACAAGCTCGCCATCGCGGCAAGCTTCCGTCCCGAGGACTTCAAGCCGCGCGTCGGCTTGCAGATGGGCCTGTCCGACCCGGTGAGTGGGCTGAACATGGGCCAGACAGCCGAGAACGTCGCGCGTGACTTCGGCATCACGCGCGAGGACCAAGATGAATTCTCCATGTTGTCGCACCACAAGGCCGTGGCCGCTGCCGATAAGCTGCGCGCAGAGATCACGCCCGTCTACTTGCCGAAGGTCCGCAACGGCCAAGCGTACATTGAAGAGGACAACGGCCCGCGCAAGGGTCAGTCCATGGAAGCATTAGCAAAGCTACGCCCGGTGTTTGAAAAGGTTAGCGGCAGCGTGACCGCGGGTAACGCTTCGCAGATCACCGATGGCGCGGTGGCGCTCCTGATGATGAGCGAGCGCGCCCTCCAGGCTAGCGGCCTGACGCCCCTCGGAAAGCTGGTCGGCTTCCAGTACGCCGGCTGCGACCCATCGCGCATGGGCTTCGGCCCGGTGCATGCGATCCACAAAGCCGAACAGCGCCACGGCTTCACGCTCAAGGACGCCGACCTCATCGAGATCAACGAGGCGTTCGCCGCGCAGGTCATCGGCTGCCAGCGCGCGTCCGTTGACGCCAAGTATTGCAGGGACAAACTCGGCCGTGACACCTTGCTTGGCGAGATCCCCGACGAGATCCTCAACGTCAACGGCGGAGCCATCGCGCTCGGCCACCCGGTCGGTGTGACCGGCGCGCGCCTCGTGCTGACCGCGCTCAAGGAACTCGCCCGCCGCAAGGACAAGCGTGCTTTGCTGTCCCTCTGCGTCGGCGGCGGCCAGGGCGGCGCGCTGTGGGTCGAAACCGTCTGACCATCTAATATCCTCCCCATGCCTTCTAACATCCGCCGCGAGGTCCAGCCCAATGGGGTGTGCGTCCTCACCTTCGACCGGCCCGACTCGCCGGTGAACATTTTCGACGACGCGACCTTCGCCGAACTCAACGTGCACCTCGACTTCGTGGAAGCCGGGGCGGCTGACGCGAGTGTAACGGGCGTGATCTTCGCGTCCGCCAAGGGCAAGATCTTCATCGCCGGCGCGGACCTGCATGGCTTCACCGCCGGTCCGATGACCGACGAGCGCCTCGGCGCGATCATCGACCGCGGGCATCACACGTTCGGCCGGATCGCGGACCTGCGCGTGCCCAGCGTGGCGGCGATCCAGGGATTATGCGTCGGCGGCGGGTTGGAACTCACCCTCGCCTGCGACTGGCGCGTGGCGTGCAACGATGGTTCCACCAAGCTCGGCCTGCCCGAGGTGCAGATCGGCATCCTACCCGCGTGGGGAGGTTCCGTGCGCCTGCCGCGCCTCGTCGGCCTGCCGAAGGCGCTGGAGATCATCCTCAGCGGCAAGCAACTCGCCGGCGTTCCCGCGAAGAAAGCCGGCCTCGTGGATGACATCGCCTATCCCGAAGGCATGCTCGCTACCGCCGAGCGCCTCCTCGCGCGCGGCAAGCGCCCGCCGCTCAAAACGCCGCTCGCCAACCGCGCTCCGGCCCGCCAGGTCATCGCCGCCCTCGTGCGCAAACAGACCCTCGCCAAGACGCGCGGCAACTACCCCGCTGCCCTGCGTGCCATCGAGGTCGCCACGAACGGCCTCGCCCTCGCGGAAAGCCCCGCCCTGCGCGGCGAACGTGACGCCTTCGTCGAACTCGCGAAGACTGACGTGACGCGCAATCTGATGGGCATTTTCTTCCTCCAAGAACGCGCCAAAAAAACCAAGCTCCCTGGCACCGACGCAAAATCCGTCCCGGTCAAAACTGCCGCCGTCGTCGGCGCGGGCCTCATGGGCGCGGGCATCGCGCAGTGGTCTGCCGCGCGCGGGCTGCGCGTGTTGCTCAAGGATATCAGTGCCGCCGCGTTGTCGAAGGGTGTTCAGTCCATCGGCAAGCTTTTCGCCGATGCCGCCAAGCGCCGCGTGTTCACGAAAGCGGACGCACAAGCTGGTTTCGACCGCGTCGTGCCCGTGACCGGCGAGGTGCCCCTGCGCTGGGTTGATCTCGTCGTCGAGGCCGCCGTGGAGAAACTCGATCTCAAGAAGAAAATCTTCGCCGGCTTGGAAAGCCAAGTTGCGCCCGAGACCGTCCTCGCCACGAACACCTCGGCGCTCTCCATCGACACCATCGCCGACGGCCTGACGCATCCCGGCCGCGTGGTCGGCATCCACTTTTTCAATCCGGTTCACCGGATGCAGCTCGTGGAGATCGTCCGCGGCGTGCGCACAGACGCGGCGACGATGAATACCGCCCTGGGTTACGTCAAAGCCATCGGCAAGCTGCCGGTGATCGTCAAAGATTCCCCAGGCTTCCTGGTGAACCGCATCCTCCTGCCGTACATGGCTGAAGCCCTCCGCTTGTACTTCGAGGAAGGCTACGACGCCGCGCGCATCGACCGCATCATGCTTGACTTCGGCATGCCGATGGGACCTCTGCGGTTGATGGATGAGGTAGGCGTAGACGTAGGCAACCACGTCGCCCGCGACCTCACCGCGCGTTTGCCCGGTTCCATGCCGACTGACTCCGGCGCGGGTCAGGCCATCACGACGATGATCGCTAACGGCTGGCTAGGCCGCAAGGCGGGCAGGGGCGTCTACGTCTACGAAGCCGGCAAGAAGGGCGACCAAACTCTGCCCCCGCTCCACGCAGACGCCGCGACGTTGCGCAAGGCTGGCGGCACCGGCACAGCGGACGACGCGACGTTGCGCGACCGCTTGGTGCTCGTGATGGTCAACGAGGCCGCGCGCGTGTTGGAGGAAGGTGTCGTCGGTGCGCCGGAGGACGTGGATTTCGGCATGATTATGGGCACGGGTTGGGCGCCGTTCCGCGGTGGCCCCTTGCGCTACGCGGACAGCCGCGGACTGGGCGAGGTCGTCAGCCGCCTTGAAGCACTCGCCAGCCAGTCGGGCCAACATTTCCAACCCGCGAACCTCCTGCGCGAACACGCCAAAAGCGGAACCGGTTTCTACGCGCCGCAAGGCGTTGCTCCGGTCAAGACTGCCAAGTCCGCTGACTTCCCCGTCCTTCAACCCGCCTGCCCCCCCATGCTCGCCTCTCCCCCCACGCACCCCGAGGCCGCTACCCGCGCGGCCATGCCCGGCGATCCCGCCCCTGGCATCGTCGCCGCCCCACGCGCCGGCCAGCC
>CAXTQD010000375.1:0-4840 GCA_964246175.1 uncultured Chthoniobacterales bacterium | reverse complement strand
CTTGGCCTACCTTACCTCAACCTATCGCTCAATCACGCTGAGAATCGCTGTAGGCGAGAGTTCACTTTCTTGTTGGCCATGCCGTCCGATCCTTGCCCCCCTCCGCCGTGTGGTGCTGGCAGAGCCACCCGGACGCCTCACGGCCCCGGATGGGAGCGGCTGGAAGGCGTCGATTGCTCGTCGCCAAGCCGCTCAGGGATACGTTGTCGGAGTGCTTCACACGGGCGGTCTCCCGCCCGCATTTCCTCGTAGAATACGGCTGATGGGACAGCCGGTTCCACCCCGGCGCTGCCGCCGGTTGGAACAGTTGGTTGATCGACTTTTCACGTCGCACGAACGAGTTGCAGTCCACCAGCGCGAACATGGGCGGCGGGCGTCCCGACGGTCTACACCTTGAACTGCGTGACCTTGCTGGTCACCACGCCCCGCACTTGGAAGTCGCGTTCCTCGCCGACCTCCATGCGCGCGAACGCCTGGTTGGCCGGCTCCAGCCACACGCGCCGACCCTGACGACGCAGCTTCTTGACGGTGAACTCTCCGTCCAGGCAAGCAACGACGATGTGGCCGTTGCGGGCCTCGACGGCGCGGTTGACCACGAGCAGGTCGCCGGGTCCGATGGTTTGCTCGCCCGGATCATCGGTTCTCATACTCTCGCCTTCTACGCGCAGGAGGAAGGTGGCCGGCGGGTTGGTGATGAGTAGTTCGTTGAGGTCGATGGGGCGTTGCTGGTAGCCTTCGGCCGGTGACGGGAAGCCGGCCTGCACCCCGGCGGCAAAGAGCGGGATCGTCACCCGCAAGCGTGGGAAGGGGGGGCAGCCGGGTGCAAGTGAAAGGAGCGTGGGCGGGCGTTCATGGGTGGCTTGTCGAACTTGTTCAGCATGGCTCAGGCCATGTGCAGTATTGTTCAAACGCAGGGCAGCCTAGAACGGGACCTATGACAACGGCGGTCATAGGTGAGCAGAAAAGTGGCGCAGGTCACGCAGATGCCGCCTTTGGTGCCCGACTTGACCGCCGATAGCGCCGTATGATCGAGGAAGCCCACCGAGGCCAAAAGCATCGTTTTATGAGCTACCCGACTATATGCCCAATGCCATTATCAACGGCACTGCTCCAGAAGTCTCCGCTGCCTTTGAAACCAGTGAACTCAGCCGAAGATGCAATTCCCTCGATGAACATGGTTGGACCTTGAATGTGTCCAAGAAGTGTCCAAGCTGCTCGGTAAGACGAACCTCTTAAGTCTGTAAATCCCTCGCGTTGAGAGAGCCAACGATGGGATTCGAACCCATGACCTGCTGATTACGAATCAGCTGCACTACCACTGTGCTACGTTGGCTTTTGTGAAACGCGTTCGCTCCTGCCGCTAGCAAGCATCCTTGGGGCACTTGCAAACTGCGCGCGACAATAAAACAGCTTTTGTGCGCTCTCAAGGCGAAATTACACCGTTTGCTGCAGCCGTTCCCATTCACCAAGCCTGATCTCAAAATAGTTCGCCCTGCCCACCACCTTTGCCGGGGGGCACCTTCAAACCCAGCTTCTGGTACGCTTTGGGCATCGCCACACGGCCTTGCGGGGTGCGTTTGAGGTAACCCTGCATGATCAGATACGGTTCGTGCACTTCTTCCAACGTACCCGCCTCCTCGGCCACCGCTACCGCCAGACTGCCCAGTCCCACCGGGCCGCCGGCGAACTTGTGCACGAGCGCCTCGACCACCCGCTTGTCCATTTCGTCAAAACCGTCCGCGTCGATGTCGCGCATCGCCAACGCCGCGTCGGACACCTCGCGGTTGATCCGGCCGTCCGCGCGCACCTGCGCGTAGTCACGCACCCAACGCAGCAGGTTGTTGGCGATGCGCGGGGTGCCGCGGGCGCGCCGGGCAATCTCCAACGCTCCGGGACCATCGATTTCGATGTCGATCAGACCCGCCGCGCGCGTCACGATGTTGGCGAGGTGTTCGGCCGTGTAGTAGTCCAACCGACAATCCATTCCGAAGCGCGAGCGCAGCGGCGCAGAGATCATCCCCGAGCGCGTCGTCGCGCCGATCATGGTAAACTTCGGCAGGTTCAGCCGCACGCTGCGCGCATTGGGACCCTGGTCGATGATGATGTCCAGCTTGTAGTCTTCCATCGCCGGGTACAGGTACTCCTCGATGGTGGCCTGGAGCCGGTGGATCTCGTCGATGAAGAGCACGTCGCCGCGTTCCAGCGTGGTCAGTAGCCCGGCCAGATCGCCTGCCTTTTCGATGACGGGGCCGCTCGTGCTCTTGATGTTCACGCCCATCGATTGCGCGATGATGTAGGCGAGCGTGGTCTTGCCCAGACCGGGCGGGCCGGAAAGGAGAACGTGCTCCAAAACGTCCCCGCGCATCTTGGCGGCGGCGACGAGGAGTTCCAGGCGCTCGCGCACCTTGTCCTGCCCCTCGAACTCGCTGAACGCCGGCGGGCGCAGCGAGATGTCGAAGGGCGTGTCGGGCGGTTCGGCGTCGTCGAAGGGTTTGTTCATCGGCTGGGCATGCAACATACCACGCGGCGGCGGTCGCCGGGAAGTGCGAAAGCCACCGGCGAACGGTCCGCGCTCCTGCGCCCGCCGCCTGCGTGGTAGCACGAATTTACGAGCGCGCGGCGGAAAGGGGAGACTTCCGGGTGTCATGCCCCGGAAGAAGCTGCGTCGCCCAGGTCCCGGGGACGCTGCCGGCCCGGTCCCGCCGCCTCCCGCTGTTCCCACCACCCCACCACCGGGTGCACCAGCCGCCAGGAAGCCGTTTCAATATCCCTTCGAAAAGGATCAGGCGGCCGAGCCCATCACTCACCGCGCGGGAGGAAGAAACCGTGGTTCACGTCGCCGCGGGCAAGCAGAACCTCGACATCGCGCTGCAACTCGGAACGAGCGAGCGCACCATCGAAAAGCACATGAAAAACATCCGCGTGAAGATCGGCGCGAAAACCCGCACCGAGGTGGTGGCGTGGTATCACCGCAGGGAAGTCGAACAACTCAAGCTGCGCATCCGCGAACTCGGCGGCTGACGGCCGGCCCGGGCGCGTTCTTCGTGCCAGCACGAATTTACGATTGGCTGCGGTCTCCGGCACACTGCGCCGCATGGAAGTAGCCCGGATACGCCTTTGCCGGGAGTCTCTGGCGGCGCGCCCGGAACCCGCCGACGCGTGCTGCAAGCTCCCCGGCGCGCCACGGAACTCTCCCGGCGCTTCACCGGGGCATTGGCGGGGCCGGTCGGCGGCTTCCCGGCGTGCGCGGCGAGTTTCCCGGCGCGTGTCGGGACGGTCCCAGCGCACGCGGCCAGCCTCGCGGCGTGCGCTGCCATCTTCCGGGCACGCTGTTCCCTTCTCCAAACCGCACCCAACCAACGCACCCCGACACATGGCTAAAACCAGCTACCTCAGCAATTCGGACGACGGCTTCGCGCACCAGCTCCAGACCTTTGCCAGCGCGGTCGGCGCGTACGCCGCCGGGCTCGGCGTCACGCCCGCGCAGGTCGCCGCACAGGCGGCGGACGCCGATTACTTCAGCTACGCGCTGCAATGTCAGGAAATCGTGCAAAACGCTTCCAAACAGTGGACCGCGTGGAAGGATATCGAGCGTCGCGGCGGCAACGTGCCGCCCACCGATTGGTCAAGCAGATCAAGGCGAGCGCCGATTACAACCATTCGGTCGGCCAGGCGCTCGGCATCGAAGGCACTCCGCAGGTCGGGCCTGACTACGCCACGCTCGCGCCGGCCCTCGGGTTGTCGGTCAGCGGCGGGCAGGTGTCCGTCGACTGGGGCTGGCAGGGTTACCGCGCGTTCCTGGACCAGTGCGAACTCCAGGTCGACCGCGGCGACGGCAAGGGCATGACTTTGCTCGCCATCGACACGACCCCGGGCTACACCGACACGCAAAATTTTCCCAGCGTCCCGGCGAAGTGGAGCTACCAAGCGATCTACCGCGTGGCCGACGCCCGCGTCGGCCAGTGGAGCAACCCGGTGAGCATCATGGTCGGCGCGGGCTAGCGGTCGGCGCGCGGGGCGGGGAGGTCCACCTTGTCGTAGATGTCGGCCAGGGTGAGTTCGGCCTCCACGCTCGCAAACAGCAAGCGGTCGGCGGGCCGGGAGTAGCCGGCCGGCACCCAGCCGCCTTCCTGTAACGTGTAGTGTTCGACGCGCATCCGGTCGGCAGCGACGAGCAAGTAGTCGGTCAGCGAGGCAAGCCTTTGGTAGTAGAGAAATTTGTCGCCCCGGTCGTAGGCTTCCGTGCTGGGGGAGAGAACCTCGACGATGAGTTGTGGGTTGAGCAGGCTCGCCAATGGACGCGTGCGTTCGTACTGCGGTTGTCCGCAGACGGCAACGACATCAGGGTAAGTGTAGATATTGCCCGGCGCGGCGGCCACGCGCATGTCGGAGTTGTAGACCCGGCAGGGTCGTCCGCGGAACTGAATGCCGAGGCCAGCGACGATGTTGGTGGCGATGAGAACATGTTCAACGGCTGCACCCGCCATCATGGAAGGCTGGTCGGTGGGGTACTCGCCCACCGGGAAAATCTCGCCGTAGATGTACTGGCTCTTGTACGGGGAGCGTTCTTCGAGGAGCAGATATTCTTCGGCGGTGAAGAGGCGTTTGGGCAAGGCGCTCATGGCGAGAAGGAGGGTAACTCTTTGGCGCCGCAGAGGGCAAGCGCGTTGACACCGGGGCACACGCAGATAGTTTCGTTACCCGCTTTGCATCTCGCAGGGCGTTCTCCCGACGATCTTCCATGGCTACTAAAACCCAACCCGCCCGCCGCCCTGCCGCCGCGTCCACGGCCCCGCCCGGTCGCGCGCCCCACCCCCCCCACCCACCCCCCCACCCCGCC
>CAXTQD010000374.1:0-4920 GCA_964246175.1 uncultured Chthoniobacterales bacterium | reverse complement strand
GGGTTCGGCTGGACGAGGGCCAAGGAGGCAAGCAGGAACAAAGCCAAAGCAACCCCCCGGTGGTGCGTAGCGATTCCCATGACACGCAGCTTGTATCAAGCTGCTTGCCAACGTCAAGCGGCCAACCCGTCCCGGGCACGAACCTCCCTTCCCAAACGGCCGAACCCGGCGTAAGTTGTCCAACAATCCCCATGTCGGAATTTGATCTCGTTGTCATCGGGGCGGGGCCGGGTGGTTACGTCGCGGCGATCCGCGCCGCGCAACTCGGGCTGAAGACCGCCATCATCGAAAAAGAGAAAGCTCTCGGCGGCACCTGCCTGCGCATCGGCTGCATCCCGAGCAAGGCGCTTCTCAACTCCAGCCACCACTTCCATTTCGCCAAGACCGAAGCAGCGGCGCATGGCGTCCTCATCGGCGAGGTCAAGCTTGATCTGCCGACCATGCTCAAGCGCAAGGACAAGACCGTTTCCACCCTCACGGGCGGCGTGGCTTTCCTGATGAAGAAAAACAAGATCGAGGTCTTCTCCGGCGAGGGTCGCGTGGTCGCGCCGGGCAAGATCACGGTGACGGGGACTAGGCCCGCGGAACTCTCCGCCAAGCACATCCTCCTGGCGACAGGCAGCGTGCCCATCGACCTGCCGACGATGCCCGTCGACGGCAAGGTCAGCGTCACGAGCACGGAGGCGCTCGCCTTCGACGCGGTGCCCGCGCGCATGGTCGTTATCGGCGGTGGGGCCATCGGCCTGGAACTCGGCTCGGTCTGGGCGCGGCTCGGCGCGCAGGTGACGGTCGTGGAGTTCCTGCCGCGCATCGCCCCTGGCTTCGACCTCGAACTCGCCAAGGGCCTGCAAAAATCTTTGGAAGCCGAGGGGCTCAAGTTCCATCTCGAAACCAAGGTCAACGGGATCGACCTCGGCGAAGGCAAGGGGACCGTGCGCGCCACCACGAAAGACGGCAAGGATCTCGCCCTCGAAGCGGAGAAGATCCTCGTCGCCGTCGGCCGCAAGGCGGCGCTCGGCCAGACGGTCGCGCCCGAACTCGGCCTCGCGCTCGACGAGCGCAAGCGCGTCGTCGTAGACCCTCATTTTGCCACGAACGTTCCCGGGATGTACGCCATTGGCGACGTGATCGCCGGCCCCATGCTCGCGCACAAGGCCGAGGAAGAGGGTGTCGCGATGGCCGAGTTCATCGCGGGCAAGGCGGGACACGTGAACTACGACGTGATCCCGGGCGTGGTCTACACACACCCGGAGGTTGCCAGCGTGGGCATCAGCGAGGATTTGGCGAAGGAAAAGGGCCTGGCGGTCAAGACCGGCAAGTTTTTCTTCCGCGCCAACGGCCGCGCGCTCGCCAGCGACAGTGCGGAAGGCTTCGTCAAGCTCGTGGCCGATGCGAAGACCGACCGGCTCCTGGGCGCGCATATCCTCAGTCCGGCGGCCAGTGAACTCATCCAGGAGGCTGTCTCGGTGATGGAGTTTGGCGGCAGTTCGGAGGACCTCGCCCGCACCGTCCACGCGCATCCGACGCTCAGCGAAGCGGTCAAGGAAGCCGCGCTCGCCGTTGAAGGCCGCACGATCAGCGCGTGAACCGCCCTTCCCTCCGCCTGCGGACGCTCTGCACGGCGGCCCTGCTCCTGGCTGGTTCGACGCTCGCCGCGGATGCGAACGGCGAGGTGCCGGGACCAGCCTTCCGCTTCGACAAGGACACGTTCTCGTTTGCCAACGAGACCGTCTACATCTACCCCAACGGCTACGCCGAAAAGCGCCCGCTCAAGCCCGGCGAGAAGCCGCCGGCGTTCGTCCTGCACTGCTTTACGATGAGCCGGTCGTCGGAGCAGTTCCGCAACTTCGCGCGCTTCGACCCCATGCAGCCGCCGCCCGACGACGAGACGCTGGCCCGGCTGGTGCGCCGGGTGACCGGCCGGGCCGCCTGGCGCGACCCGCTGCCGTCGGAGGAGCGGGTGGTCATCCCCGGATACGCCGACCTGCGCGCGTTGAGCCAAGCCCGGCCGCTGGTGTTGCAAAAGAACATCGGCCTCGGCTGGACCGCGTACTGCCGGGTCGGCAATTGGCGCATGTTCCCATTCTTTCTTAACGGTCCGACCCAGCAGCGCCACACGCAGGAACGCGTGGAGGGCTGTCTGGCACGCAACGACCTATTCATCGCGTATCTGACGACGTACCCGAGCCTGAGCGTCAACCACGCCGTCGTCATCTACGGCCGCCGCCCGGACACCGCGGCGGACAAAAAGACGGGTGTGATTCATTATCTTGTCTACGATCCGAACCACCCCGACGCCCCGCGCGATATGGCGTGGGATGCGCGCAAGGGAGAGTTTTCCTACCAGAAGGATTGGGACTTCGTCGGCGGCAAGCTGACGGTGCTCCAAGCGTACAGCTACTGGGGACAATGACCGATGCGCGCAGACGGTTATCCCGCTGTCTTGTGGGCGTTTCTGTGATAGGTTAGTTCCCTCCGTGGAAACAAGTCCCGCCATCCTGTTGCGTCGCATCAAGCTGACTGAGAGCAGCCTCATTGTGACGTGGTTTAGCGAGACGCACGGCAAGCTGAAAACCGTCGCCAAAGGAGCGCGTCGCCCGAAAAGCCCATTCGCGGGTCGGCTCGATTTGTTCTACCTCGCGGAGATCAACTTCTCTCTGAGCAAGAAGAGCGAACTCCACAGTCTGCGTGAGGTGGTGGTGCGCGATTCGCGCGAGGGCTTGCGCACGCAGTACGAACGTACGCAGATGGCGGCGTACTTCGTGGAACTGGTCGAGATGACGACGGAGTTCGAGCAGCCGGTGCCGGAGGTGTACGACCTGTTGCGCCGGGCGCTGGATTTCCTCGACAAGAACCCGCCAACGCGCCGTGCGCTGCTGCACTTCGAGAGCGAACTCAGCCGCCTGCTCGGTGTCACCGGCATGCACAACCCGGAAGCCGACCCGGCGCAGTCCATCGTGCGTCTGGCGGGGCAGTTGCCCAAGGATCGTGCACGCATCTTAAAGGGACTGCCGCACGTTGTCGCGGTTGAATAGAACAAAATTCGTGAAAAACGCTTGCCTGCTGGGTGGGAAGCGTGCATGGTTGCAAACATCAAATCGCGGGGTGGAGCAGCCTGGTAGCTCGTCAGGCTCATAACCTGAAGGTCGTAGGTTCAAATCCTACCCCCGCAACCACTTTCAAAGGCTTGAAAGTGCACTTACTCGGAATCAGCTTCGAAGCTCGCGTTGCTTTTCGGGTTCCACCGGGCTCATTGGCTAAGTGCAGTCACTTCATTGGTGGTCGCTTGGATGTCGAACCATGCGGTCTCGTGGGTCCAAGCGGCGGCTGGCGGCTCGGTGTAGTTCGCCGAGCGTGATTTCTCCGGCACCTGCGCCAACGGCCGGGTTGCCTCGTGCGCCACCCTCTCTTTTTTCCAAGGGTGGGCGGATGCACGAACTGGCCCTTGGTCTGTTCATCCACCAGTTCAGGCCACATCGCTTTTATCCAAACCCGGTTCGGATCTCCGAGCACAGCCGTAGACTATGTGCCGACGATATAGGGCATGGCGACCAATGGCGGATGCCCTCGCGTATCCTTTTTGCCTGCGCTCATGCCTGACGATGCCCAACCCGCACCGGTCCACCGTCGCCGCCCGCGCTATCGTGGCAAGAACCCACGCGCCTTTGCCGAGAAGTACAAGGAACACGCGCCCGAGCGTTATCCGGAAACTGTCCAGAAGGTTCTCGCCGCCGGCAAGACTCCGGCCGGCACGCACCGGCCCATCTTGGTGGCCAAAATCTTGGAAGTCCTCGCTCCGCAGCCGGGCGAGTTCGCGGTGGACTGCACGCTGGGCTATGGCGGTCACGCGCAGGTGCTCTTGGAACGTATTGCCGGGCCGGCCGGGCATCTTCTGGCTCTCGACGCCGACCCACTGGAAGGCGCACGCACGCACGCCCGGTTGCGGGCGCTCGGCTACGGGGCGGATGTTTTGACGTGGGAACGGTGCAACTTCGCCGGCCTCTCGCGGGTGCTCGCCGAACGGCGTCCGCAAGGGGCCGACCTGCTGCTGGCAGACCTGGGGGTCTCGTCGATGCAACTCGACGTGCCCACGCGCGGATTTTCGATGAAGCACGATGGCCCGCTCGACATGCGCATGAACCCCGAGCGTGGCCAAACCGCCGCCGGGTGGCTCGCCGCCGCTTCTCCTGACACCTTGGCCCGCGTGTTGCGGGAGAACGCCGACGAACCCCGCGCCAGCGCCCTCGCTGCGGCGCTGGCCGGGCGTGCGTTCCCGACCACGCACGCGCTGGCCGCGGCGGTGTCGGGGGTGGTGCCGGTGGCGGTGCGCGAGGACACGGTGCGGCGCGTCTTCCAGGCGGTGCGGATCGCGGTCAACGAGGAGTTCGGCGCGTTGGACACACTCCTGCGCACGCTGCCAGCATGCCTCGCACCGGGCGGTCGGGCGGCGATTCTGACGTTCCACTCGGGTGAAGACCGGCGGGTCAAGGCGGCGTTGCGGGAAGGGGAGCGTGCGGGCGTGTACGCTGCCGTGTCTGACGAGGTGGTGCGGCCGAGCGCACAGGAATGCTTGTCCCAGAGCGCCTGCACGAGGTCGATGCCGAGCACGTCGGCCAAGCGGATGACGTGGCCGAGCACGTCGGCGAGTTCGTGCGCGACGGCTTCCTTGCCTCGGGCGGTGTCGGTGATCCGCACGGCCTGCTCAGGGGTGAGCCACTGGAAGATCTCCAGGAGTTCGCCCGCCTCACCGGCCAGCGCCATCGCCAGGTTCTTGGGCGTGTGGAACTGCCCCCACTCGCGCTCGGCCGCAAATCCCCGCTGAAACCGTCGCACGGCAGCAAGGTCCAGGGTCTGGTCTGGAAAAGGGTCGCTGCTGGGGGCGGGTTCCATCCCGGACTTAAGCACACTCCCCATCTAAAA
>CAXTQD010000373.1:0-5007 GCA_964246175.1 uncultured Chthoniobacterales bacterium | reverse complement strand
TCCTTGCCGACCTTGTCCATCGCGTCGGCGATGATCTCGCCGATGTTGGTGTCCCAGTTGGCCGAAACGGTCGCCACTTGGGCGATCTCCGTGCGGTCACTGACCTTCTTGGAAATGCGGGCAAGTTCTTCGGTGATAGCCGCGACAGCCTTGTTGATACCGCGCTGGAGCGAGGTCGGGTTGGCACCCGCCGTCACGTTACGCAGACCTTCCTTGTAGATGGCTTCCGCGAGCACGGTCGCCGTCGTGGTGCCGTCGCCGGCGATGTCGCTGGTCTTGCTGGCGACCTCACGCACGAGCTGTGCGCCCATGTTCTCGTAAGCGTCTTCCAGTTCGATCTCCTTGGCGACGGTCACGCCGTCCTTGGTAATCGTGGGCGATCCGAACTTTTTGTCCAGGATCACGTTGCGGCCTGACGGCCCGAGGGTCGCCTTCACGGCCTTGGCCAGTTTCTCCACGCCACGTAGGAGGGCGTGACGGGCGTTTTCGTCGAATTGCAGTTGTTTGGCTGCCATAGTGGTTGGTTCGTTAAGTGGGTAAAATCCTGCGTAAATGGTTGTATCAGCCGAGGATGCCGAGAATGTCGTCCTCGCGCATGATCAGGTAGCTCTCGCCGTCGATCTTGACCTCCGTGCCGCCGTACTTGCTGATGAGCACGCGGTCGCCGGTCTTGACGGTGAAGGCGACCTTCTCGCCCTTGTCGTCGGTCTTGCCGGTGCCCAGCGCGACGACCTCACCCTCTTGGGGCTTTTCCTTGGCGGTGTCGGGGATGATGATCCCGCCCTTTTTCTGTTCTTTCTCCTCGAGAGGGTGCACGAGCACGCGGTCACCGAGGGGCTGCATCTTGATTGCCATGATGATGGTGTGTTTCTACTTGTGGTTGGGGTTTTTGTCCGGCGGCTGGTAAGGGCCGCCAAGCGAAAGAATTGACCGTGAGATGGGTCGAGATGAAAGAGGGGCGAAACCGTTACTTCTGTTTTTTGTCCTCGTCAATCGAGTTACTTTCAGCAACGGCGGTGTTTTCGGGCACCTCCGACGTATCGCGAGTGTCAGAATCGAGTTGTCCTTTTTTTGCCTCTTTGGACAACCGACGGGCGATCTCGGCTTGGTTGGCTGGATTGGTAATGTCCTGAGGATTCACGACGCTCACTGCTTCTTCTTATCCTCGTCGACCATCTCGAACTCGGCATCGACAACATCGCCGTCTTGTTTAGGAACCGCGCCGCCTTCCGGTTGGCTACCCGCCTCCGGGCCGCTCTGCGCGCCAGGCTGCTGGGCCGAGGCCGCCGCCTGCTTGTAAAGCTCGGCGCTGACCTCCTGGAAGCGTGATTCGAGGGTTTCGCGGGCGCTCTTGATCGCGTCCGTGTCGGTGCCTTCGAGCGCCTTGCGAACGTTGGCGATGGCTTCCTCGATGCCGGACTTCTTGTCGGCCGGGAGTTTGTCGCCGAGGTCCTTGAGCTGCTTCTCGCATTGGTAGGCGAGACTGTCGGCCTGGTTGCGGGTTTCGATGGACTCCTTGGCCTTGTTGTCCTCGTCGGCGTGCGACTCAGCTTCCTTGCGCATGCGCTCGATCTCGTCCTTGGTCAGACCGCTGGAACCAGTGATGGAGATTTTCTGCTCCTTGTTGGTCCCAAGGTCTTTGGCCGAGACGTTGAGGATACCGTTCGCGTCGATGTCGAACGTCACCTCAATCTGCGGCGTGCCGCGGGGCGCGGGCGGGATGCCGTCGAGGTGGAAGGTCCCCAGATTTTTGTTGTCGCGGCTCAGCGGGCGTTCACCCTGGAGGACCTTGATCTCGACACCGGGCTGGCTGTCGCTGTAGGTCGAGAAGATCTGCGACTTACGCGTGGGCACCGTGGTGTTGCGCGGGATCATCGGGGTCGCCACGCCGCCGGCCGTTTCGATAGCCAAGGTCAGCGGAGACACGTCGAGCAGAAGCACGTCCTTCACGTCGCCCTTGAGCACGCCGCCTTGGATGGCCGCGCCGACGGCGACGACCTCGTCCGGGTTGACGCCTTTGTGAGGCTCCTTGTTGACGATGGCGCGCGCGGTCTCGATGACCTTTGGCATACGGGTCATGCCACCGACGAGCACCAGCTCGTCGATCTTGTCCGCGCTGACTTCGGAGTCGCGCAAGCAGTCCTTCACCGGCCTGACCGTGCGGGCGAAAAGATCATCGGTGAGCTGCTCCAGCTTGGCGCGGGTGAGCGTCTTCTGAATGTGCTTCGGGCCGGTCTGGTCCGCCGTGATGAAAGGCAAGTTGATGTCGTAGCTCTGCGAGGACGACAGCGCGATCTTCGCCTTTTCAGCCTCTTCCTTGATGCGCTGGATGGCGTCTACCTGCTTCGACAGGTCGATGCCGGTATCCGTCTTGAACTCCTTGATGATCCAATCAATGAGCTTGTTGTCCCAATCATCACCGCCGAGGTGCGTGTCGCCGTTGGTCGCGCGGACTTCGAACACTCCGTCACCGATATCGAGCACCGAGATGTCGAACGTGCCGCCGCCCAGGTCATACACGGCGATCTTTTCGTCCTTCTTTTTGTCGAGGCCGTAGGCGAGCGAGGCCGCCGTTGGCTCGTTGATGATGCGGAGCACTTCGAGGCCAGCGATCTTGCCGGCGTCTTTGGTGGCGTTGCGTTGGGAGTCGTTGAAGTACGCCGGGACGGTGATAACCGCTTGGGTGATCTTCTCGCCGAGCTTGGCTTCGGCGTCCGCCTTGAGCTTGGCGAGGATCATCGCCGAGATCTCCGGGGGCGAGTACGACTTCTTCTCTCCATTGATGGTGATCTCCACCGCCACGTCGCCGTTGCTGGCGCGGGTGGTTCTGTAGGGGACGCGCTGCTCCTCATCCTTCACTTCGTCAAACTTGCGTCCCATGAAGCGTTTGATGGAGAACACGGTGTTAGCCGGGTTGGTGACCGCCTGGCGCTTGGCTGCTTGGCCAACGAGGCGCTCACCGTTCTTCGTGAAAGCTACGATGGAAGGCGTGGTACGGGCGCCTTCCGAGTTTTCGAGGACCACCGGCTCGCCGTTTTCCATGACAGCCATGCAGGAATTTGTTGTGCCGAGGTCGATGCCTAAAATCTTTGCCATAAAGTGGTGAATGCGGGGTTCGCCACATCTTTAAGCACAGGTTGTTCCCCGACTGTTTTCCTTTTGTTAAATACTCGCTATGAATAACTTGTAGAGTGTTAACATCCAAATACCCGACACCAAATGAGCCATAATGGCGCACTTATGACACAGTTGTCGCAGCAACTTGGGACACTAATGCGCCCTTTTTATGGCTTCCATCGGCGCTCAAAACCGTTAATCTAAGCCCCCTCATGGTTACCGGCGACCCGGGCACTCCCTCTGTCGATCCTACTGCGACCAGCAAGCCTGCGATGGTCATCGGCGGACGCGATATCGTCTTCAGTTGCCCGAACTGCCAGGGCGAACTCGTGGTGGACTGTGACGGCGCTGGCCTTTCTCTGCCGTGTCCACGTTGCAGCCAACCGCTCACCATTCCGGACCACCGGTCTCCTCCCCAGCTAGAGGTGCTGCCGCCTGCCACCGCTGTCGAACCGTCGGAGTCTCCGCCGCCCGCGCGTCACTTCGACTTCACCAACAAACCGCGCGAGGAACTCGAACGTCGCTTCAACGAATTGAAGCACCAGCTCAAGGAAAACCGTTCCCAAGACACCGAGATGCGTGGCCACGTCAACAAGGCCACGATGGAACTCCACCGTTTGCAGTTAAAGCTCAAGAAGCTCAGCGAGCGCCAAGTGGACATCGGGGCTGAAATCCATGCACTCGCCGAGTGGCTCGACGGCGCCACACCCTGAGTCCGCTTTTACATGCCTCGGCGAAAGGCCGACAGCAACCGCTGCGCCCGAGTGGGTTGGGAGGTAAAGCTCGCATCGTCGAGCGGTACGTTGAGAAACTCACTGTAGCCGGCCAGCGTCCGCAACGCAGGATCTTTCAGGTTCCGGAAGGCCATCGACCACTCGCCGAACTGCCGCTCGGCGATGGCGTGTTGCGTCAGCTTGATCACGCCGCGATGCCGGGGGTCTAGCCGAATCTTCTCGTAAAGGCCCTGCACCGCATCCATCTCCCCCTCCAAAGCTTGAATGAGGTTGCCGCCTTTGTAGAGCAGCATCCCGGTGACACCGAGCGCAGCATTCTTAGGTCGCCAGCGTTCGAGCAGGCAGACGAGTTCCTCCATCGAAAACACGTCCACGGCAGAACTCGCATAAACCAAGCAGCAAAGAGAATCGACCCGGGTGATGGTGCTCACTAGAAGCCGTAGAGCGGGTTCCATTCCAGCACCGGACGAACGGCTGTGCTGGCGTCGCTTGGCAGGCGAAATCAGGAAATCCCCGACGGCTTGGTCAGAAAATCCTCCGCCAACACCCATCTGATTGCTTCTCAGGCTGTCACGGTCGGTCCAATAGAGAAGATGCACGCGTAAACCCCCGGTGCGCACCGTTCCTCGCGGCCGACCGGGCAGCCAAGCACGCGCTCGAAGAGTTCGCGCTCTAAACGAGCCACGATAGGATAGTGGCGCAGGATTTCCTCGATGGGCGAGTGATGTTCAGTAATCTGCAAAAACTGCGGACCGGCTTCCGCGTCGCGCGTGAATTCGGCCATGCATCCCTCGGCGTCGCGCAGTCGGGCAAGTGTGTCAGCGCGCTCAACGATTCCGGGGAATCCGATCTTGTGCCGGTAGTATTCCGCTCGCCCGTTGAAGATGCCGAAGAGCAGCTTGGTCGGTGCGGCCGGGCCGTAGGTTTGCTGCACGGCTTCGAGCACCTCGACGGTCAGCGAGTGGCTGACGCCGGGAAATAAGTCCTGCGCGCGACGGGTGAGGCGGTAGAGCATTTCCGGCCGTCCCTTGCCCTTAGGCCGCCGCCAGGTGTCCAGATAGCCTTCCTTCTCCAAGTCGAGGCAGTGCTGCTTGACCCCCATGTAGCTCATGCGGAACTGCGCGGCCATCTCCTTGACGGCCATGCCGCCGTGGCG
>CAXTQD010000372.1:0-5043 GCA_964246175.1 uncultured Chthoniobacterales bacterium | reverse complement strand
CGGTGTAGGTCGCCTCCGAGTCGGCGCGCCGGCCCACGATGACGTAGTCGCCGGACATGACGGTCACGAGGGTCTCGCGGTCGAGTCCATCCCGCTTCGGTGCGGCCGGCGCGAGGGGCGGCCAACCGAGCGAAACGAGTCCCAGGAGGCAGAGGCACAGACGCGTCGGCATGGACCCATCATTGCTCCCGGTGCGGGGGGCGTCAAACCGGCGCGAGGTCGGGCAGGAGGCGGAACGTGCGTGCGTCCTTGTCGTACCCGTAGCGCGCACCGCAATGGGGACACACGGCGTACACGTCCCGCACAACGCGCAGCTCCGAGTGCGGGTATTTCCGCCGGAGCACGGCGAAGTGCTCGGTCCACGCCGCGTCGCCCAAGGCGAGTCCTTCTCGGCCGAGCGTTTGCCCACCGTGTGTGCAGCCGAACGCCTCCGCGGCGCGGACCCGCCGCCGGTCGAGCGCCACCAGCACGGCCGCGACCAGCAGTAGCACGGGCAGCAGCGCACCCAGCGCGGCCAGTCCGAGGAAGATCAGCAGGCCCTGCACGCCGCCACGTTGGTCTGACGGCACGGCGGGTTCAAGGGGCGTCGGGCGGCCGCGCGCGGAGACGGACTATCTCTGCGCGCCAGTCGGGCCATTCGGCCGGTAGGCGTACAGGAAGGGGCCAGCCGAGGGCCAAGTAGCGCAGCCACCGACGCCACCATGGCCGGAGCGGCGGACCGCCGCGCAGGATGCGTCGTTCCAGCCAAGATTCGTTGAAACCCGTCCATTCGCCCGCGACGAGCGAGAGATTAAACGCACAGGCGGGGTACACTTCCTCGCGCAGGATTGTGTCGAGTTGGTCGAGCGAGTACGTCGAAGCGGCCAGGAGCCGGGTGTTCCCCTCCCGGAAAAGCTGCACGTCCGTGTCCAGGAACAGGTCCGAGAGGGCCAGCCACACGGGGCGGCGCCGCGCGAGGTCGGCTTGGGCGGGCGTCACGAGGGGAACGCATCGTCCGCCGCCAGCCCGCGCACGAACGCCTCGAAGGACGCCGCCACCGGCGTGATCGCGTAGTCGAACTCCTGATCGACGTGGACCACCGACGGCTCGCCCTGCGGTCCGCAGGCACGGTAATCCAGGCAGAGCATGTCATGGCCGGCCGAGGGGCAATCAGCGAAGTACACGCCGATGGGTGGATATTCCCAATCTTCGATCCAGAAGCGGCTGCCGGAGCGCCCGCCGAGCGAGTGGGATTTCTGGTTCGCGATGCCGAAGATGCCATTGATAGCGACGTGATCCTCGGCCCAGGAAGTCGGTGCGGCGGTGCGGTGGTTGGTGCAGACGGGGAACCCGCCGTTCTGGTGACGCATCAGTTCGACGTACGCGGCCGGCAGCCGGTAGCCGAGGGATTGCTCGACAGCGGCGACCAGCGCGGGGGTGAGCGGTTCGCTCACGTACTCCCGCGCGGCGAACTCGGAGTGTCTCCAGAAGCCGTCCAGATCGAAACCTTCGAAGCTCATGCAGAGAGATCGTTCGCGCCGGGCGGCCCGCGCGCGGGCGCGGTCGAATCCGATTGGCGTTTGTGGAGGAACACCGGACAAGCCGCGTCCTCCAATCCAACGCCGTCCTTCCATGATCCCATCTCAAAGCCACGACAACGGCCCCTCGGGCACCCATCCAGCGCCGCCCTGCACCCTGGTCATTTTCGGGGCCGGGGGCGACTTGACCAAGCGCCTGCTCATGCCCGCGCTCTACAACCTGTCGGGCAGCATCCTGCTCCCCGCCGACTTCAAGATCATCGGCCTCGACCGCACCGACACCGACGACAACGGCTGGCGCCAGTCGCTCACCGACACGATGCAGTCTTTCACCAAGGACAAGACGGCCGAGTTCTACACGCCCCACATTGACGAGAAGCAGTGGGGCTGGGTGACGGAGAAGATGAGTTATTTCAAGGCCGACTTCGACCAGGACGATACCTACAAGGCGCTGGCCGAGAAGATCGGCGGCGAGGACCGCAGCGTGGTATTCTACCTGGCCGTGGCCTCGCGCTTCTTCGGACCCATCGTCGACCACCTCGGCCAGAGCGGCCTGCTCAAGCAGAGCGAGGACGGGAAGACGTTCCGGCGCGTGGTGATCGAAAAGCCTTTCGGTAGCGACCTGCAAAGCGCCCGGGAGTTGAACGCGCGCATCCTCAAGCAGGGCGACGAGTCGCAGTTCTACCGCGTGGACCACTTTCTGGGTAAGGAGACGATCCAGTCGATCATGGCCGTGCGCTTTGCCAACGGCATGTTCGAGCCGACGTGGCGGCGCGAGTACATCGACCACGTGCAGATCACGGTGGCCGAGACCATCGGCGTGGAGCAGCGCGGGGCGTTCTATGAGCCGACGGGCTGCTTGCGCGACATGGTGCCCAACCATCTTTTCCAGCTCCTGTGCATGACGGGGATGGAGCCGCCGAACTCCTTCGCTGCGGAGGATGTGCGCACCGAAAAGGCCAAGCTCATCGAGGGCACGCAGCCCGTGAAGGTAGAGGAGTGCGTGCGTGGCCAGTACACGGCCGGCCAAGAGTTCGGCCAGCCCGTGAAAGGCTACCGCGAGGAAGCCAACGTCGCGCCCGACAGCAAGACGGAAACGTACGTCGCGCTCAAGCTGCACATCGAGAACTGGCGCTGGGCAGGCGTGCCCTTCTACCTGCGCACGGGCAAACGACTCGGCGCGCGGCGCACGGAGATCGCCATTCACTTCAAGCCGGCACCGTACCAAATCTTCAAGGACACATCTGTGGACAAGCTCGCACCGAACATCGTCAAGCTGATGATCGACCCGGACCAAGGGATCGACACGCAGTTCAACGCCAAGGTGCCTGGTCCAGTGATGACTTTGGGCAAGGTGGACACGAGCTTCAAGTACAAGGACTTCTTTGAAGAGAAGCCCAACGTCGGCTACGAGACGCTCCTTTATGATTGCATGATTGGTGACGCGACGCTCTTCCAGCGCGCCGACAACATCGAGGCGAGCTGGGCCGTGGTGCAGCCGCTCATCGAAGCGGCGAGCGCGGGCGCGGAACCCGAACCCTACGCGGCTGGCAGCGCGGGGCCGAAGGGGGCGGACGACCTGCTCGCCAAGGATGGCCGCCACTGGCTGCCACTCACCGAATAGGTCCAAGCGGGTAACCGCAAGGTTGCCCGCCCGAGATATCTAGTTCAGACACTTCTTCAAGGGCGTTCCGGGTAGACCGAGAGAAGTCATCTGCACGCGACGCGTCGGGCTGTCACACGTCCGCCGCGTAAAATGGATTATGCCGCTTCTCCTTATCCACGGTGGTCACGGGACCGTGGCCCGGGAGAATGGCCGTGTTGTCGGGCAGCGTGAAAATCTTTTCGCGGTTGGCCTTGAGCGCGTCGGCGTATTTCTCGGGAGTGACGCCGCCCATCGACGCCGCGAACAGCGCGTCGCCTACGACTGCGAGCGTCGGTGCCAAGCCTTCGACGAAGTACGTTGTGCCGCCCGGCGAGTGCCCGGGGGTCAGGTGCGCGGTGATCTTCAACCCGCCGACGGTGAACGTGTCTTCGTCGCGCACAGGGGTCGCACCGTCGATGGGCTCCTGTTCCGGGACGTAAACGGGGGCGTCCGTTTCCGCGGTGAGCCGGTCGAGGTCGGCGACGTGGTCGGAATGCGTGTGCGTCAGGAAAATGGCTTCGAGCTTGAGTTTTTTGTCGCGGAGTGTTTGCAAGAGCGGCCCACAGTCGCCACCGGTGTCGAACGCCGCCGCCCGGCCGCCGTCGCGGTCCCAGACGAGGTAGAAATTAACCGTCATGTCGCCGCCGAAGGGTTGGTTGTACGCCGTGACGGTCGGTGGCAAGGCGATCTCGCCCGGGTGCCATTCGCCGCGGCCGAGTTCGAGCAGCGCAGGCGCGTAAAGGCCGAGCGCGCGGGCGATTTTAGCGGTCGTGTCGGCGTCGTCGAGGAGGTTGCCCTTGCCGAACGCCTCGACGTTTTCCAGGCCGACACCGGATTTTTGCGCGAGTTGAGATTCGCTCAGGCGCAGGCCGCGACGCGCTTTGCCGAGCACGTCGCCGAGTTGGTCTTCGAGGGGGATGGGCATGATAAGTGCAATCGTCGCCGACAGCGTGAGGGGTCGTGCAATGCGTTTGCCAAGTAGGCAGTTAGTCGCCGTATTCCTGCGGACCCTCGACGTGTTCTTTCTGCTTGCGCAGGATGGTGGCGGCATACTCTGCCTGCAGCCAGCTATCGAATTTATAAGTAAGGCAGACACCCGACTTGCCACTGTCCTCCCAATAATCGAAGCGACCGTCAAGGGCTGCAACTTGGGCGGTAAGCTGCGTCTCGCGGTCCGCCGTAGTACACCTCGAACATCACGCTCACGACAAATGCCCAATCATTTTTCCACCGTCACCGTCCGGTCAGTGCCGACGATTTTGAGGATGACCTGCGTCGGACGGATATCTAGGACCTCGTAGCGCATTGCCGGGTCGCGCGGCAAGGTGAACTGCTCGCCCTGGCGCACCGTCACCTCCGAGCCATCCAAAGATAAACGCATGGTCGCGCGGCCGTCCGCGCCGTTGCTCGTCATGCCGCGCACGAGCACCATGCGCGCTTTGGTGTCGGTGTTCGTCAACGTCAGCTCGGACACATCTAGCGGCCGAGCGGTGTCTTTTTCAGAGATGCCGCGACGACGCATCTTTTCCACTCGGTAAGGCGTGCCGGGAATTTTGCTGCCGACTTCCACCTCGACGCCACTTTTGCCGCGGACGTTGACCGTGACCCGGTCGCCCTTTGCCGCGGCGCTTTCGAACACCACCGGGAAGGCTTCGCCACTGACGTGCTCCAAGCGCAGCTTCACGGCGTAGGGTGGATGAGATTTAGGGTCGTTCGGGTCGGTGCCGGCGGCGAGTTCCTCATCGTTGGTGAAGCCGTCGTGGTCGTCGTCCTGACCGGTGTCACGCTTCGTCACGTCCTCGGGCTTGACGCCCTGTTCCTTGAGCCACGTTTGTTCGCGGGCCTCGGCGGCGTTGGGCGTCGGGGTGGCGAGAGCCTCGG
>CAXTQD010000371.1:0-5050 GCA_964246175.1 uncultured Chthoniobacterales bacterium | reverse complement strand
CGCAGAGATCGATGGCTGGATCGCGGAGTTCGGCCTCAGTCCTCACCAGCGCGAGACAGTTCGGGAACATGTCGCCGCGCACGGGGTCGACTACGTCAGCCAGAAGGCCGAGATCATCCGCGGCGCCCCACGCGACAACGCCGCCCGGGCTTTCCTGGCCGCGCTCCGGCAAGACTGGCAGGCTCCCCGCGCGCTCCGGCCGACGCGCACGCCCAAGCCAAAGTCACCAATTTCCGGGTCCGAGCCGCCGGGTTGGCGTGCCTACCTCCAGCAGAAGTATCCCGACGCCCGCCTGCCGGAAACCTACGCGGGCCTCCTCAAGCGTTATCCCTCGCTCGTCGAGGAGGTGCGCCAGGCGGCAGCCCGAGGCTAGCCCCCCTTTTTTTGCGCCGGGTTTTCTCCCGTGGACGACGTGTCTGTGGTGACAGGGCCATGCACCAATGGCAACCGGGCCTGCCGGCCCACGGCTCAGGGACGCATCTGCCCCTTCGCGCCCCCCGCAGCCCGCATCGCCTCGGCCAGTGCCTGGCGAACCTGTTCCGCTTCGGGCGTGCCGCCATTCTCCAGCCGGAAGCTCACCACGCCTGCGGCGGTCCGCACGCTCCAGCCGTCCGGGGGGGCGGTCGCGTCGGGTTGTGCCGCGTCGCGTCGGGCCCTCGCCTTGTCTTTACCGGTGGCCGACCGTGCTGCCTGCTTGTGCCGACGCGCCTGCTGGACCGTCAGTCCGCCGCCGCTGGCTTGTTGCCAGAGCCGGCGCTGCCGCGTCTCGTCAGGCTGCTTGGTGATCTCGAGCAGCAGCGATTTGGAAATCGGCTGTTCGGACGTCCGAACGGCTTCCACCACGTCGGCCGGCAGTTGGAGCACGCGCAGCAGTTCGTTGATGTACGTCAGACTCTTGCCCAGACGCGCTGCCGCCTCGCGTTGGCTCAGGCCCAGTTCGTCGATGAGCCGCCGCACCCCCTCGGCCTCTTCGACCGAAGACAGATCCTTGCGGTGGAGGTTCTCGACGATCTGGAAGATCAGCCGTGCCTGCTCCTCGACGCTGCGCACCAGCACAGGCACCTCGGCCAGCCCGAGCTGGCGTGCCGCCGTCAGCCGCCGCTCGCCCGCGACCAACCGGTACTGCTGGTCGTCGAGCGGCGTGACGATCAGCGGCTGGAGAATGCCTTGGTCCTTGATGGAAGCGCGTAGACCGTCGAGTTCGCCCAGGTCCTTGCGGGGCTGCGTCGGGTCGCGCTGGATCTGCGAGGGAGCGACGTGCAAAAAGCGCACGGTGTCGCCCTCGGAATCCAGCGGCCCGAAGCCCGCCGGCCGCGTCCGCTCGCCGCGCGCGATCCGCTCGAAACGGTTCTTTAACGCCATAGGGATTCGATTTCGCGCACCAGTTCGCGGTAGTCACGCGCGCCGCGGCTCCAGTCTTTTTGCAGAACGACGGGAGTCAGCCCGCCTTGTGCGTCGCTCTCCATCTGGCTGCGCTCAATGGCCTCGTTGCGGCGAATACGCGTGGCGAGGATGCGGTTCTGGACGGATTCGAGGATCTTCCAGGCGCGGCTCTGGCGTTCCTCGCCGGCGCCGCCGGTCATGGTGAGCAGCACCCGCCAGTCGAAGGCCTCGGAGCCCAGGCCGCCGGCGGGTTCGCCCTTGATGTTCTCGATGGTGGAGAGCAGGTCGGAGAGTCCGCGTAGGGCGTGACCGGCCAGCGGGGTGGGGATGATGGCGCGGTTGGCGGCGACAAGCGCGTTGATCGCCAGGACATCGAGCGTCGGCTGGCAATCGAGGATCACGTAATCGTACCGCCCAGCCTCGGCGGCGAGCGCCTTGCGCAGCACCGACTCGCGGAAGTTGCGCACATGGAGGTTGGCCGCTGCGTGGGCCAGGCGGATGTCGGCGGGCAGGAGGCTCAGGTTCGGCTCGCGCGTGGGCATGACCAGCGCGCGCACCGGCAGGCGCTCGTCGCCGAAGAGGCGCGCGACGGTGGGGGTATCGGCGGGCAGTTCGTCGAAGTCGACCCCCAGCCCGTAGGTGGCGTGGCCCTGGGGGTCGAGGTCGACCAGAAGCACGGTGCGCCCGAGTCGGGCCAGGCCCGCGGCGAGGTTGACTGCCGTGGTCGTCTTGCCGGTGCCGCCCTTTTGGTTCATCACGGCGATGACCGGCGCGGGGGAGTTCGTGGCGGAAGGGGGAGAACTCATGCGGCGGAGAGAGCGGCTTTGAAGGTCGACGAACAACGGTGCTCGCGCGCGATGGTCGTCGTGCGTCACCCGCTTTTTTGCGGCGCGTCCGGCCCTGCCGTCAAGCACGGATGCACGCTGACACTTCGTCACGGGTAAAGCGCAGGATGTTCGGACGTCCGAACACTAGCGGAGGCGACGCCCGAAGATGCTGCTCAGGCAAAAAATCCCGTCGCGTTTGATAGGAAAGTAAATACTTATCGATAACTGTCTACGTTTCTATCCGCCATGGTCACGACCCTCCGGCAGGCTCAACAGGTGTTTGCGGTGCACCGAGGCACCCTACGCACGGGCGAGGCGCAACGCGCCGGCATCCATCCCCGTACGCTTTATGCCCTGCGTGATGCCGGTGAGATCGAGCAGGTGGCGCGTGGGCTGTACCGTCTTGCCGCGCTGCCTGCGCCCGGCGAACCCGACCTGCTCACGGTGGCCAAGAAAGTGCCCCGCGCGGTGTTCTGCCTGCTGACCGCCCTGGCTTTCCACCGCCTGACGACCCAGGTGCCGCACGCGGTCGCCATCGTGCTGCCGCGCACTGCCCGCATCCCGCGCCTCGACCATCCTCCGCTGGAAGTCTTTCGCTTTTCTGTGGCTTCGCTGCACGCCGGTGTCCAGGAACACGAGGTCGATGGCGCGTCGATGCAAATCTACTCGCCCGAGAAAACCCTCGCTGACGCCTTCAAGTACCGCCACAAGCTGGGCCTGGACGTGGCGCTCGAAGCACTGCGGACCTACCGTGGGCGGCGCAAGCGGGATTGGACGCAGGTGCTCGCGTTCGCTCAGGTCTGTCGGATGGGCAACGTCATGCGCCCGTACCTGGAAGCCGTGCTGTAAAACTCGAACCGGTCATGCGGCTTTGGGCAATCCGCCCGCGATGAGGAGACGATCCAAATCCACCGGCGATTGGAGGTTGAAGCGGCGCAAAAACTCGCCCGTGGTCATCCAAACGGTGCGTCCCGTTTCGCCCGCCGTGCGGCAATCCACGAGTCCCAGGTGCTGCAAGCGGTGGACAACCGAACGCTTGTCAGTCGTGAAGTACGCGTTGATCTCGGGCAGGGAGAGCGGCTGCTTGAAAGCGATGCAGGCGAGTACTTCCAGCCCGGTGGGGCTGAGTGGCCCGGCCTCTCCTTCTTGCTCGGCGTTGGATTGATCCCTTTGCTCAACTTTGGTTTGTTCGGCCAGCGCAGCGAAGTAGTTGCGGAGTGCTGGGGGGCGCACCTCGGCCGTGGTGATCCGCACCCCACCCGCGCGCATGTCCAAGCGCAGGCCGAGCTTTTCTAGTTTCTGTGTGGTCTTGAGCAGCACTTGCAACAGCTCGAAGCTACCCACGCTTGCCGCCGCGCGCACCGTGGCATCAGGCTCCTGGACGAACAACTCGCGCAGGGTCTCGCGCAAGCCCTCAATGGAAAACTCCCGACCCGAGACAAAGAGCAGTTGCACGACGGCGCGTTCGAGGAAGGCAGTTTCGCTCGGTGTCATGGCTGCGTCTGAGCATAACTGGCCCGGGCGGCTTTTGGCGAGCGTCGGCACACCCCAATTCGCTCTTTCTTTCGAAAGGCGAGTTCCTCTGGCGAATCTTTGTGGACTTATGCGAGACTTTTCGTAGACTTCTTTCATGTCTGCCACATTGCAACGCCAGAAAGTTAGCCGCACAGAGCCGCCGGTTGAGGATCAGATCGCAGCTCTAGAGGCCAAGCTGCGTTCGTTGCGGCAGGCGGCGGGCGGGCGCGTGATCCTCCCCGGGCTGCACGACCCGGCGACCGGCCGGGTGGACGCCCGGAAAGTTTCCGAGTACCTCGGAGTGCCGCTCAAGCGTCTTGCGGAAGGCTTGGAGTTCAACTACAAGACCGCACATCGTAATCCTGACGCCGAAGCGTTCCAAGAAGCACTCCATCCGGTGAAACGATCCCTGGAGATCCTTGACGAGTTCTTCCACAAGCCCGAACTGGTGCGCGCCTGGCTCAACACGCCGCATCCCGATCTGGACGATGCCACGGCACTGGACACGATCCTGCAGAACCGGGCCGAGGCGGTGCTCACGATCTTGGAGAACGCGCTGTCGGGTGTGCCGGTCTGATGCTCGCGCTGGCTGATCTCGCCACGGCGCTCGTGACGGCCAAGCTGTGTGCCGTGCACGGTCCCTGGTCACGCACCATCGGCTATCGGCATCTGCTCGGTCCGCCCCCCGGAGGGAGTAGTGCGCCCCAACCGCTGTGGGGTGGGGCGGCCAAGCTCTTTGGCGCACGGTTTACGCCGAAGGGGAGCTTCGACTCGATCTACCTGGCGGATGGTCCCGTGACGGCTTTGACGGAAGTCTCTGCCCTGATCTCCGTGCCGCACGGGCCGGTGCCCATTCGCACCTCGCCCCTGGTCATCATCAGCGCCGATGGCGTGGTCAGCCGCGTGCTGGACCTCACCGACGCGGCAACGCTCGCCTTGCTCGGCACCAACGAGCAAGAGATCACGGGAACCTGGGTGAAGGTCGTGCAGCCGCCCACGCAGGTTCTCGCCCGGGTGGCGTTCGACTCGGGCGCGATTGCAGGCATCCGCTATCCCTCGGTCAAGCATCCCGGAGGCGTGAACCTCGTGGTGTTTCCGGACCGGCTCGCGGGTGCAGCCTCGGACTACCTGGAAGCCTACGATCCGGACGGGCACTTGGCGCAACGGCTTGGATCGTAGCTTGGGTCATAATTTTCCACGGCGTGTTCCTCCCGCAGCGAGGTGGTGGCGGGGCGGGGGCAAGCTGCCGCCGAGCGCGTCCATGGTGCCGCGGGTATGCTCCGGGGCCACGTGGGTGTAGCGGCTGGTGGTGCGGATGTCGCGGT
>CAXTQD010000370.1:0-5070 GCA_964246175.1 uncultured Chthoniobacterales bacterium | reverse complement strand
GCGTCGGGGTGGGCGTTGGCGTCGACGATGCGGCAGAGAACGTCAAAGTGTTGCCATCTGCGCTGAGCGTGAAAGTGCCGAGGTCCGTTCCAGGCCCACTGCCAGGGGTGATTTGGATCAGGTGGAGGACCACGCCGGTCACCCCGGGCGGAGTTAGGTTTCCCTCCGAGGTGGGATTGAAGAAGCCCCACGCGATGTTGCCGCTGGTAGCGTGGGCGGCGTCCGTCGTGCCACCCGGCATGTAGTTTTGATAGGCGTTGGGCGAGGTGCTCGGCTCCTGAACCGCGTTGGTTCCACTCTGCACGGTGAAGAGATTGAATTCCTGCCCACAGGTTTTGATTTTGTTCTGCAGGATACCCGAATTGGTGTTCGTCAGCCTGCGCCAGACCACTGCGGGGGTGCCGCTGGCGGGATATTCTGGGGAAGTGACATAATTAACCTCGACCGTCCCATCCTCAGGCCGGGTCGTAGCGGCCAGAGAGAAGAAGATGTCCGGGTCGGTGGCCCAACCGCTCTCGTAGGTGGCGGCAAGGACGTTGCCGAGCGACCCCAGGTTGAAGGTATGCCCGGTGGTAAAGTCCGAGATCGGGCCGATGTCCACCAGGACGCTGGTCGTAGAGGTGTCCTTGCGGAAGCCAAGGATAAAGTCTCCCTTGGTGTTATCGTAGGCCGCCGATTCCGAAGTGCGTGCTGCCGCTATGGCCAGCACGACGGGCACTGCCAAGAATATCAGCGTCTTGAGGAGAAATGGGGCGGAGGACCCCGGGGAGAATGTTCGTTTCACTGGACGAGGAGTTGAGAGGCCGTGGCGGACGCGAGCTTCCGTTAGGCAAGGTGGGGATGCACGTCACATTTTGTGACGTTTTGGTGGCGAGTTTGTCCCTGTCGTCACGAAAACGTAACTCCTCGCCGGTTGGGTATTTCGGGAGCGGCGTGATACAGAGGAAACTCGTCAGAACGGTACGTCACTCTTGCTCATGCTTGCCGCCACGCCCACTACCCGTACATGTTGTCGCCCGTCGTCTACTCGCTGGAGAACGGTGGCGCTTTATCTGTACTGCGTGGCAGGATGCTTGGTGACGACGGCGCTTGCGCAAGGCAGCAGCGGAGGGAGTCCCGCGCAGAAGCTGACGGCCGTAGAAGCGCCGCTGACCGGCTCGCTTTTTATCAAGGAGTACCGGGTGCGGGGCAACCACCGCCTTTCCCGGAGTGAAGTAGAGGAAGCCGTCTATCCCTACCTAGGTCCGGGACGCGGTGTGGGCGATGTGGAGCAAGCGCGCAGCTCCCTAGAAAAACTCATCCAGAGCAAAGGCTTCCAAACGGTGGCAGTGCAAATCCCGGCGCAGAATCCTGCTGGCGGCACGATCTATCTGGACATCGTGGAAGGCACCGTGGGCCGGCTGCGGGTGCGCGGCGCGCGTTATTCTCTACCCAGTAGAATCAAAGCGCAGGTGCCCTCCCTGGCGGAAGGCAGCGTGCCGAACTTCAACAAGGTCAGTTCGCAGATCGTCGATCTGAACCAGGCGTCGGGTCGCCGCGTGACGCCGTCGCTCAATGCCGGCGTCATCCCCGGCACCGTGGACATCGATCTGAAAGTGGATGACACCTCGCCGCTACACGGCAGCCTGGAGATTAACAACCGCCGCAGTATCAACACCGATCCGCTCCGGTTGGACGCATCGGTGAGTTACGACAACCTGTGGCAACTGAACCACACCATTGGCGGCAGCGTGCAGATCTCGCCGCAGGACTTGAACCAAGTACAGGTCTACTCCGGTTACTACGTGGCACGGGTCCCGGGATGGTCCGCCGTTTCGTTCGTCGTCCAGGGCGTCAAGCAGGAATCGAACGTCAACACCTTGGGCGACATCGCCGTGGCCGGCCGCGGCGATGTGGAAGGTCTGCGGGCGATCATCACATTGCCGGGGCAGACGGACTTCTACCATTCGGTAACCCTGGGCTTTGACCACAAGCACTTCGACCAGGATGTCACCATCGGGGGAACGCTGACGCCGACCCCGGTCACGTACTATCCCTTCAGCTTGAACTACACGGCGACCTGGGCGCCGAAAGGCTCGGTGACCACCGCCGACGCCGGGCTGACTTTCGCCGTGCGCGAGTTGGGGAGCAACGCGGCCGAGTTCGATCTGAACCGCTTCAAGGCGGACGGAAACTTTTTCTATCTGCGCGGCGACATCTCGCACCAGCGCGACCTCCCGGCGAGCTTCCAAATCTTTGGCAAGCTCCAGGGGCAGGTGGCCGACCAGCCGCTGGTGAACAGCGAGCAGTTCGCCGGCGGTGGACTGGGCACCGTGCGCGGCTACCTGGAAGCCGAGGTGCTGGGCGACGACGGGATTGCGGCCACCGTCGAACTGCGCAGTCCCAACGTCCTGGCAGGGCGCGGCGCGGCGACGAACGAGTGGCGCTTCTACCTGTTCGCGGAGGGCGGCTACTATAGTCTGATCGACGTGCTGCCGCAGCAAACGAACAGCTTCGGGTTGGTCAGCATCGGACTCGGCACCCGGGTCCACTGGCGCGACCACTTCAACGGCTCGCTCGACCTCGCGCTTCCGCTCACGAGCGAGAGTTCGACGGACGCCTTCGACCCGCGCGCGACCTTCCGAGTCTGGGGAGAGTTTTAACCGTGAACACACCAATGAACGCAAAGCTGTCGGCGATTCTACTCGCCCTCCTGACCTTCGGCTGGCTGGAACCGGCCAGCGCCTACTGGAACAAGGATTGGACGGTGCGCAAGCAGATCACGATTGATCCCGCGGCGGCCGGTACGCCGCTGGCCGGTCCGGTCGGCACGGTCGCGCTCCTGGTGCGTCTGTACGATGGGAACTTCAGTTTCCCGGAGGCAAAGGAGGACGGCAGCGATATCCGCTTCATCGCCGCGGACGACAAGACGGTGCTGCCGTACCACATCGAGAAGTATGACTCGCTGCTCGACGAGGCGTTCGTGTGGGTCAAGGTCCCCGACGTGAAGCCCAACACGAAGATCACGCTCTGGCTGTACTACGGCAACGCCAAGGCGGAACGCGCGGAGGACGCCAAGGCTACGTACAACGCGGACACAACGCTGGTCTACCATTGGAACGAAGCTGGTACGCCGCCGCACGACTTTACTTCCTACGGCAACAACGCGGAGAAGAGTGCCCTGCCTGCGTCCGGGTCGCTCATCGGGCCAGGAGCACGCCTGGAGCCGGCGACTTCCGTTTCAATCCCCAACTCCGACTCGCTGACGTGGGCGGAGGGCGCGTCTTTTACCTGGAGCGTCTGGGTGAAGCTGGGGGCGGCCAGCAACGGGGCGCTCCTGAGCCGAAGCGCGAACGGAGCGAGCGTCGTGCTCGGGATTGAGGACAACGCGCCCTACTTCCAGTTGGCGGGCCAACGGGCGCGCGGCACCGCCAAGCTCGATGCGAACGGCTGGCACCAACTCGCCGCCGTGGTGGACGGCACGCAGGCGACATTGTACGTGGACGGCGCCAAAGCAGCCAGCGTCTCTGGGGCCGTGCCGGCGATGACGACGCCGATCTTCGTCGGCGCGGACGCCGGTTCTAACCTGCCGGGTGCCGCCAGCGAGATCGACGAGTTGGAGTTTTCCAAGGTCGCCCGCCCCGCCGGTTTCTTGGGCTTCGCGGCGGCCACGCAGGGAGCGGAGAAGGATTCCAAGGTGGTGGCGTTCGGCGTAGACGAGAAGGAGCACGGTTTTCTGAGCGGCGGCTTCGTGGGCATCATCCTGGGCTCGCTCACGGTCGACGGCTGGATCGTCATCGGCATCCTGGCGGTCATGTCGGCCATCAGTTGGCTGGTGATGATCAGCAAGGCTCGCTACCTGGGCGTGACCCAGAAGGGGAACGCCGCCTTCCTCATGCACTGGAAGCACGTCGCCGCCGACCTGAGCTTCCTTGACGACACGGACGCGAAGAACGTGGTGACGTTAGGAGGCCGCATCCAGGCCAACAAGCGCAACGTCATCCGGCACTCGTCCGTCTATCACATCTATAGGATCGGCGCGGAGGAAATTCGTCACCGCATGGCGCTGGACGGGGCGGACAAGCACCTGCTCTCCGGGCGTTCCATCGAGGCGATCCGCGCCTCGCTCGACGGGGGGCTGACGCGTGAAACCCAGAAGCTCAACAGCCTGATGGTGCTGCTGACCATCGCCATCTCCGGCGGTCCGTTCCTCGGCCTGCTCGGCACAGTGGTGGGAGTCATGATCACCTTCGCCGCTATCGCTGCGCAAGGCGACGTGAACGTCAACGCCATTGCCCCCGGCATCGCTGCGGCCTTGGCGGCCACGGTGGCGGGTCTGGCCGTCGCGATCCCGGCGTTGTTCGGATACAACTACCTGCTCGCCAAGGTAAAGAACGCCGCGAGCGACATGAACGTGTTCATCGACGAGTTCGTGACGAAGATCGCCGAGTATTACGGCGGGCGTCGGGGCCGGGCCGGTAGCACGGCAGCCAGCCCGGAGGAAAGAGTGCTCGAACTCGCGTAACCCACCGCCATGCAAGTCCAGGAAGACAAGCCGTACGACGACATCAACATCACGCCGATGTTAGATCTGGCCTACGTGCTGTTGGTCATCTTCATCCTGATGACCACGGCCAGCGTGCAGGGGCTGAAGGTGAACCTGCCGAAGGCGAGCAATTCTCCGAGTCTGGCGAAGCCGAAGACCAAGGCGATCACCATCAACAACGAGGGGAAGATCTTCCTGGACACGATCCCGGTGAGCATCACCGAGTTGGAACAGCGTCTGACCGCGCAGAAGGCGCAGACGCCGGACTTCCCGGTTGTCATCCGCGGCGACAGCCAGACGCAGTACCAGGCCGTGATGGAGGTGCTGGATGTCGTGGGCCGGTTGGGCATCGCGCAGGTCGGCCTGGCCACCAAGCCGCAAGGCAGCAAGTAACATGGACGACCCGTTCGCAGACGAGCCCGCGGAAGGGACGCGCTGGAAGAGGTATCTGGTGCCGGCGCTGGTGATCATCGGCCTGCTTGCTGGCGGCATCGTACTCGCCGGCAAGATTTCGTCCGGAGAGAGCGGCATGTCCCGCCGGGATG
>CAXTQD010000369.1:4755-5091 GCA_964246175.1 uncultured Chthoniobacterales bacterium | reverse complement strand
TCCCACCGGGGGCGAACACGCCGCCGACTGGACCCGGCTGCGGCGCGACGCGCTCCTGGCCCTGGGCGACGGTGAGTTCGCCGCCGGCCGCTACGCCGACGCCGCCGATCCGTACCGCGCGGCCCTGGCACTCACCGACGAACAGGAAGACGCCCCGCTCCACACCGCCGTCGCGCGCGGGCTGGAGGCGGCGTTGTGCGCGGACGGACGGTTCGCCGACGCGGAACCCCTCGCCCGCCGCAACCTCGCACAGGCCGAAGCCGCCGCGGGCGGCCCTGACCGGCCCGAGACGTTCCAGGCCCTCGGTGACCTCGGCGACGTGCTCCGCGGCAAGAA
>CAXTQD010000369.1:0-4745 GCA_964246175.1 uncultured Chthoniobacterales bacterium | reverse complement strand
GAACGACCTCGCCGGGGCCGAGACCCTCTACCGCCGGCTCCTCGCCGACCACGAAAAGAACGACGGCAAGGACGATCCCGACACGCTGGAGAGCGTCAACAACCTCGCCGGCCTGCTCCAGGCCCGCCGCGACCTCCCCGCTGCGGAGGCGCTTTTTCGCCGTTGCCTCGAAGCGCGCGAACGCACCCTCGGCAAGGAGGACCCCGACACCCTCGCCAGTCTCAACAACCTCGCCAGCGTCCTCGCCGCCAAGGGCGACCTCACCAGCGCCGAGTCTCTTTACCGCCGCGCACTCGAAGCCCAGGAACGCACCCTCGACCCCGGCGACGAGGACACGCTCGCCACCGTCGCCAACCTCGCGCACCTGCTCGTGGTGAAGGGAGAGTTCGATAAGGCCGAGGCCCTGTACCGCCGCATCCTCGACGCGCGCGAGCACGCCGACGGCAAGGATGCGCCCGAGACGCTCGACGCCGCCGGCAACGTCGCCGACACCCTGCGCGCGAAAGGTGACTACCCTGCCGCCGAGGCGCTCTACCGCCGCTGCCTGGAAGCGCGCGAGCGCACCCTGGGCAAGGACCAGCCTGACACGCTCGACAGCGTCAACGACGTGGCCGAGACGCTCTCCGCCGCCGGCAAGTTCGCGGACGCCGAGCCTCTCTACCGCCGTTGTCTGGAAGGCCGCGAGGCCGCGCTCGGAGCGGACAACCCCGACACCCTGGAAAGCGTCTTCAATCTCGCCACCGTGCTCGTGGCCGAGGGCAACCTCGCCGGCGCGGAAGTGCTCGCCCGCCACAGCCTTGAAGGACGCGAAAAGGCGCTCGGGCCGGACAATCCGGATACGCTAGTGAGCGCCGCCCAAGTGGCCGAGGTCCTTGACGCCCGGGGCAACCCCGCCGGGGCCGAGCCTCTCTACCGCCGCGCCGCCGACGGCCTCGCGCGCACGGTCGGCAAGGGCAATGCCGCGTGGATAGACGCCGCGTTCTCCTACGCGCAGTTTTTACAGAAGCAGGGCCACGCGGACGAGGCAAAAGCCCTCGCCAAGGAAGTCGCCGACAACGCGCGCAAGACGCTACCCGAGGCGAACTCCGACCGGCGCAAGTACGAGGCTGGATTATCGAAAGCAAGGTAGGGTTACCTCTCCGAGGCAATCCAGATGTTTCTGCCCGGTCCGAACTCCGCCAACTGCGGGTGCGTGAGGCCGAACTGCGCGCCGACCGTGTACCGGCCGTCGCTGGTGACGCCGTGCACCTCGTAGCGCAGCATCCCGTTGTTGGGCACATCGTTGGTGTTGTCGTTCTGGTACTGCACGAGGAAGGAAACGGCCTCGCCCCACGCGAAATGCTTGTGCCGGAAGCGCGGGTAAATCCGCGGAGAGGCGTCGATGGCGTCGCCCAAGTTGGCCTCATAGCCGTCTTTCGCCCGCAGAGCACTCTGCACTTTAGGAGAGACGCCGCGCTGCACGGTGACCACCCAACCCCGATGCTTGGCCTCGCCGTAGGAGGTGCCACGCGCCGGGTAGGAGACGAACGACGGGTCGGTCCAGCGGCCGTAGAGTTTGGTCGTCGGCCGCTCAGCCCGGTAGTAGTCGGAGAACAGCGGGTCACTGGTCAACGGTTCGCCCTGTCGGTACGTCTTCCGCTCCACTTGCCCGGCGAACGCCGGCGGGACGGTCAGCGCGACACGCGGTGGGGAAGAAGCCGTCGCGCAGGCGGCCCAAGCAGGAGCGCCCTCACCGCTCTCAGGCCGAAATCTGGTGCCGGTACGTCTCGGCGTCCAGCAGCGCCGCGGAGTCCCCGGCGTCCACGTCCTTCAGCTTAAAAAGCCAGCCCCCGCCGTACGGATCGGTGTTCACCAGCGCCGGGTTGCCCGCGAGTGCCTCGTTGACCTCCTCGATCTCGCCGCCCACCGGACAGTAGATGTCGCTCGCCGCCTTGACCGACTCGACCACCGCCACCGTCTGTCCGGCCGCCAGCCGTGTGCCGACTTTGGGCAGATCGACGTAAACGATGTCCGTCAACTCGGCCTGCGCGTGGTCGCTGATGCCCACGCAGCCGTCGGAGGCGCGCAGCCATTCGTGGGTAGGGGCAAATCGGAGATCGTCGGGAACGTTCATGGAAAGGTACAGGGATAACGGTTCAGGCGGCGTCGCCGGCCGGTTGGGGTTCGGGGGCACGGCGTTTGTAGAGCGGCTTCTTTTCGATGACGGCGGCGTAGCGTTTGCCGCGGATGTCGATGTCGATGGCCGTGCCGGGCTTTGCCAAGGCCGCTGGCAGGTACGCCAAGCCGATGCCCGCGCCATCCAGGCTCGGCGCGAACCCGCCGCTGGTCGTCTCGCCCACCCGTTCGCCGCCGCCGGGCGCGTGCACAGCGTAGTGCGAACGCGTCGGCGGGCTCTTGTCGGTCATGCGGAAGGCCGCCAGCCGTTCGGTCGGGCCGCCGGCGTCCTTGAGCTTGAGCAGCGCCTCGCGGCCGACGAAATCCGCCTTGTCCTTTAGATCGACGAAAATCCCCAATCCCGCCTCGATGGGAGTGCGTTGCGGCGACAAGTCGGAGCCGTTGAGTGGATAGCAGACCTCCAGGCGCAGACTGTCGCGCGAACCGAGCCCGCACGGGATCAGACCGAAGGGCTTGCCTTTTTCGAGAAGTTCGTCCCACACGACCTCCGACGCCCGCGCCGGGAAGAACCACTCGAAGCCGTCCTCGCCCGTGTAGCCCGTGCGCGCGACGACGAACGTCAGCCCCTCGTGGTCAATTACCCGCACGCCGAAGCGTTCGGGCATCGGCGCGTCCGGCCCGAAGAACGCCGCGAACACCTCCGGCGTGCGCGGCCCCTGCACGGCCAGCGCGGCGAAGCGGTCCGAGCGGTTGCTCAGTTCGAGGCCGCCGTCCGCGGGCAGGTGCGCGTTCAGCCACGCGAAATCTTCCTCGATCTTGGACGCATTGACGACGAGCAGGTACTCGCCCTCCGCGTACTCGTAGATGATGAGGTCGTCGATGACCCCGCCGTCCTCGTTGAGGAGGAAGCCGTATTGGCTCTGCCCCGCGCTGATCTTGTCGAGGTTATTAGAAAAGACAGAGTTGAGCCAAGCCTTCGCTCCCGGGCCGCTGGCGATGAGCTGGCCCATGTGGCTGATGTCGAACACCCCGGCGGCCGTGCGCACAGCGCGGTGTTCAGCGAGGATGCCGCTGGGATACTGCACGGGCATCGACCAGCCGCCGAAAGGCACCATCTTGCCGCCAAGCCGCACGTGCGCGGCGTGGAGCGGGGTGGATTTGAGTGAGTCGGGAGCAGCGGCGGGTTCCACGCCACACGCATAGCCCGCGCGCTGGGGGGCTGTCAAAGCAGGAAGGCGAACTCCGGTGCGCCCGTCGCCCACCGCCCGTGGCCCGGCCATTCAGAGGACGCGCGCCGTTTCGTCTGTGACATGCGCTGGATCAACACTCTCGAACGCCGCTTCGGCCACCTCGCCGTGCCGGGGCTCATGCGCATCATCGTCGCCTTCAACGCGCTGGTGTTCCTGCTCACGATGGTCAAGCCCGGCCTCGTGGACGTGCTCGAACTTCGCCCCGAGCGCGTGCTCCACGGCGAGGTGTGGCGGCTGGTCAGCTACATCTTCATTCCGCAGTTCGGCAGCATGTTCGGCCTGCCGCCGGTGCTCTTCGTGTTCCTGTACCTGCAATTTCTCTGGCTGCTTGGCGAGGGGCTCGAACAGGCTTGGGGAAGCTTCAAGCTCAATCTGTACTATCTCACCGGTATGCTGGGCACGACGGCCGCCGCCTTCCTGCTCAACGCCCGCGACCTCAACGGCGCGTACCTGAACATGTCGCTCTTCTACGCGTTTGCGACGCTGTTCCCCAACTACCCGATCCTGCTCTTCCTCATCATCCCGGTGCGGGTGAAGTGGGTGGCGCTCTTCACCTTGGTACTCGTGTCCCTCCAACTCATCGCCGGTGCAGCGGTGGACCGGCTGTCGATCCTGGTGGCGCTGGTGAATTACCTCCTGTTCTTCGGGCCGTCGTGGCTCGCGTACTGGCGCGAACAGGGCCGCACGGTCCAACGGCGGCAGCAGTTCCAGACCGCGCAGGCGCCGGAAACTGAGGAAACGCTGCACCACTGCAAGGTGTGCGGACGGACCGAGGTGAGTTCGCCGGATTTGGAGTTCCGCGTCGCCGGCGACGGTGAGGAATATTGCATCACTCATTTGCCCTCTCGCCGCGGTCCGGCGTCCTCTGAAATGCCCCCACCGCTGCCGCAGGAGAGAAACCGTTGAAACGGTGCGTCTGCCGCCTAGTCGGCTGCCCGCATCCTCGCTAGCACCCGCCCCGCCCGGCCGCTGACGACTGCCTCGCGCGCCCGTTCGACGCCCGCGCGGAGGTCGGGCGACAACTCCGCCACCACGAAGCCCGCCGCCGCGTTGAGCAGCACAAGGTCAAGCCGCGGCCCGGTGATCTCGCCATGCAGGATACCGACGAGAGTCGCGGCGTTTTCCTGCGGAGTGCCGCCGCGAAGGGCTTCGAGGCTTTCGGCACGCGGCAGGCCGGCATCCTCGGGCGTGACGCATCCAATTTCCACGTGCCCGTCCTCGCAGCGGCTGACGTGCGTTGTCCCCAAGGTGGAAAGCTCGTCCATCCCCCCCGCGCCGTGCACGGTCCACGCGCGGCGGCGGCCGAGTTGGCGCAGGGTCTCTGCGAAAGTTCCCGTCAACGCCGGCTCGAACACCCCGAGGAGCTGGTACGCCGGTCGC
>CAXTQD010000368.1:3811-5103 GCA_964246175.1 uncultured Chthoniobacterales bacterium | reverse complement strand
GGTGACCTCGTCCTTACCAAGGACGTGCTCTGCCAACTGAGCTATGTGGGCGGCTTCCTGACAGCCTTGACCCGGCCAAAAAAGGGAAAAAGCCCCTGTGCCAACCGGGTTTTCTCAACCCAAATCAGCCGGAATCTCTTTCCCTAATCTCGCCGAAAAAGCGGAGGCAAACTAATCGATGGCAAGTGGGTGTCAACGGGAAAACGCGATGCTGATCAGAAGATCAACCGGAAGTACGCCAGCAAGGTAGGCAGCGACCCCGCCAGCAGCAGCGGCACGAACCACCGTCCCGGCGGCACCAGGAAGCAAAACGCGATCGTCACCGGCAGCATCCCACGCCACAGCCCCCAGGGACCACCCAGGACCGGCTCGCCCAAAAACGGGCACAGGAACACGAAGGGCAACGCGAAGCGCAACCACTGCGGCCCCTGCCGCCAGTTCGCCAGGATTACCCCCACCTGCAACGCCAACGCGAGGAGGCTGACCAGCCGGAAGGTGTAGCGGCCGTTGTCCTCGCTCCCGCGGTCGAGATGTTCCAGGGCATCGCCGACGACTACCGCCATCCCGTGGAACGGCCACTGCAAATTTCCTGACACCCCGATGAAGCTCGTCGGGAAGTAGTGGGAAACGTACAGCGCCCACAACACCGCCGGCAGGACGACGGCCGCGCCTGCCACCGCCGCCCGGACAAAACCGCGTCTGCTGGGCGGTTCGGGCCAGAGGGGTCCGAGCACGGCCAACGCCATCGTGTCGCGGCTCAGGACGCCCGCCGCGAGCGCGAGCACGCCCGACCCGGGACGCCGCCTCTCCCACAAGCGCATTCCTACAAGCATCAAGAGCAGGCTCGGCAGGTCGCTCAAGGAACCGCGCAGGCTCTCCAACACCCCGGCGGCCAAGAGGCAGCCGGTCCAGCGGCCGAAGTTCGTCCAGGTTTGCAGCGGCAGCCAGGCCGTCAGCAGCCAAGCCAACCCGGACCAGGCGAGCAGGTTGAACCACGAGAACAGGTGGACGATCCACCACGGCTTGCCGAGCCCCAAGGTCCACGCCAACGTCGGCAGAAAAATCCGCCGCAGCCGGTACGCCGGGAAGTCGTAGTGGTCAGCCAAGTTGTGATAGAGCCACGGCGGGTGCAGCGCCATGTGCGCGTAGTACTGGCCGTCGAAGGCGCCGCGATGGGGGATGAGATACACCGGCACCCCGGCCAGTTCGGGCGGCATCGCTCCCTGGCTGCGTTCCCCGAACCGGATCAGGGAAGTCAGCCCGGACAGCCGGCCGCCGTTGCTGCATCGGGA
>CAXTQD010000368.1:0-3801 GCA_964246175.1 uncultured Chthoniobacterales bacterium | reverse complement strand
GAGGTACACCGGGACGCCCGCTAACTCGGGCGGCAGCTTGTCCTTCTCCTCCTCCCCCATCCGGATCAGGGAGGTCAGGCCGGTGTCCCGGTGGAAATGCGGCACGAACACCGCCGCCAGCACGAGGGCAACGACCAAGCCGCACGCGACGGGGATGAATCGCTGTGTAGAGGTGTCCAGGACAGCGACTGTGCCAGTGCGCCGGGTAGAGGCAAGCGGCATTTCGCCCGCTCGCCTCCCGCCTGCGTCGCGGTGGTTTCACCGTGGCCGTTGCAGGCGCGGACATCGTCCCGCTTGGATCGCTCAACTTAGCGGCACTGCCATCAAACCGACCAAAAGCATCGGTCTCCATGAATTCAACCGCACCGCTCAGTCCGGCTGGGACGCAGATGGCGTGGCTGGTGCGCCTGTCGCCCTCGTCGGAGGTGTGGACGTACTTGCCGCGTGCCCGTTTGTCGCCGGTTCGTAGCGTTCCGCCACGCGCCGGATGCTCTGCGCCTTGCCGGTGGCCTCGTCGATTTCCACGATGGCCCCGTGGAGGCGCACCTCGCCCTTGGCGATGGGGAAGGACACCGGCATGCTCGTCAAAAATCGCCCGACGATGGCCTGGATGTCACGCCCCAAGCACGACTCCGATGGCCCGCAGAACCCCGCGTCGCACAGGAACGCCGTGCCGCCCGGAAAGACCTGTTCGTCCGCCGTCTGGACATGGGTGTGCGTGCCGACGACCGCGCTCACCCGGCCGTCGAGGAAGCGTCCCATGGCGACCTTCTCGCTGGTCGTCTCGGCGTGGATGTCCACGAAGATCACGGGCGTTTCCTCGCGCAGCCGGGCAATCTCGGCGTCCATGGCGCGGAAGGGGTTTTCCAGGGCGGGATTGGTGAAGGTACGCCCTTGGACGTTGACGACAGCGACCTTGCCCTTGGCGGTTTCGAGCACGACGCTGCCCGCGCCGGGCGTGTCGGACGGATAGTTGAGCGGGCGCAGGAGGCGAGGTTCTGTGGGGATGTAGGGGATGATCTCCTTCTGGTCCCAGACATGGTCTCCCGTCGTGATGACCGCCGCCCCGGCTCGCAGGAGGTCGATGGAAATCTTGGGCGTGATGCCGCGGCCGTTGGCGCTGTTCTCGCCGTTGGCGATGATGAAGTCAATCCGCTCGCGCTCGCGCAGGCGCGGGAGGCTCTCGATGACCGCACGGCGGCCGGGTTCGCCGACGATGTCGCCTAGGAACAGGATGTTGAGCATGGCTGGAAGAAAGCAGCCTAAACTCGAAACGTCGAGGAAGCGAGGCGGCACCCGCTTGACGGTATGGTCACGCCCCGGCTGAAGAGGCGGATTCGCTGCGTTCGACGCTCCATGGTGCGATTAGCAAAGGGGCCGGCACTTCATAGTCGCCCTCGTTGTCGCCGAAGATAAAGACAGATTTGTTGGATTTGTTGTTAGGGGTGACCGCGACGTGATCAACCGTCGGAACCCGGAACGTACGGCCATTCGCTGTGTGGATTGTAAACGGCACAAAGGGTGTCGCATCAACAAGATGGCGAATGCCGGCAATCATGCCGGAAATCTATCACGTCTGCCGGTCAACAGGCAAGCAGGCTTGCCTCCCATGGCTCGTTGCCTATGCTCCGGCCATGACCGCGGCCCTTCGCCTCGTCGCCAGCGTTTGCCTGCTCGGGTTGCTGCTCCCGCCGCCCACCGCCCGCGCGCAGAACCTCAGCCCGCTGGGCGACGTGCCGGACTACCGCCGCCTCGACGCGTACCAGGAGACGATCACCCGCGAGGAGTTCGTCCACACGCTGATGACGCTCTACGCCCCGCGCGGTGGCTGGGAAGCGTTCATCCGAATGGACGAACAAGCCGCCGTTCTTCGCAAGACGAGCATCCCCCTGGACGACCTCTACACCTTGCGCTTCGCCGCGGACGACGCGCACCGCAAACCCCTGCCGGCGGCCTTTTGGCGCGGGCGCGCCGCCCTGATCCCGGCCAGGCCGCCGGCCGACCAACCCCTCGCTGGCGTGCGGATCGCCCTCGACCCCGGGCACCTCGGCGGACGCTGGGCGCGGATGGAGGAACGCTGGTTCCGCCTGGGCGACACCGCGCCCGTCATGGAAGGCGAGATGACTCTCCAGACCGCCCGTCGTCTCGCCGAACGCCTGCGCGCCCTCGGGGCCGAACGCGTCGACCTCGTACGCGACGCCACCGAACCCACTACCCTCCTGCGCCCCTCCGACCTCGTCGAACAGGCCCGTTTCCTCCTCGTCGAGCGCGGCGTGCGCAACCCGCCCCGGCTCTACGACGGTCCCCTCGACCCGCAGCGCGCCTTCTCCGTGCTCTGGAACGCCGAGAACCTGTTCACCCGCGCCGACATCCGCGCCCGCGCGCAGAGGATCAACACCGTCCTCCACCCGGACCTCGTGCTCTGCCTGCACTATAACGCCGAAGCGTGGGGCGACCCCGCCGCGCCTGCGCTCGTGCCGAGGAGTCACCTCCACCTGCTCGTCAACGGCTGCTACGAACCCGACGAGATCGCGCGCGACGACGTGCGCTTCGAGATGCTCCTACGCCTGCTCGAACGCACCGCCCCCGAGGAACTCGCCGCCGCCGAACCTGTCGCCGCCGCGCTGGCCGCCGCCACCGGCCTGCCGGCCTACCAGTACACGGGACCTAACGCGATCCACGTCGGCACGGGCCCTTTCATCTGGGCGCGCAACCTCCTCGCCAACCGCCTGGATGGCTGCCCGGTGGTGTACTGCGAGCCCTACGTGATGAACAGCCCGGAGGTCTTTGCCCGCGTGCAGGCCGGCGACTACGAGGGCACGCGAGACTTCGGCGGCGTGCAGCGCAAGAGCCTCGTGCGCGAGTACGCCGACGCCGTCGCGGGCGGGCTGGCGGCGTACTACAAGGAAAGGTAACAGGAGAAACCGAGAGACATCCTCCGTCCTCCATCTCCGCCTTCGTCCTTTTGCCTTCTACCCTCCACCTTCTGCCTTCTGCCTTCTCAGCGCAGCGCGTTCCATCCACACGGCAATCCAAATGCACAACTCGTAGAGCGCGTACATCGGCCCGGCGAAGACACCCATCGTGACCGGGTCGGCCGACGGCGCGATGAACGCGGCGCCGATCAGGATGAGCGCCACCGCGTACGCCCGGGTACGGCGCAGCAGCCCGGAGTTGAGCAACCCCATCTTGACCAAAGCAATGACGACCACCGGCAACTCGAACGTCAGCCCGAAGATCAACACGAACTGCGTGGCAAACCCGATGTAGTACGCCACCGTCCAGTCGGACTGCATCCCCATGTTCTTCTGGTCGTTCCAGAGCCAGTTCAACGTCATGGGCAGGACGACCTTGAAGCAGAAGAGCACGCCGGTCAGGAACAACGCAAAACTGACCCCCACCCCCGGCAGCACCAAGCCCTTTTCCTTCTCGGTCAGGGCCGGCAGGACGAAGTCCGCCACGAAGTACAGCAGCAGCGGGAAGGACAGCACGATCCCCGCGTAGAACGACAGTTGGATGGAGACCGTCATCGAGTCGCCCGGGTGCAGGCTGGTCAGACCCTTGGTGGCAAACTCCGGGATGGCGGAGATCAGCGGCAACTGAACTAGGTGCATCAGCCGGAAGCGGAAAGCGAAGCACGCCATCATCGTCGCCCCGAGCACGGCGACGATTTTGAAGAGCATCGTCCGCAGGTCTTCCAGGTGATCCAGGAACGGCTTGATGGTCTCGGTCTCCGGGCGTTCGCGCAGGCTGAACACCTTCTTCAACAGGGGCCGGAGGATCATCGACATGGGACGGGGG
>CAXTQD010000367.1:984-5131 GCA_964246175.1 uncultured Chthoniobacterales bacterium | reverse complement strand
CAGTAGTAACGTTCGACCGGGCGGCCTTCGTAGTAGCGGGGCGCGGGCCGTTCGTAGGAATACGCCGGGCCGTCGTCGCCGGCGCGGGCGGTAGTGGTGAGTCCAGCCGCGCTAAAAACACCCAGCAGCGCAGCACCGAGGAGCAGCAGTTTTTTCATGTGGAGGAATGCGGATGGCAGTCCAGGAAACAGACGGGCTGGGCGTGAGCTTATTCAATGTACAAGAAGCTTCCTCCTGACGCGTCCCTCCAGTTTCTGGCAATAACCATCGTGCGCACGGAGCGCCCGCTGAAAAATCCAGGGATCGCGCGGAGAGCCGTCAGGACTAGGCATGACGACCGGCCACTGGCGTGGCCTGTTCAAAAGGGCGAATCGCCTCAGTACGCCTTCGCCCACAACACCCGCCGGCGGCTCGGGCGACCGCTGACGATGCACTTACCCTCTTCTTCCTTGGCGTCGCGCGGGATGCAGCGGATCGTCACCTTCAGGTCGTTCTTGATCTTCTCCTCCGTCTCGGCCGTGCCGTCCCAGTGCGCCCGTGCGAATCCGCCGTGGATTTCGGGCCGGTCGGGGTTCTTCGCGGTGAAGAAGTCGTAGAACTCCCCCGTCGTGTCGATGTCGCGCGTGTGGGCGTCGCGGAACGCCAGGGCCTTTTCGTAGAGGTTGTGCTGAATGGCATTCAGGATGCCCGGCACTCGCATCGCAAACTCCTCCATTCCCAAGAACTCTTTTTCCTTCACGCCCTTGTCGCGGCGGGTGACGGCGACCGTGCCTTTTTCCAGGTCGCGCGGGCCGATCTCGACGCGGATGGGCACGCCCTTCTTGATCCACTCCCAGTTCTTGACGCCGCCGTTGAGGTCGCGCGTGTCGACCTCCACCTCGGGTGGGGCATTGTGGTAAATTTCTTCGCGGATGAGCCCGGCCAGCTTGTGCGCGGCTTCGAGCACGGCGGCGCGGGTTTCTTCCTTCGGCGTGATGGGCAGGATGACGACGTGCGTGGGCGCCACGCGCGGCGGTAGCACGAAGCCGTCGTCGTCGGAGTGCATCATAATGAGCGTGCCGACTAACCGCGTGCTCATGCCCCAGCTCGTCGTCCACGCGTGTTCTTCCTTACCGTCACGCCCGAGGAACTTGATGCCTGAGGCGTGGGAGAAGTTCTGCCCGAGGAAGTGCGACGTGCCGGCCTGGATCGCCTTGCGGTCCTGCACCATGGCTTCGATAGTTAGCGTCTGCACCGCGCCGGCGAAGCGTTCGCCTTCGGTCTTCTCGCCCAGGTAGACGGGCACCGCGAGGTGGTCGCGCACGAAGGTCTCGTAGACTTCGATCATGCGGTCGGTTTCCTCGCGCGCCTCCTTTTCGGTTTCGTGGGCGGTGTGGCCCTCCTGCCAGAGGAACTCGGCCGTGCGCAGGAAAAGCCGCGTGCGCATCTCCCAGCGCACGACGTTGGCCCACTGGTTGATGAGGATGGGCAGGTCGCGGTAGGACTGGACCCACTTGGCGTAGGATGCGCCGATGATCGTCTCGCTTGTGGGCCGCACGACGAGCGGTTCGGTGAGTTGCGCGGAGGGGGCGGGGCGCATCTTGCCGTCCGCGCCAACCTCCAGGCGGTGGTGCGTGACGACGGCGCATTCCTTCGCAAAGCCCTCGACGTGGGAGGCTTCTTTTTCGAGGTAGGACAGCGGGATGAAGAGCGGGAAGTAGGCGTTGCGGTGCCCGGTGGCCTTGAACATCACGTCGAGCTGGCGCTGCATGTTTTCCCACACGCCGTAGCCCCACGGCTTGATGACCATGCAGCCGCGCACGTCGCTGTTCTCGGCGAGGTCGGCCGCCTTGACGACCTGCTGATACCACTCGGGGAAGTCCTGGTCGCGGCGGGGATTGATGGCGGTCTTGGTGTTGGCGGCGGCCTGGGGTTCGCTCATGGCGCGGGAGGGCAAAAGGTTGCGATCGGTCGGACTCCCAATTAAAACGCGGGACGATGCTCGCGCAACCCTTGGCCTACGGAACGCTTCTCGGCGTCGATTTCCTGTTGTTCACCGCGTTCTGGGCGTTGGTCTCGGCCTTCTGGCTGTGGATGCTGGTGGACTGCTTGACAAGGAACCGTCTCGCGGGCAGCGAGAAACTCGTGTGGGTGGTGGCACTACTCTTCACGCACGTCGTCGGCGCTCTGTTGTACCTCGTACTCGTGCGACTCCGGCGACCGGCCGGGGTGTGAGCCGCGAAAGAGGGGCAAACTTATGGACATCCTTTTGCACACGAACATCCTCGGCTTCCTCGGGTTGGGTCTCGTTGGCGGCCTCATCGGCATCATCGCCTCGATCTTCTGGCTATGGATGCTCATCGACGCCATCCTCAATCCCCGGCTGCGAGGCGCGCCGAAGCTCGTGTGGGTGCTGGTGGTGCTGTTCCTGCACGTGTTCGGGGCGATCCTTTACTTCGTCATCGGACGCGGCAGCGGGGCGGTCGGCCCGACGGCTTGAGCTAGAGAATCGTTCCCAGAAAGCCGCCGGCTTCCAACTGGCGAAACGCGTGGGGCATCAACGCGAAGCCGAGGTGTCCCTGCGATCCGCAGAAGAAGTGGGAGCCGGTCCAGCGTTCGTGCAGCACGTGCAGGCTGGCCGGGGTGACAATCGTGTCGTGTGCGCCCGCCAAGAGGAGCACGCGGTGTGGGTCGTCGATAGGATAGTGCAAGGCGGCCGTGCCCAAGCGCATAAATGCTGCCATGCCAGGAGCGTCGGCGGTCAGGCCCGTGCGGCGGAGTTGGCGGCGGATGGTGCGTGACGCCGGAGAGCGCCAGATCACGTCATGGGAATCGATGATGGGCTGGACCAGCGCGACGAACCGGAAGCCACCTTCCACGCACGCCCACAAGGAGCCGACCCATCCGCCGTAGCTCGTCGCCCAAATGCCGAAATCCCGCGCGCCGGCTCGCTCCATGGCGCGGCGGAGTTGGCGCATCTCCTTGATCCCTTGGCGGATGGTCTCGGCGGTGCGCAGGGTGTCGCTACCGATGGTCAGTTCGCCGTTGAAGTACCCCGGCGGCCGGCGGCTGTAGTGGAAGGGCAGGTGGACGAAACACGCGTTCCAGCCGCGCCGGTGGAACGCGCGCGCCCACATGCGGTAGCCGAGGTCGCTGGCGGACATCAGCGCGTGCAACAGGAACACCGTCGGCGCGGCCGTCCAGTCGCCGCCCCCGGCCGGGAAAAAGTCCACGCGTGCGCGTGGGCATCGGCGTAGGCGGCGAACTCCGCCGGTGTCGTGACGTGGCGGCGGCCCTGGCGGGTCTGGACGAGGTTGAGGACGCCGAGCGTGAAGGTGTCGGCCACCCACGCGCCGGTCCGCGCACGCCACCACGGCGGTGGCGGGAGCGCGGGCTGGTCGATGGTGCGGCGGAGATGGCGGGGCGGCACGGCGGAAAAGGCAGAAGGTAGAGGGCAGAAGACCAGAAAAGAAGCGGTTCGTTGCAGGTTTCTACTTTCTACCTTCTGCCTTCTGCCACCGGCTCTGCGCCGTGTTAGGCAGGTCGTCTGGTTGCAGAGCAAATTTTTTCCGCATCTCCGCGTACAGCGTGCGCATGCGTTCGCCGTAGGGCTCAGAGGAACGGTCGGCCGCCCACTCGTGCGGCTCGATGGCGGGGCCGAAGCCGATCCACACCGGCACCCGGCCGCGCCACAACCGCCAGTTCGCTTTCACGTAAAGCCGGTCGGTGCCGAGGATCACGCACGGCAGCACCGGCACCCGTTCGCGCACTGCCAGCCACGCGACCCCACGCAACGGCCGGCTGCCTTCGAGCACCGAACGACCACCCGTACGGATACCGCCGTCTGGAAAAATTCCCAATGGCCGCCCCGCCCGGAGCCGTCGCCGCGCCGCGCGCACCGTGCCCACCGTGCCCGCCAAGCGTGCGCCGTGCCGCACCGGCAATCCACCAGCCTGCCGCATCCACCAGCCCAATAGTTGGGGACGGAAGAACTGCGCCACCACCAGCCAGTCCACCATGCGGGCCACGGTCATCGCCAGCAGCGGCCCGTCGAAGTGGCTGATGTGGTTGGGAGCCAGCAGGAACGCCCCACGTCGGCGGGAAATTCCCCGGAGATGTTCGGTCCCGTATAGATGCCGCCGCACGAAGCCCGTGAACAATCCCCGCA
>CAXTQD010000367.1:0-974 GCA_964246175.1 uncultured Chthoniobacterales bacterium | reverse complement strand
GGAAGAACCGCTTGTAAAACTCTACGCCCGCCAGCAGATCGGCCTCGACCAAGAACTCGTCGGCTGTGTGCGCCTGCGCGATGTCGCCCGGGCCGGCAGCGGCGCTGGGAATCCCGGCCGCCGAGAGCACGCTGCCGTCGCAGAACCAGGGCGCGCCCACGCACCGGCCGCCGGCGGCCAGGAGGGCCTGGACACCGGGGTGCTCGGGCGGGGTGAAGAGCGGGGCGTGAGAGCGCAGGAGTTCGACCTCCACACCGGGGCAGGCGCGTTGTAGCAGCGCGCGGATCCCGTCCAGGAAGCCGGGATGATCCTGCGCGGGGACGGTGCGTAGGTCGAGTTCGACCGTGCAAGCGTCAGGAACGATGTTGACTTTGCTGCCGCCGCCGATGACCCCCACGCTCGCCGTCGCCGCGCCGAGGACAGGGTCAGGCTCCCGGGCGAAGGCGGGGAGGAGTGCGTCACGGACGGCGCGGATGGCGTCGGCCATCTTGTAGATCGCGTTGTCGCCCAGGTGCGGCGAGGCCGAGTGCGCGGCGCGGCCAACCGTGCGCAGGCGCAGCCACGTCACCCCCTTGGTCGTGTGGACGGCCTGGCAGCGCGTCGGCTCGCCCACCAGCGCGAACGCCGCGTCCGGGAACGCTGCTGCCAGCGCGGACGCCCCGCGGTTGCCCGCTTCCTCATCCATCAGCCCGCAAAACCACACCTCGTGCGCCATCCGCGCGACGGCGTCGGGGCCGAGTTCGGCCAAGGCCCAGAGCATGGCGGTCATGGTGCCCTTGGTGTCCGTGGTGCCGCGGCCGAGGACCTTGCCGTCACGGACCTCGGCGGCGAAGGGATCGAGCGTCATGCCGCGCACGCTGACGGTATCCAAGTGCGGACAGAGCAGGAGCTTCGGCTTGCCGGGGCGGTCGACGGGGAAGCGGCCGACGACGTTCGGGCGATCGGGCAAAATTTCAGGGAGTTCGGCCTTGACG
>CAXTQD010000366.1:0-5138 GCA_964246175.1 uncultured Chthoniobacterales bacterium | reverse complement strand
TCGACGAGGGGGAGCCCGGACGAGGCAGGAATGGCGACGGCCCGCGTCCGGGTGCCCGCCAGTTTCCGCGAGGTCGCCCCGGCGGGCGCAGCGACGGCCGACGTTCCTGCCCAGGTTGTGCGCAACGACCTCACCGCCGCCGAGACCGCCGCGTCGATGGAGGTGCAACTCCCGCGGCGCTCGCGCAACGCCGATGAACTCGAACGCCGCGTCGCCGCGGGTGAAACGATCTCGCGCGAGGAGATGTCCACGCGCTTCCTGCCGACGGAGGAAGATTACCGTGCCGTGGCTGATTGGGCGACCTCTCAGGGGTTGACCGTCGAGCCGATGGGCGCGGGCCGTTCGATGGTCATCGCCCGCGGCACGACGGCGCAGATGGCGGCGGCGTTCCAGACGAAGTTCGCGCGCGTCCAGTACAAGGGCGAGGAACGCACCTCCGCCACGGAGGCTCCGAGCCTGCCTGCGGCGGTCGAGGCGCGTGTCCACGGCGTCCACGGCCTCCAGCCGCACCTGCACCCGCGCAAGCATCTGACCGTCAACCCGATCAACATGGCCAACGGTGCGCCGCCCTTCCTGCCCGATGACATCCTCAAGGCGTACGACATCGCCGCCACCGGCCTCGACGGCACGGGCCAAACCATCGGCATCGTCATCGACTCGGTCCCCTTGACCACCGACGTTCAACATTATTGGACCTACAACGGCGTGCCCCAGGATCTGAGCCGCTACTCGACGATCAACGTCAACGGCCGCCAGCCCGGCGCGCGTGAGGGCGAGGAAACTCTCGATGTGGAATGGGCGAGCGGCATTGCCTCCGGGGCGAACGTCGTCGTTTACAACGTCGGCGATCTGGACTACTCCAACGATGGGTATTCCCGCGTGCTTGACGATCTCCAGTCCGGTGCGCAGCCCGGGTTGCATCAGGTCAGCATCTCCTTCGGCGCGGGTGAGATCACGGATGAGTCCAGCGATGACATCAACGCTGTCCACGGCATCTTCACGTCTATTGCGGCCTACGGGGTGAACATTTTCTGCTCCGCGGGTGACGAGGGCGCTTACGCCAACGCTACGACTGGCGGGCGCATCCAGGCAATCTACCCGGCCTCCGACCCTGCCGCCGTGGGCGTGGGTGGTACGTCACTCTTCCTCAACAGCGACAGTTCCATCCAATCCGAAACCGGCTGGTCGACGACGAGCAGCCGGGACCACGACAGCAGTGGCGGCGGCATCAGCGTGTACTTCGGACGGCCCTCCTGGCAGACGGGCACCGGGGTGGACACCAACGCGGCGCGCCAAGTGCCCGACGTGGCACTCGCTGGCGACCCCGACACGGGTTACTATGTCTACTACAGCGGCAAGGTCGAGCAGGACGGTGGCACGAGCGTGGCGGCGCCTTGCTGGGCGGCCCTGTGTGCCCTGCTCAACCAAGCGCGTGCGAACAACGGGATTTCGTCCATCACGAACATCAACGCGTCGCTGTACCCGCTGCTGGGCACGAGCGCCTTCCACGACATCACGGCTGGCACGGACAGCGTTTACAGCTGCACAACCGGTTATGATTTGCTGACGGGGCTTGGCACGCCGGATTTCGCGCAGATCGTCGCGCAACTGAACGGCAAGGCTACCGCGGTGGCGCACCCGGCGTTCTTCGCGGGGGAGACGGCGCTGAGCAACGGGGTGTACTACCTGACGTTCCCGAACGGCAACTACTTCGGCTATTACTCTTACTTCAGCGATCCTCACTACATCTACCACTTCGACATGGGCTACGAGTATTGGATCGACGCGGCCGATGGGAACGGCGGGATATACTTCTACGACTTCACGAGCGGACATTTCTTCTACACCAGCCCTAAGTTCCCGTTCCCGTATCTGTACGACTTCAGCTTGAACAGCTTCTTGTACTACTATCCAAACACGTCGGTGTCGGGGCACTACACGACGGACCCACGCTACTTCTACAACTTCACCACGGGCAAGATCTTCACGCAGTAAGCGCCGGGCGCGCAGCTTTGACCGGCTTTATCGGGGCAGTCGCCACGCCTACGTAGGAATCCGCGCAGCCGTAGTACAACCACCACCGTTCACGGAACAACACCAAACCTTCGATGAAGGTGGTTCCTGCCGTGTACTGCCCGGTGGTTTCCCAAGGAAGGGCGGGTTGGAAGAACGGCTGCTCCGGGCGTGACAAAGGCCGTGTGGGGTCCTGCGCGTCGAAGAGGACCTGACCGTTTGCGCACACGCCCGGGAACAGCGCCGGATCCGCATCCGCGCTGCTGGCATTCTTGCCGTTGTAGAGCAGCACAACTCCTCGCGTGGTGAGCACCGCCGGCGGGCCGCACTCCGCCATCGCGCTGACGAAGCGTCCCGGTCGCGGGCTCAAGACGAAATCTGGCACCGGCGTCCAACGACGGAAATCCTCGGTGGTCAGCAGCCGGATTAAAACCCTCCCCGTAATAAAGCTAATATCGCCCGCCGATGCGAGCCGCCACCAGCCGCCCGTCACGCACCGCGCACACCAACGACGCGGACTTGATCGGGGTCACCGCCTGCCCATGCGCGTCCCATCCCGTGACCGTGCCCAACTTCTCCCAACGCACCAGATCATCGGACGCCGCCAGCCCGAGCGTTGTCTTCCACGGGTGTCCGCTCGGTGCACGCTGACACTGCGGGTAGAAAAGCAGGTAGCCGCCCTCCTCTGTCTCGACAATCCGTGGATCCTCGCAGCCACCTTCCCACTCGGCCGCACGCTGGTCATCATCCGCCGGAAAAAGTACGGGTGTAGGCCGACGCTCGAAGCACAACCCGTCCTCGCTCACTGCCAAGCCTGGCCGCGAAGGGTACCCGCCGATGCCGCGTCCGATGTCGTCTTCGGCGCGGTAGGGCAGCCACACCCTCCCCTCGCGCACGGCGGCCGGGTTGAACGTGTGCGTCGCCTCCCAACGCACAGGCTGGCCGCGCATCGGGCAGTCGAACACGGACGCTGGGTCCGGCCGGATGATCGGCGCAGCGTCCGGTGGGCGCTCGAACGACCCGAGTTCCTAGCCGGCGGCAGCGGCGTTCACTTGGTGATGACTTGCCCCGTGTTGAACACGTAAAAGTACCGCACGCCACTCGTGTTGTACCGCTGCGGGTTGCGCGGAGCAGGGAAGTAGTACACGACCGAGTTCATGCTGAAGTCGTACAGGAACGGAAACTGGAACGGAGAGGCGGGATTGGTGTAAAAGAAGCCCTGGCTCTTGAAATCGTACAGGTACACACCGCTGTTCCCATCAGCCGCGTCGTAAACGTACTCGTACCCCAGATCGAAGTGATACAGGTAGTCAGGATCGCTCAGGAACGCGAAATACCCGAACGGTTTGCCCGACGGCAACGCCAGATAATCCACGCCGCTGCCCACGGTCGCCACCCCGTTGAAGAACGCCAGCCGCCCGGCCGGCACGATGCGCCGGATGATGCCATCCTGCTTGTTGAGGAAGTACACGTTGCCGGCCGCATCCGTGCCGTAGCGCAGATCGCAACGCGTGGCAGCGGTGTTCGTCTGCTTGACGAGGTCAAGGAACGTCGTCTCCGTGCCGTTGAAGCGCAACCGCAGCTCCGTGATGCCGCTCGACCCGCCGTTGGGCGGGTTGTTGGCGTCTAGAGTGTAAGGCACCCCGTTGACAAAGTCGCTGAAGAGCAGCCGGCCGTTGAGCGCAGGGATGCGCGGGTTGCGAAACACAGGGCCAGTCGTGACGCCGTTGCCCGCACTGCTATAGTGCTCGTACTCGGCGATGGGGTAGGTGAAGCCCGTCGTCGCGGTGTCGGCGCGGGCGTTCGCGCCGTCGGTGCCGTCGCTGTTGAAGACGTAGCTGCCCTCGCGCTTGTTCCAGCCGTAGTTGGCCCCGGCGGTGCCCACGTCGATCTCCTCGACAAGGTTCTGGCCGATGTCGGCGATGAACATCCGCCCGTTGGCGCTGTCCCAAACGAAGCGTTGCGGGTTGCGGAAGCCAGCGGCGTACTTCTCGGGCAGGAAGTTCCCATTGCCAGCGTAGAATGGATTGTCGGTGGGGACGCTGTACTGACCGTTGTTGCTCGGGTGGAACGTACCCGTGGTGGGCGTGAGTGGGTTGATGCGCAGGATCGCGCCGTACGCATTGTTCAGGGTCTGGGCCAAGTTGAGTGGATCACCGCCGCCGCCGCTGTCGCCCATACCGTAGTAAAGGTTGCCGCGGTCAGCGGCGCTGGCCGTCGGATTGAAGGAGATGAAACCTCCGTTGTGGTTGCTGTTGGGCCGGGCGACGCGCAGGATTTCGCGGTAAGGCGCGGCGGGGTTGGCTGGGGTGAAGGTGCTCGCGGCCGGGTTGCTGACGGTCCATTCGACGAGCACCTCGTCGTGGTCGCGCGCGCCGTTGCCCGGCACGAACGTCGCTGCCTTGGTCGTGTCCGACTGGCTTTGCACCGTGTAGAACTTCCCGTAGCCGGCCGTCCCGGCGTTGTTGAAGTCCGGGTGGAACGCGAAACTCTGGAAGCCGCGTTCGCCGTCGTCCGACAAGAGCGCGATGTAGGAAGGCAGCACGAGGTACGGGGTAACGCTCGACCCGTCCGCGCTGACGAGGTAGAGGGTGCCGCGCTCGTCGTTGACGAAGAGCCGGCCATCGGGTGAGGGCCGCAGGAAGTTAGCGCGGGCGTAGGTGTTGTTGCTCTTGGGCAGCGTGGCGAAGTTTTCGAGGTCGACGACGATGTTGCCTTTGGCAATAGGTGCAGGAGCCTGAGCGGCGGCGGTGGCAGAGCCTGCCAGCGAGGCCAGCAAGGTGGCGAGGGCGAATCTGGACGGGGACATGGTGGGTTTGGAGGGAGGGGTTGCGCAACCTCCCAGCAGCATTACGCGCGCCGCCGCGCCGCCGGGGGCCAAGCGGCGACAAAATCCGGCAAACTCCCCCCACGATTCCGCGCAAGGATGAACGCCCAACCCCAAGCCGGTGTCATGGTTTTCCTGACAGCCGCGTTGCAAAGCGCGACCGCCTGCCCTTTAGTAAGCGCCGCCCGCACTATCCCGCATGAGTTGGTTTCACTTCGACCCAGCCAGCTTCGCGCTGTCGTTTTTGAGCGTGCTCTTCGAGAGCGTGCCGTTCTTGCTGCTGGGCGCGTTGATCTCG
>CAXTQD010000365.1:319-5144 GCA_964246175.1 uncultured Chthoniobacterales bacterium | reverse complement strand
TGGAGGCGTGGTTGAAGAGCTTGGTGTCGGCCTTGGCGACGTAGAAGCCGCAGAACGCCAGCGCATCAGTGCTCAGTGCCAGGAGGCAGGCCAGGGAGGTAAGGAAGGTAATTTTCATGGTGGGAAGGTTCGGGCAACGGTCGGGTCCAGCGAAAGCGGGTGCCGGGCAGGAAGCGGTCGAGAACGGGCACGAGGAGCGAACAGGCGGCGAGGCTCCACAGGAGGCCGTTGGTGCGGAACAATCGGAACTGCACGTACCAGCCGCCGAAGGCCACCAGCGCGGCGAAGACCAGCCGGCCCGCGCGGGAATCCGGGGTCGTGCGCGGGTCCGAGATCATAAAGAAGGCGAAGAGCAGCAGCGCGCCGCTTTGCAGCCGGTGGACGGGGATGGCGACGGGTTCGCCCAGGTACGCCGAACGCCCGAACACCAGCCCCAGGTAGAACACCAGGAACGCCAGCGCCACGTCGGCCCGCCCCGCCCGCGTGACTACCAATCCACCCAGGCACACCAGCCCGAAAGCGAAGAACGCCACGCTACCCCACTGCCCCGGCGACACCCACGCGCAGCCGTCCGCGCACGCCAGCAGCACGACGAGCGCGAAGCACGTCGGATTAAAGAGGTGTTTGCCGTTCCAGCGCAGCAGGAATTTGCTGCCCACGGCTGTCGCCGCGGCCACGGCGGCGAGTCCGAGCGAGTTTGTCCGCAGCAACAGGCACAGCGACAGCCCGGAGATCAGCGCGCTCCGCGCCTCGAACCGGCCCGCCCCGGGGAAGAGCGTCGTGCAGAGCCATTGCACCGCCAGGGCGCAAGCCAGCGTGACGCCAGCCTGCGCCCCGCCGATCTGAAAGTCCAGCGCCGCGACGCCGTAGAGCCCCAGCGACGCCAAGGCCGTGATCTGGTAGACGCGCGGATCGCGGAAGTTCACGCCAAGGAAACGCGCCGGCCCGCAAATCCTTAGAACATTTTTCCGGGTTGATTTGGCCGGGGATTTCTGGTGGGGTGACCGTTCGCTTCATGAAGATTTTGTTCCCGCTCGTGATCGTTGCGCTGTGCGTCTGGTACTACCTGCAAACGCACAAGGAAGAGGCACCGCCGCCGCCTGCGCCGGTGGCCGTGGCGGCGCCGAAGCCCGCCCCCAAAGAGGTTTACTACCACTCGCCGCTCGACGCCCCTGCCATCCCGACGGGCACGGGTGCCCACTCGGGTACGGGTTACACCTCGTCGAGCCGCAACACGAACTGGCGGGGCTCGCACCTGTCGGACGGCCAGACGGCGCGGACCTCCGTGCCGGACGAGCCTGCCGACCCGGACGGCAACTGAGGCCGGTTCGCCTCAGGCAGCGCCTTCCGTCCACAGCCGGTCGGCCATGGCTGCGATTTCCGCGCGCCAATGCAGTTTCTCTAACCAGCGCGCAGGGATGCCCGGTTCCCCGTAGAACGCGCCCGCCAGTTGGCCGTACACCGCGCCGGTCGTGTCGGCGTCGTCACCGAGGTTGACCGCCAGAAGCGCCCCTTCCTCGAAGGACCCGCCGCGCGCGAACGCCCACAACGCCGCTTCCAGACTCGCCACGACGTAGCCGCTGCCCTCCATCGCCGCGTCGGGCTTCGTGCGGAACGATCCCGCCGCCACCGCGTCCACCGCGGGGTCGAGAGGGTGCGCGGTCCACAGGTCCGGCGCGTCGGCGGGCGCGTAGCGCGGGGACAGGAGTTCAGCCTTCGACACCCCGGCCAGCGCGCCGACGAGGAGAGCCGCGAAATACCGGCATGCGTCCACGGCCGCGGCGGCGCCGTGCGTGGGGCGCGAACTCTCCGCCGCCTGCGCCACAGCCGCGCGCGTGCCCGCCTTGGCGAAGAACAGCGGCACGGGGACCAGCCGCATCAGGGAACCATTGCCGGCCGAGTACGGATCGGTGTCACCCGCCATCGGATCACCATCCGCCAGGAAACGGTCCAAGGCCCCACGCACCGTCATGCCGATGTCGAAGCACTTCCCGGTCGAACTCATGTAGCCGGCCGACCACCAGCGACAATAGCGTTCCATTTGGTCGCGCGCGTCGAACCCGCCGCACGCCAGGAGGCTCTCGCCCAGGCAGAGCGCCATGGACGTGTCGTCCGTCCACTGGCCGGCCCGCAACCCGAAGGGTCCGCCGCCGACCAGGTCCGTCACCGGCGCGAACGTGCCCGGACGCCGGAACTCCAGCGTTGTACCCAGCGCGTCGCCGACCGCCAGTCCGAGCAGGCTACCCCGCGCACGGGCCGGGGCGTCGGAATAGAAATCATCCATAAACTGGCCTTAGAAAATGCTTTACAGACCTTTGAGGATCATGCGAAAACGACTGTGCTATGAAAATCATTACACGTTTTGTACTCGCTCTGGCAGTGATTCTCAGCGCATCCGCCCCGAGGGCGCAGGCGGTGATCAGCACATTTGACACCAGCGCCGAAGGTTGGACGGTCGTCAGCTTTTCCGACCTCTCCGCCGATAACTACACCATCATCGGCACCTACGCTCCGACCTATTCGGCCACCGGCGGCAACCCGGGCGGTTACATCTCCGAGATGGACCCGGACGGCGGGGACTTTACCTTCGCCGCGCCAGCGGCATTTCTCGGTAACCAGCTCGGAGCGGTCGGCACGACCTTTTCCTACGACCTGAACTATCTGACGACCGTCAACTACCAAACGACCGACGTGATTTTCGTCGGCGGCGGGGAGCAACTGCTCTGGCAAGCCAGCCCCGCGTTCGTGCCGGCGGCGGCGTTTGCCACCGTTTCGTTCACCCTCTCACCATCAGCGCAGTGGCATGTCAACACCACGACTGGCGCGGTGGCGACCTCCGCGGATTTCCAGGCCGTCTTCGGCAATCTCACCGACCTCTACATCCGGGGTGAATATGCCAACGGCCCCGACACCACGGGCCTCGACAACGTCCGTCTCGTGCCCGAACCCGGCACCTGGGCGCTCGTGGCCGTCGCAGGTCTGGCTCTGGCGGGTGTCACCCGGTGCCGCTGGCGGGCTGCCGTCTGACCCTGTTCAAGCTGCGGGAGGTGCTTGCTCTTCCTCCCAAGCGTGGACCCAGGCGACCTGCCCGGCCGTCTCGGGGGAACGCGGCGCACGGTGGCGCTTCTGCATGTGGGTCCAGAAGCCGGCCAACTCGGCCAGCGCCTCTTCGCCCGTGCGTCCATGGCGGCGCAGCCAGCAGGCGACGACCGTGCCCGTGCGCCCGATGCCGCCCCAGCAGTGCACGTACACGACGCGCCCGCGCGCCAGGGCGTCGTCGACCGCGTCGAGGATGTCGCTCATGTGCGGGCGGCTGTGCGGCACGTCCAAGTCGCGGATGGGCAGGCGGCGGTACTCGGTGCCAGCGGGCAAGAGCGAGGCGTAGGGAGCGAGTTCGTGCCCCTCGGTCAGGTCGAGGAACGCATTCACCCCGACCTGCGCGAAGGCCGCGAGCTTCGTGCGCGCTGCCTTGGGATCGGCCGCACCAGGGTACTCGCCCGCCAGGAAGCGGCCGGGCAGCACCCAGTAGGTGTTCGGGTCGGGTCGTGGAAGATCGGCGTCAGGCATCGTCACACCAGAACTACACCGAGTGGCCGCCGCATGGCCACCCGAAACCCTCCCGCGCAGCCCCGTCCGGCTGATTCTCAGGCGCTCTCGGCCATCCACCGCGAAGCCGTGATCTCCGTACGCAGGCCGCTGCGTCCTCTCACCGACGACGGGCCGACAGAACCACCTCGACCGGAGTTCCGCCACGTCAACCGGCGAGTGGCCAGCGGGCAGCACCGCGACGGAACGCAGACCAGGCTCTCCGAAGCCGCCGCGGGGTGGGACACGCTTTGTGTATTCATCAGTACACAAATAGGCAGTCGACGCCGGGCGTCAAACAGATTATTGTATCAAAGAGTATGGAATCGATAAAAACCGCTGCTCCCCCCGGCCGCCCTCGGGCATTCTGCGTCGAGCGGGCGTTGGAGCGGGCGTTGCAGGTGTTTTGGGAGAAGGGCTACGAGGGGGCTTCCCTGTCGGACCTGACGACGGCTATGGGCATCAACCGTCCGAGCCTTTACGCGGCTTACGGCAACAAGGAGGAGCTTTTCCGCAAGGCGCTCGGCCGCTACGCGCAAGGCGTCGAGGCATTCATGTGCCAGCACCTCGCGCAGCCCACCGCGCGGGCGGCGGTCGAGAGTTTCCTCATCGCGGCGGCCGACGGGGCGACCTGCCCGGACAATCCGCACGGCTGCCTGACGGTGCGCTGCAACCTCGCCGGCACCGAGGGGGCAGAGCCCGTCCGCCGCGAACTCGCCCGGGTGCGTGGGCGCGTGGAGGTCCTGGTGCGCGAGCGGTTGGAGCGGGCGCAAGCCCAGGGCGAACTGCCCCCCGGCGCGGACCCGGCCGACCTCGCGCGCTACGTCGCCACCGTGCAGCAGGGCATTTCCGTGCAGGCGGCCGGCGGCGCGACGCGCGAGCAACTCCGGGGCGTTGTGCGGACGGTGCTCGCGGCGTGGCCGGGGCGCTGAGAAGTGCCGTTGCGGTCTGGCTGGGAGCCACATTGCGGTGCCCCTGTAGGAGCGTTGCCGGAGGGACTTTTCTGCTACGTCGCCAAGCGACACCGCAACCCGCTACCCCGCCTATTCTTCGCGCAGCGCCGCCATCGGGTCGATGCGCGTTGCGTGCCGGGCGGGCAGGTAGTTGGCCAGCAGCGCCACGGCCCCAAGGACGAGGGCTGCGCCCGCGAACGTCAGCGGGTCGTTCGCCCCTACCCCGTAGAGCAGGCTGCCCAGGAGCCGCGTCAACCCGAGCGCCGCCAACCCGCCGATCCCCACCC
>CAXTQD010000365.1:0-309 GCA_964246175.1 uncultured Chthoniobacterales bacterium | reverse complement strand
GCGGACCCCGATCTCGCGGGTGCGTTGCGTGACCCCGTAAGCCGCCACCCCGTAGATGCCTACCGCCGCCAGCACCAGCGCCAGCGCCGCGAAGCCTCCCAGCAAAAACGACACCAACCGCCGGTCCGACGTGGTCAGAGTGATGTAATCGTCCATCGAGCGGAACTCGCGGAGCGGCAGACCTGCATCCAGCGCGTGTACCGCCGCGCTCACTGTCGGCGCGAGGCCCGCCGCGCCGGCCGGGGACGACGCCCGGACCACCACCGTCATAAAATCCTGCGGACGCTGCCAGAGGGGAAAATACATCTC
>CAXTQD010000364.1:0-5146 GCA_964246175.1 uncultured Chthoniobacterales bacterium | reverse complement strand
CGCCTACGCCCCACCCCTTGGTTGGCATCAGTGCGCGCCGGGTCCGCCCGGACGGCTCCACCCCCTCGGTTTGCACCGGTGACCTCAACCAGCAGACTTGCCAGTTCTGGCACGGCTACGACCTCAAGCGGGCGGCGACAGGCCGCTGGCGGGTCACCTTCGATGGGGAGTGCTCGCACACCATCGCCAGTCTGGACCTCGCCGGCCAGTTGCGTGACTTGGAGCAACAGCGACGCCGCTAGGTTTAACCACGTGCTCCAGCGAACCTTCACTAATGCTCCGGTCTCTGAGCTTGGAAGTAACAGCTACTGTCTAATGAGCCAAGCCACACCCTTAATCTACCGCGGTGTAAGGCTGTCCCTTCGGGTGGGCTGCTGGGTTTCTGGACTGTTCTTATTGGTGGCCCTTGGTCCCCTTTCCATGTATAGCCCAGCCCCGACTATCTCTACTGCTGGGTCGTCTTGACATTGCCTTTTTGCTGGCTGCCGCTGGGTTGGCTGCTGCCATCCGAGTGGTCCGTCGTGGTTGGTGTCACTCTCTTGGCAGCACTCACCTGGGGAGCGATCAGCTATCTTGTCGCCCTTTTCTGCTGGCGGCGGATTAGCCGTAAGGCTTGATCCAACCAGTCTGCGAGACGCTGCTTGATCCACACACAGATTTGCCGGACACTGCCGCCCATGCTCCCCGCGCTTTTCCTGATTCCCCTCGTCGCGCTTTTCCGCATCTTCCTCGCGTGGCAGCCAGCGGGTGCTTCGACCTGGCTGCTGGGAGCCAGTCCGCTCGCGGCGGTGGCGTTGTGTGGAGGGCTCTTCCTACCACGCCGGGCGGCACTCGCCGTGCCGCTGGGTATCCTGTTGGTCTCCGACGCCGTGATCGACGCGCATTACGGCGCGAACTTCTTCGCTGGCTCGCTGCTCGCCCGGTATGTTCTCCTGGTCCTCGTCGGCCTCGGCGGGATGGCGCTACAGCGTTCTTCTTTGCAGAATACGGGCGTACGGCCGGTGCTTGCTGCCACGGTGGCAGGGTCGGTGTTCTTCTACGTCGCCAGCAACGCCCTGACCTGGCTCGGCTCGACCGCGTATCCGCAGACTGCCGCCGGCCTGTGGCAGGCGCTCACCGTCGGGCTGCCGGGCTTCCCGCCGTCGTACCTTTTCTTCCGAAACGCGCTTGCCAGCGATGCGCTCTATTCTATGGTGTTCCTCGCTTGTGTCCGCTTGACGCGACCCGCGCATGAGGCCCGCCGCTCCGCGCCCCCGGCCCGCGTTGCGCTGGACGCCTAGCTCCCCTCCGGCACGGTCCGTCAAAAGGCCGTGCATACGGCAGGGAACCGTTCTTTGCCGTCCACCTCCCATTTCGCACGCCTTGCCGTTTGACCGGGTTTCCGTCCGCGAGGCCTTTGACGAACCACCATGCACAAGAATTCTGCCCGTGAGCAGGAGCTAGGGATGCTTTCCCAGATGCTCCTCATCCGCCGTTTCGAGGAGCGCGCCGCCCAGCAGTACCAGCGCGGCGACCGCATCGGCGGCTTCTGTCACCTCTACATTGGTCAGGAGGCCGTCATCGCCGGCAGCGTGGCCGCCACCCGGCCGGACGACTACCTGATCACCGCTTATCGTGACCACGGCCATGCGCTGGCCCGCGGCACGAGCGCCGACTCCTGCATGGCCGAACTCTTCGGCAAGGCCACGGGTTGCTCCAAGGGCCTAGGTGGCTCCATGCACTACTTTGACAAGGAGCGTTCCATGATGGGCGGCCACGCCATTATCGGTCAGCACTTGCCGCTCGCTACCGGTCTCGCCTTCGCCGCCAAGTACCGCAACGAGGACCGCGTGACGCTCTGCTACATGGGCGACGGGGCCATCAACATCGGCGCGTTCCACGAGGCACTGAACATGGCTGGGCTCTACAAGCTGCCGGTCATCTTCATCTGCGAGAACAACTACTTTTCCATGGGCACGCACGCCCACCGTTCCAATCCGCTCAAGGAGATCGTCAACCGCGGCAAGGGCTACGACATGGCCTGCGCGGTCATCGATGGCATGGACGCCCGGGAGGTGCGCGATGGTCTGGCCCCCATCATCGAGACCGTTCGCACGACCCCGCAGCCCTACTGGGTGGAAATCCGCACCTACCGCTACCGCGGCCATTCCATGAGTGACCCCGGCTTGTACCGGACCAAGGAGGAACTCGAAAAGTACAAGAACCTCGACCCCATCGCCAAGCTCGCCAAGCAACTCACCGATGAGGGCACACTGACCTCCGAGCAGTACGAGGCGATGGACAACAAAGCCAAGGAGATCAGCGCCCACGCGGTGAAGTTCGCCGAGGAAAGCCCCGAGCCGCCAGTGGAGGCGCTGTACGACTACACGTTCGTCGACACCGTGAACGGGCAGCCAGTTGGCTGATTTTGGTCGGAAGGGGAGGTGGTGCGATGCTTCACATCGTTTCGAGCGGATGTGGTATCATTGTTCCCCCAGCGGCTTTTCCGGTTTTTTGATCGCCGAACTTCCCACCCGTGCCCTCACCGGCGACGGCGCGTATTACAACACTCATCCTGAGCCTATCCTGTGCGGTGGCCTGCTCGGTGCGGCCTTCGTGTCAGGTGCGGTCAAACTCGTCGAGAGGCAGCATCCACCGCGCGTGAGCATCGACGCAGTTTCCGGACAGCGACAAGTCCGCTACCAGAACGATTCTTTTTTCTTCGTCCCGATCCGATTTTGGCCCCACCTCGTGCTCGCGTTCAGCCTCTTTGCCGCCTTTTCGCAGAGCCGCCAGTGACATTCGTCGCGGTTCGCCGCCCCTTCTGACCTTACCTCTTCAATCCATGCGCGAAATCACCTACCGCCAAGCCGTCAACGAAGCCCTGATCGAGGAAATGGAGCGTGACCCAAACGTCTTTCTCATGGGCGAAGAGGTCGCCGAATACAATGGCGCGTACAAGATCAGCCAGGGCCTCTTGGAAAAGTTCGGTCCCAAGCGCGTCATCGACACGCCCATCGCTGAGGCAGGATTCGCCGGGCTCGGCATCGGCGCGGCCATGACCGGGCTGCGGCCGATCATCGAGTTCATGACGTTCTCCTTCTCCCTGGTGGCCTTCGACCAAGTGGTCAACAACGCGCCCAACATGATCACCATGTCCGGCGGGCAGTTCCACATCCCCATCGTGTTCCGCGGTCCTAATGGCCCCGCCCACCAGCTTGGCGCGACGCACATGCACGCCACCGAGTGCTGGTATGCCAATGTCCCCGGCTTGAAGGTCGTCACCCCTGCCACCCCGCGCGATGCCAAGGGCCTCCTCAAAACGGCCGTGCGCGACGATAACCCTGTGCTCGTGCTAGAAAGCGAACTCCTCTACAGCACCAAGGGCATGATCGAGGAAGCGGGTGAAGAAGTCCTCGTGCCCTTCGGCCAAGCCGCTATCTCCCGCGAGGGCAGCGACGTGACGATCCTCTGCTACGCACAAACTGTCCGCATGGCACTCGCCGCAGCCGAGACGCTCGCCAGCAAAGGAGTCAACGCCGAGGTGGTAGATCTCCGTTCCATCAAACCCCTCGACCTCCAGACGATCCTCAACTCGGTGAGCAAGACACACCGCGCCGTCGTCGCCGAACAAAACCGGCCATTCTGCGGAATCGGCTCCGAACTCTGCTTCCAGATCCAGAAGAACATCTTCGACGAACTCGACGCACCGATTCAACGCGTCACCCAAGAAGAAGTACCGATGCCCTACAACGAGACCCTGGAGGCTGCCGTGCTGCCGAACGCCGACAAGATCGTCCGCTCGGTGCTGGAAATCTGCCCGGTGTGACTCTCCTTGCAAGAAGCGGGAGAACAAACAGTGTTCCATGTGGAACATTCGCCCGCGTCCGTCGGCTCCATGCCAGGCGCTTACGTCTTCGCGCCGATGGTATCGAGAAGCACCGTACCCGAACGCGTGTGGAACGTCCGCACCACCCAACCGTTCCACCAGTAAATGAAACTGACCAAAGGCGCGCGCGGCCGCGCGGGCTTCTTAGCCTGAATGGTAGAACGGTTCGCCGCGACCATCGTGCCGGTGTGGGACTTTGCTCGATGGTGGTGCCGATGGTGCGAGATCGTCGCGTAAGTCGCCGTCCGGCCCGCGCTCGAAGCGCGGTGGGGCGTGCCGTGGTGGTGAGCGGTGGAGCGGCGCGGTGGGGTGGCGCTCACCGCCGTTGGCTTCGGCGCCTCGGGAGCTTCCAGGGCGTCGCGCGTCAACAAACCGTCGCCCGTCCCACTCGGCCCGGGCAACACCGGATTAGGAACTTGTTGAGCGTGCATCGTGACGGCCAGAACGGCGCTGACGACCGTCGCAACCAGAAGCGGCAGAGGGAAGCGGAACCACATGATGTGCTTTCAATCGTGCGACCCCGCGCGGCAGGTCGTGTGGGGGCTGTAGAGGGAGAGCTTTAAGCACGAAAAAATGCCCGTTGAATGGACCCCGGAACGCGGCTACCTCAAACGATGTTCCACACGCTCCGCGCGCGGGGCGTGTGAGCTTGCTCTCCAACCCTCTTTTCCTTTCCTCCTCCTATGGCCGAAATCACCATGCCCAAACTCAGCGACACCATGACCGAAGGCACGCTCGTCGCTTGGAAAAAGAAGGCCGGAGACACGGTGTCTTCCGGTGACGTGATCGCCGAAGTAGAAACCGACAAAGCCACGATGGAAATGGAGTCCTTCGAGGACGGCGTCTTGGCAGAGATCTACATCCAGGAAGGCCAGAAGGCCGCCGTCGGTGAAAAGATCGCCCGCGTGCAGGGCAAGGGCGAGGCCGCTCCCACAGCTAAGACGACGGTCGAACAAAACGCCGACAAGCAACCCGTCCCCGTCGCGGAGAAAGCCGCCGCTCTGGCCGGCAGCAACGTCACCCCGGCCACCGCCAGCGGCCCACAGGCGGCCGAGGCGGCGGCGGCACCCACCGCGCCCGCGGCGATGGAGGAAGTCCCCGTGGGCCGGATCAAAGCCTCCCCGTTGGCGAAGAAAATCGCCGCCGCGCAAAACGTCGACCTCTCCCGTCTCACCGGCAGCGGCCCGGGCGGGCGCATCGTCCAACGCGACGTGCTCTCGGCTGCCCCGGCCGCCGAGAGTCCGGCCCCCCCGGCCGCGAAGCCTGCCGCACCAGCGC
>CAXTQD010000363.1:4940-5224 GCA_964246175.1 uncultured Chthoniobacterales bacterium | reverse complement strand
GGATCGGGCTCTGGGAGGGGCTCCGCCGCAACGGTCGCCGCACTGGTTGCGTTGACGCCGGCGACGGGGGTCTTTGCGGGCTTTGCGGCGGCAATGTTTGCGCCCTGGACGCTCGCTGGCGCGTTGGCGGCTGGTTCCTTGCTGGTCAATGCACGAGGCGACTGGCGGCGTGAACTCGCCGTCGGCGCTTTGATCGTGATGGTCTGTGCCACTTGGCAGGCCGCCGCGCCCATGGTGATGTTCCCGGTGCTGTTCGACGTTTGGGCGCGCCACGAACAACCCGC
>CAXTQD010000363.1:0-4930 GCA_964246175.1 uncultured Chthoniobacterales bacterium | reverse complement strand
CCCTGGTGGCGGCCGTGGCTGGTGGCAGGGCTGGCGGTAGGAGTTTACGGGGTGTTGTGCGTAGGGATCGTGCGGGCTGGGGCGGCGCCGGTTCACGGCACCGAGCGGCTGGCGGTGGCGACCGACCTGACGGCGAAGGCGCGCTTCTTCGCTGCGACGCTGCGTTGTGGGGTGACCTCGTGGGCGCGCTTGCAGGTTGGGCCGTGGGAGTGGACGGTCGGCGTCGGGACGACGTTCGCGTGCCTGTGTGCGTTGACCCTGCGGCGGTCGTGGCTGGCGGTGGGTGTCGTAGGGCTGAGCGTCGCGCCGCTGCTGGTCGCGCGCGAGGATAATGGAGCGTTCCGAGCGTTGATCTGCCTGTACGTCGCGGTGATTTTCCTCGCCGTCACCGGCGCACAGCGGCTGTTGGTCCGTGCGCCGGGGCGGACACGCGTTGCTCTCGCCGCCCTCGCGGTGGCGGCGAGCGCGGGTGCGGCGCGCTACCATGTCTGGCATGGATTGGTCGAGCCCAACCTGCGTGAATACACCGGCCTGCGCGACGAGGCGCGCCGCCGCTTTGCCGAAGGGATGCCACCGCGTCTTGTCTACCTCGTGCCGCCGTTCGCACCGCTAGCGGACGGTGTTTTAACACCTTCATGGGAATATGGGCTGACCTCCTCGGCGTTCTGGTGGGTGACGCAGCCTTTCCTGCTCACCGTCTTCGCAGACGCGCTGCCGGACCGTCCGCTCCCGCCTGACCCGGTGATCTTCTACCGCGAGGCCGACCACCCCGGTGTGCCCGTGCTGTCGCCACTGCCGGTCCTGCTGCGTGACGAGGGCGAGTGGCGCGACGACGCCCGCTGGGGCCGGGTGCGGGCGTTCCGCAACGGCTGGCTCTATTCTCCGTGGTTCGGGTACTTCGACGACCGGGCGTTCCCGTACCTCCAGCACCACCTGCTCGGCGGCCTGCTCTTCAGCAGCCAGCCCCAGGACGGGAGTGACCTGTGGTTTTACCACGAGGGCTTGGGCCACTTCTACACGCGGCCGGGCCTCTACCCGCGTCTGCTCCTGGGTGGCGAGAACCGTTGGCTCGACCTATCGGACGACCCCTCCGCGCAGCTCACGCTCCGCGACGAGCTTACGGGTGAGCGCCGGGCTTACCCGCCCTGGCACTAGATGGCGGTTTCGTCACAATTAGACAAACACGGTGACCCGCGCCATATTCCGCCGCCTTTCGCCCCGTGAGCAAACGGCACAACCCCAAACACCCCAATTCGTAGTAAACCCTCCATGATCGCTCTGCTCAAACCCGTTCGATTTGCCCTCGTGGGCTTCCGCCGGTGCGCGCTCCTTGCCGCGACGCTAACGGCCGCCGTCCTCGCCACCACCGCGCAAGCCGGTCCGTATTCCAAACTGATCATCTTCGGCGACAGCCTCTCGGACGTAGGCAACTTCGCCCACATCACGCAGGAGCAGTATGATCTGTCGTACCCGGGCAGCGCGTTCAACTACAGCGACCACCGGTTCACCAACTCCAGCGACACCAGCCCGGCCAGCCAGACCTACGCCGGCGTGTGGCACGAGCAGCTCTCGCGTCGTTTCCTCGGCTTGCCCGCCGCCACCAACAGCCTCGACGGCGGCCTCGACTTCGCCGTCGGTGACGCCCAGTCGACCGATGGCCAGACCACCGTCCCCCTGGAGGGCGGCCTGACGATCAACGTCGACAACCTGGGCCGGCAGGTGAGCACCTACCTGACCAACGTGAACAACGCGGCTGACTCCAGCGCGCTCTACCTCGTGTGGTGCGGCGCCAACGACCTCTTCCAAGACAGCTCGGCGGGCAACGTCACCGCCACGTCCACCCGCATCGGCGACCAGGTGACCAAGCTGGCGCAAGCCGGCGCCCGCACCTTCATCGTACCCAACCTGCCCCCGCTTGGCGACACGCCCTCGTACAACACGACCAGTTCCAAGGACACGCTCAACGCCGCGGCGCAGAGCTACCGCGACCAGCTCAACAGCGTGCTGGACACCCGCATCTCGGACCTCCAGAGCCAGGGCATCAACATCACCGTGTATCGCCTCGACGTATACACGCTCTTCCAGAACCTGATCAACGACCCGTCCGCCGACGGCTTCACGAACACCACCAACTCGGCGCAGGGCCAGAGCGTCGTGGCCGATCAGTACCTGTTCTGGGACGGCGTGCATCCGACGACGGCCGGCCACAACCAGGTGGCATTGGCGGCGTCGAACCTGGTGGCCGGTGCGCACCCAGACTTCTTCAAGAACGAGGTGTTCCTGAGCGGGGACTTCGCGTACCTCAAGTTCGCGAGCGGCCAGGAGTTCGGCTACTACAGCTACCAGTTCTACCCGTACCTGTACCAGACGAACCTCGGCTTCGAGTATGTGGTCCCTTCGACGGCCGGCGACTCGGGCGTCTACCTGTACGACTTCAAGCTCGGGACGTTCCTGTACACGACGCCGACGCTGTGGCCGTACCTGTACAACTTCAACGAGAACGGGTTCGACTATTACTTCACGAACACGACGAACCCGCGCGTGTTCTACAGCTTCGCGACGAGCAGCTTCGTTTACTCGAACTAAGCTCCGCTAGGAGAAGCTAGAGAATGACCGCGCCGGAGTGTCGCAAGGGACGTTCCGGCGCGGCTTCGTTTTCGGAGAGCCTTTGGCGCTCCGGAAGCTGAGTGTCAGGCCGGCGGCACAAGCGCAGCGGCCTCGCGTTCCAGACGGTCGATTTCCATCGTGATGGTCGCCGTCATCTCGCCGCGCTGCTGCATCGCGGTGCGGCGTTTCTTGAGCTGGGCGATTCGTTGAGCCAGGGCTTTGCTGCGCTGCTGGTACTCGGCCGTTTGCTGGTTGCGGGTGGTGTAGTTGTTGGCCGGGAAGTTCTGGCTGGCCTGATACTGCGCAGGATTAAGTACGCCAGCCGGAAAGCGTGCGTAGAGGTTGAGCGCAGCGGTGGAGAGCAGGTTGCCAGGTGCTTCCATCGCGTCTAAGAGCCGTTCGCCGCGAGGCAGAGTCAGGATGTGGGCACGCTCGGCCGCATCGGGCCGACGCAGCACGCCGCGCCGCTCCACTTCCGCGAGCACCTCGTCCGGAGTGAAGCCTACGTTCAACAATCGGTCGAGGTCGGCCGCCGTGGCGGGGGGCGAGGCCGTCAACGCGTGGCGGCCAGCGGGCAACGGCTCGGGTTTGGATTCGGACTTCGGCTCGGGCGTGGGGGCGGCAGCAGCGGTTTCTTGGGCGGCTTCTGACGTGGCGGGTTCCTCGGACCGCCGGCAGCCGGTTGTCAGGGTAGCCGTCAGCGCGAGCGCGGCCAGCAGGCATCGGCAGGGGCAGCGGATCATTGGATCTCCGCGCCCGGGCAGAACGACGGCGGCAGCAGGTACGTGCGCCCGGCCTGCAAGCTGAGCCCTGGTGCGAGTTCGACCTTCATCGAAAGCCCTACATCAGACGCCTTGTTGAAGAAGTGCAGCGCCTTGACGAAGTTCACCGGCGCGACGTAGCGCACCACGGATGCGCCGTCGGCCTTGGCGAGTTCCTTGGCCTTGGCGACGGCGTCGGGAAAGGTGCCCGTGCGGTCGACGAGGTGGTAAGCGAGCGCGTCGCGTCCCGAGATGATGCGGCCGTCGCCGACCTGTTCGCGTAAGGTCGCCTTGGGCAGCTTGCGCTGTTCGGAGACGACCTGAAGGAATTTCTCGAAGGTCTGCATGACCATGAGGTTCATGTAATCCTTCTCGGTCTGCGTCATGGGCCGGCTGGGGCTCATCACGTCCTTGTACGCACCACTCTTGAAGACCTGCGGCTCGACGCCCACCTTGTCGAGCAGGCCGCGGTAGTTCATCGAGTGGATGATGACGCCGATGGAGCCGGTCGTGGTGACCTCGTTGGCGATGATGTAATCCGCACCGACGGCCGAGTAGTACGCCCCACTGGTCGCCATCGAGCCCATGCAGGCGACGACCGGTTTTTTCTTGGTGGCGGCGCGGATGGCGTTGAAGACGGTGTCCGACGCGGTGACCTCGCCGCCGGGCGAGTCGATGGAGAGGATGACGGCCTTGACGTGGGTGTCATCGGCGGCCTGCTGGAGGCCGAAGAGGATGTCGTCCACCATGGAGCCGCCGAGTTCGCCGGGGGTGTCGTCGCTGATGACCCCACGGATGGGCAGCACGGCGATCTTGCCGGCGAGAAGCGAGCCGTTTTGCAGCGGCTGCTGGTCGAAGCGCGGGGTCTTGGACTCGTCGCGGCCAGCGACCAGGCCCGGGAACGTGGGCCACGTCCACGAACGCGTGAGTACGAGGATGACGTTGCCGACGACGCTGCCGAGCAGCAAAAAGGCGACGAGGAACAGGGTGAAGCAACAGCGTTTATTCATCCCGCCAATGGGTAGCAGGCGAAATGCCAACGTCGGAAAATGTCGGGGTGACAGGATTTGAACCTGCGACCTCCTGGTCCCAAACCAGGCGCTCTACCAAGCTAAGCTACACCCCGAATGGCGTCCGGACCGCCGGTGCCTACTATGCGCGGGCTACCGTGGGAAGGCAAGAGGTTCCGTCGTGACTTGTGCTACAATGCGGCGAGATGCCCGACAAGACGCCATTCATCCGCTACTACCTGCGCGTGTACGAGAACTCGTTTCTCAACGAGCCCGCGCTGCATTTTGAGAGCGATCAGCCCTTCGGGACATTCACGGTGGGCGATCACCTCGACCCGAAAGGGCTTTTCGTGGGAGACGATTATCCGTTCGAGGGTTCGGACAAGTGGCTAAAGATCAAGGCGGTGGTCCACCGTCTCTGGCAGGAGAAAGAGCCGCCGCTCAACCACCAGATCGGCTTGTGCGTCGAACCTGTGCCGCGACTCGACGATCCCAACCCGCCACAGTGGACATCCTGTTGAGGGCGGTCAAAAGGTCCGGGTGGGACGCGTG
>CAXTQD010000362.1:0-5237 GCA_964246175.1 uncultured Chthoniobacterales bacterium | reverse complement strand
GTGGCTGCCGGCCAGCGCCACGGTCCAGTCGGGGGGGAGCGGTTCGGTGATGACGGTGAGCGGCGCGTCCCGTTCGGCCGCCGTGCGCGCGATGATCTCCATCGCCTCCGGAGCCTGCGGCACGGTGACCACGGGCACCCCGGGCTTGATGATTCCAGCCTTCTCGCCCGCGATGGCCGCGAGGGTATCACCGAGCCAAGCGGTGTGGTCGAAGTCGATCGCGGTAATCACCGACACCGCCGGGACCACGGCGTTGGTGGCGTCGAGCCGGCCGCCCATGCCCGTTTCCAGCACGATGACCTCCGCGCGCCGCCCCTTGAAGTAGTCCAGCGCCAAAGCCGTCGTGTACTCGAAGAACGTCGGCGGCGGCTGCCAGTCGGCGGTGAGGTCGCGCAGGCGGGTGAGCCCCTCGGCGACGGCGGCCTCGGGGATGGGGTAGCCGTCGAGCCGGGCGCGTTCGCGGAAGGTGACGAGGTGCGGCGAGATAAAGAGCGCCGTGCGGTGGCCCTCCGCGCGGCAGACGGCGTCGAGCATCGCGCACACGGAACCCTTGCCGTTGGTGCCCGCGACGTGGACGATCCGTGCGCCGTCGCCGTCGGGACTGAGGCCGAGTTCGCGCAGGAGCCGGCCAACCGTTTCCAGCCCGAGCTTGATGCCGGTCAGTTGCGTGGCGTAGAGCCAGGCGAGGGCGTCGGGGTAGTTCATGGAAGCAAACGATGGCTACCCGCGCCGGCCCGCGATGATCCGGTCGTACTCGCTGGGGTGGCCAATCCAGAACCGGACCATGTCAGAACCGTCTTCCACCGCGACTGCCCGATAGTGAATGCCGACGCGTGCCGACCACAGCCGGCCAACTTTCTTGAAGTGGAGCGAGGGATGCCACGGATCAGCTTTCAGCAAAAGGTAGTTCTCGTCCGCACTTCGCCGTGCGTCGGCTGGCAGCTGTTCATAGAATTACCAGAACTTCGGGTTAGCGCGGTGTCTCACAAGTCCCGGCAGCGTCCTTCGCGCAGGTCGCGAATAGCCTCGTCGGCCAGCGCATCCAGAGGCCCGGTGTGAACGTCCGCTTCAAACTGCCGGTCCCAAGCGTCGGCACCGAACCCAGCAAACCAGTCCCGGAAGTCGACTAGCTCCTGGCGTGTCAGCCGGCTGATGGCGGCTTCGATCTCGGCCACGGTGCTCATCCCCGCAAAGTAATACTACTTCGCCGCGAAGTACCCCAGCAAATTCGCCAAGGTGGCGCGCAGCTTGCGGCGGTCCACGATCATGTCCACCAAGCCATGCTCCTTCAGGAACTCCGCCGTCTGGAAACCCGGCGGCAGCTTCTGGCGCGTCGTGTCCTCGATGACGCGCGGTCCCGCGAAGCCGATCATCGCCTTCGGCTCGGCCAGGATCACGTCGCCCAGCGTGGCGAAGCTCGCCGTCACCCCGCCCGTCGTCGGATTGGTCAACACGGAGACGAACGGCAGCCGCGCCGCCGCGTGCAGCGCCAGCGCCCCGCTCGTCTTGGCCATCTGCATGAGCGCGAACATCCCTTCGTGCAGCCGCGCCCCACCCGCCGCCGAGATGATGATGACCGGCAGCCGCCGCTCGGTGGCCGTCTCGATGTTGCGAGTGATCTTCTCGCCGGCCACGCTCCCGAGCGTGCCGCCGAGGAAACTAAAGTCCAACGCCGACACCGCCACCGACCGCCCTTCGAGGCGCGCCAACCCGCTGACGGCGGAGTCCTTTAGGCCCGTGCGCTTCTGGTATTCGGCGAGACGGTCCTTGTACGCTGTCGCGGCGCGGAAGTCGAGCATGTCCACCGGCTCCAGGTCGGCGTCGGCCTCCTCGAAACTGCCCTCGTCGAAGAGGTGGTTAAAACGCTCCCGCACGCTGATGGGGAAGTGGTGTTCGCAGTGCGGGCAGACGCGCTGGTTTTCGGCGAGTTCGAGCTTGTGGATGACCTCGCCGCACTCCGGACAGCCCTGGAACAGACCGCCGGGGATCTCGCGCTTCTTCTGGTTGTCGCCGCCGGAGATGAAGCTGGGTTTACGGAAAATGGCCATGGCAGGTGGTCCGCAACCTAGAAGCGCGCGGCGGGGCGCGCAACCCCGCCCGCGCTCAGGGCGTGACGGTGACGAGATCCACCAGCGGCTCGCCGCCGTTGGACCACAAGGTTTTCTCCGTGGCGTGGCCGTCCGGGAACTGGCAGCGCACACGCGCGGCGGCTGGCCCCGTCGCGCCGGGAGCGGTGGCGGGGAAATGGGCTTCGAGCGCGAGGTCCACGCCCTCGGGCGGCACCGTCGCGCGCACCGTACCCTGGAACTCTGCCTGCGGGCCGCGGCCTTCGAGCACGACCTTGCCGAGATAGCTCAGGCGGAAGTCGGCCGGTGCGGGCGCGAAGGTGACATGCACGTCCAGTGGTGTCTCCGCCGTGGCGGCAGGCGTCGGCGTGTCGGCGGCAGCGGCGGGAACGGCCGCCGGGCGCGTCACCCGCCACACGGGAAAGCCCGCCGCCGCGAACAGGCCGATCACCAGGAACAGTTGCAACAACGGATAACCACGCATGAAGGAAACAGGAAGTGGAGCCTGTTAGCTTCGCGCAACAGCCGCATCACTTCAACGCGTCGACAATCGTGTTGACGTTGTGCTGCATCATCGCCTCGTAAGTGCCCGCGTCCGTGTCCTCGCCGCCCAACCCGTCGGCATAGAGTTCGCCCCCTACCGTCACGCCTGTCTCGCGCGTGATGGACGAGATCACCTTCGGATTCTGTGTGTTCTCGAAGAACACCGCCTTGACCTTTTCCTTTTTGATCTCGGCGATGAGGTCGGCGATCCCCTTGGAACTCGGCTCGTCCGCCGTGCTCACGCCCTCGACCGGGTACACCTTGAACCCGAAGTCCCGCGCGAAATAACCGAACGCGTCGTGGCTGGTGACGAGCTTCCGCTTGTCGCGTGGCAACTCGGCGACCTTCAACTTGAGCTTGCTTTCGAGGGCGTCGAGCTTGGCGAGGTAGTCGGCGGCGTTCTTGGTGAAGAGTTCCTTGTCGGCGGCATCGGCTTTGGCGAACGCGTCGCGCACGGCGCCGACCGCCTTGCGCACGTTGCCCACCGAGTGCCACCAATGCGGGTCTTCCACCGTGCGGCCTTCCTCCTTGAGCTGGAGCGAACCGCCGATGGCCTTGCCCACGTTCACATATTTGTCGGGCGCACCGCCGGCGCTGCTTTCCAGCTTGGCGAGGTAGCCTTCCAGCCCCTTGCCGCTGATGAGCACGAGGTCCGCGCCGGCCACGGCCTGCACGTCGCCCGGCGTCGGCGAAAACTCGTGCGGGTCTACCCCCGGCTTTACCACTTCGTTCACTTCTATACGCTCGCCGCCGACGTTGCGGGCCACATCGGCTAGCACGGTGGAAAGCGCCGCGACCTTCAACGCCGGGGCCGCCGCGGCGACGCCGGCTGCCGTCCCCATCCACGCCAGGACACCCGCTGCCAGCCACCGCCCGAGTTTTTGCAAGTTGTTTGCTGCATGCATGGAGACAGAATAAGAACGTTCCCTCTAAATGCAAACGATTTGCCACAAAGTTTCGCCCACGGAGGTTGGCGACGGGCGGGTCGCATGGTAAGTTGGGTGGCATGCCCAAGCTCTCCGCGCCTCACCCCCACTCGCACCCGCCCGCCGGCGCGGCGTTCGAGGGAGCGCTGACGCTCGAAGGCCTCGTCGTCCTCTTACGTGACCGCGGCCTGCGCATGACGGCCAACCGCCGCCACATCCTCCAGGCGCTCCTGGCCGCCGAGGTGCCCCAGAGCCTCGAACAAATCCAGGCCGCCGCCGCCCGGCACAGCCCGAAGCGCGAGGCGCCGGATTTTGCGACGGTGTTCCGCATGATGGCGCTCCTGGAGGAGCTCCGCGTCGCCCGCCGCGTGCATCTCGGCCGCCCGACGAGCCACTACGAACTCCTCGACGGCCGGCACCACCGCGATCACCTGGTCTGCACCGATTGCGGGCGCGTCACGCCGCTGGAAGGCGCGTGCCCGGTCGAGAAAATAGAACGCCAACTCGCCCGCGAGCATGGCTACACGGAACTCACGCACTCCCTGGAGTTCTTCGGCCGCTGCGGGCCGTGCAGCGGCGGGAAGTAGACCGTTGGCTCACACCGCCGCGTGGATGCCCGGACGGCGTTTGATGTCGGGTTCGGTCTGGCGCAGGATCTCGCGCGTCAGCGGGGCCACGTCGCCCTGGCCGCTGAGCACGTAGCGGATCAGGTACAGGAACGGATTGCGCTCCCCCCAGTGAAAGTAGGCTTGGGGCGGGTGTTCGGGATGCTCGGAGCGGTCGCGCAGGTACAGCAGGAGCGCGGCGACGGCGTTGGGCACGGCGGCACTCTCGCCGCGCAGGACGCGGTGTTTGTCCATCTGCACGCCATGCACGAGGAGGTCGGCCGAGAACTCGCTGGCGTCGCGCACGTAGATTTCCAGGAACAGGAGTGGCTCGTCCTCGGGGAGGTTGTGCGAGTCGCGTGCGTCGCGTTCTTCCTCGTCGTACTCGGCATCGTCGCAACGGTGGGGATGGTTGGCGACGATGTGGAGGGTGCCTTGGGCGTCGACCGCCTCACGCACGAAACGTTGCGCCGTCTCGTCGAGCACGATGTCGCCGACGCGCAGTTCCGTCGTGCGCCACACGCGCGAGAACAGCGACACTACCACGATGGCCCCGATGAAGAACGTGGCGATTTTCACGCCCTCGGGTCGTTCAACGACGTTGAGCACCGTCGTGTACGCGAACACGGCGGCCACCAGCGCGGCGGCCAGCGTGCCCGGGTGCAGCCAGCCTCCGCGCTCGCGCTTGACCGACAGGGTCACGGCCACCGCGGCGCTCGTCATCAACACGAGCACGCCCGTCGCGTACGCGCCGCCCTGGGCGTCCACGTCGGCGTGGAAGATCAGCGTGACGACGAACGCCACCGCCGTGTAGACCAGCGTCAGCGGCCGGGAGGCGCGCGCCCATTCCGGGGCCATCCCGTAGCGCGGCAGGTAGCGCGGCACGAGGTTCAGGAGTCCCGCCATCGCCGACGCGCCCGCGAACCACAGAATCGCCACCGTGGACAGGTCGTACACCGTGCCGAAGCCGTCGCCCAAAGACCGGTGCGCCAAAAACGCCAGCGCCCGGCCGTTCGCCGCCCCGCCGGGCAGGAAGTCGGATGGCGCGATGAGCAGGGTCGTCACCAGCGAACTCGCCAGCAGGAACACGCTCATGA
>CAXTQD010000361.1:0-5311 GCA_964246175.1 uncultured Chthoniobacterales bacterium | reverse complement strand
GAGCGGGCGACTGTTAATCGCCTGGTCGTAGGTTCGAATCCTACCGCTGGAGCCATTCCTGCCACTCTGCCCGGTTGTGCCAGCAAGTGCCAAATCGTACCTTGCGCCCTCATTCTGAGTGATTTCTGAATCAAAACCAGCGGGCGTTTGCGTGCCGCGTCGTGCCAGCTTGTGACCGTCCGAGACTGGAGTTTGTGTGCGTATTTGTGTGTTGTTTTCAGCTGCCATCGGCCCCACAAGAATTTCCCCTTTCGGGGTGACGTAGGACGGCAGCTTGACAACCGCCTCTCCGGTCGAAAGCAGGCCAGCATCGGTATACGTCTTCATCGTCAAACGCATGTCGCTGCGGCGAAGTAGTTCCATCGCATCACGAGGCAGAACGCCCGCTTTGGAGAGGTTCGTGGCGAAGGTGTATCGCAGGGCGTGAAAGTCGGCCTTCCTGCCCTGTGAATCGGCGTAGGCAATCCCCGCACGCTGCAAGTCAGTTTTGAACGCCCACATGCCCGGATAAAGTGGTTCATCCGCACTTTGTGTGGAAGCGAGGATGGTAGGGGATGAACGTCTTTCATCTTTTGCCGGGCTGTCACGTTGAGCGCGTTTGCCAGATCGACTCGACAGATTTGCAACCGGAGGCACGCGGGGTGCGCGCCGGGGCACGTTGCCCGGCTTGCGGAGTCTGGAGCGAGGCGGGCCCACGGCGGCTACCAACGCCGACCAGCCGACCTGCCCTGGTTGGAGCGATCCGTGCGGGTCAGCCTACACGTGCGTCGTTTTCGCTGTCACAACGTGGCTTGCGCCCGCCGCACCTTCGGCGAGCGGTTGCCTGGCCTGCGCGCGGCCTACGCCCGACGCACCCGCCGACTGGCAGCGGCGCAAGGCGCGGTGGCGGTCGCTCCTCGGCGGCGAGGCGGGCGCGCGCCTGCTGCCAGCCTTGGCGATGGCCACCAGCGTGGACACGCTCCTGCGATCGGTGCGCGCCCGGCCGCTGCCGACTGCTTCTACTCCGACGGCTCTGGGCGTAGATGATTGGTCGTTCAAGCGCGGGAGCACCTACGGCACGATTCTCGTGGACCTGGAGACCCGGCGCGTGGTGGACCTGCTACCCGACCGCCGAGCCGAGACCCTGGCCGCCTGGCTGCGCCCGCGTCGCCGCCGTGTCAAGGTCGTCGCCCGTGATCGCTCGACCGAGTTCGCGCGCGGCGTGGAGATGGGCGCGCCCCGCGCCGTGCAGGTCGCCGACCGCTGGCACCTGCTCAAAAATACGCGCGAGAGGCTCACGCGCTGGCTCTTTGGCGTGTACGGGCGGCTACGCCGCTTGCCCGCACCGGTGGCAGCTCGCCCGTCTCGCCGTGGGGTGCGTACCCGTGCCTTTCCACGCGCGAGAACCGAGCAGAGGGCCTCGGCTGCCAGCCGGGCGCGCTGGATCGCGTGGTACCAAGAGGTCCGCCGCCGACAGGCAGCCGGAGAGTCGCTGCGCGCCATCAAAAGAGCGACGGGTCTGGCGCGGGCTACCGTGCGCCGCTTCGCCCGTGCCGAGAGCTTCCCGGAACGCGCGCTACGCGCACCGGGACCGAGCCGGCTTGGATGCGTTCATCCCCTGGCTGGCAGAGCGGCTGGCCGCCGGGTGCGAAAATGCTTCCGCGCTCTGCCGAGAGCTACGCGAACGTGGCTACCTTGGCAGCAGCCGGCCGGTCCCCCGGTGGGTGCAGACCCAGCGCGCCGCCCCCGCCAAGACCACGCCGCCGTGCCGCCGTGATCTGCCACCCGTCCCAGGGCAAGCCGACGCCTCGCCGCTGGCCTCGCCCCGGCAGTTGGCTTGGCTGCTGCTTCAGCCCGCGGCCAAGCTCGACGCGACGCCGAAGGCCACGGTCGTCCAGATCGAACAGGACCGGGAAGTCAGAAAAGCCGGCACGTTGGCGCGCCCCTTTACGGCCCTCGTGCAGGCAAGCGGTAGCACGCACTGCCGTATGCCCGGCAGACGACTGGCGGCTCTGACGCGCTGGCTGGACCGGGCGAGAACCTGCGGCGTGCAGGCCGTACAGAGCTTCGCTGCCGACGACCCACAGAAACTAGAAAACACACAACCCCCTATCAAAAAAAAAAAAAGCCACGGGCAAACGGAAGGTCACGTCAACCGGCTCAAGCTGCTCAAACGTCAGATGTATGGACGCGCCAAGTTCGACCTCTTGCGCCGTCGTCTGCTGCTTGCCTCGTAGTTCCACACAAAAGGCGGGAGAACCGCCAAAACCGACGCAAGATCAAGTCGCGTCGTTACCCAAACCGCGTGCTGTGTCGCATGGAACCATTTTCACTCAGGGTCAGACACACCTATGCAGAACACTCGTTCCAAAACCCCCGTTTTTGACGAAGTGTCAACCAGCAGTGAGCAGTATCAGATCATGCCTGCACTGGCAGGCTATTGTCCACCTGCCGCTTCCAGGCTGGAGCCAGCGGCCCTGTGCGCGGACGTTGATTGTTCTATCTTGCGAGTGAGATGATGCACTGACGCCGATCATGCAAAACTCCTACGAGGAACATCTACCCGCCCCGGACTTGCAACCGTGGGTGCAATGCTACTGGAGCATGGAATGGAAAACCGCCTCCGCTGTCCGTTACTACCGCGTGACACCCGATGGCTGTGTGGATCTATTCTTTCGCTTTGGCGCGCCCGTCACCGCTCCTCTGGAGCAGCCTTGCGGAGGGTACGTGATCGGGACCATGACGCGTCCGCTCATGGCCTCGACGGGCGGCGGTGAAGGTGGCCGGTTGTTGGCCGTGCGCTTCGAGCCGGGGGGAGCCTACCGGTTCTTTGGCCGCACGGCCGGCGCGTTGACCGACCAGCGGCCCGCCTTGAGCGAAGTCTGGGGTCAGTCGCTGGCCACGCAGCTCTGGGAGGAGCTTGGGTGCACACTAAACGCTAAGGAACGGCAGCCTGCTTTGTTAGAGAGGATGCTCCGGCAGCGGCTCGCCGCAGGTTCCGCGGTCGGCGCGTGCCACACTGCCCCCTGGCTTGGACAAGCGGTGGCGTTGTTGCGCGACCAAGCGGGCGAGGTTCGCATCTCGGATCTGTGCGACTATCTGGGCCTCAGTCGCCAGCACGTCGCGCGGGTGTTCTCCGAGCAGGTGGGCCTCACGCCCAAGCAACTCGCCCGGGTTTCTCGCCTGCGCCGGCTGCTGCGCCGAGCGCGGACGGTGAAGGAGATCAACTGGGCAGCTCTCGCCGTCGAGTTCGGCTTCTACGACCAAGCGCATCTGATCGGCGAGTGCCAGCGGCTCAATGGACAAACGCCCACGCAATGCCTCGCGCCGTCGCCCGAAGAAAACTGACAAGAAGGTTCCATTTCTCCAATCCCGGCGAGTCGCGTCGTGGTAGCTGGTGGTGCATGACAACGCGCTTCTCCTTCGTGGTCTTAGCTGCGGCCATGCTCTTCATGCCGCGGACCAGCCGAGCCGGGGAGCCACCACATCCAGTCGCCACTCCTGCCATGCACACCTCGCTAGAACGAACCATCGACTATATCGAAATCCCCTCCCGCGACCTCGCCGCCAGCAAGCAATTCTTCTCGGCGCTTTTCGGCTGGCACTTCGTTGACTACGGACCTGACTACGCCTCCTTCGACGACGGGCGCACCGTCGGCGGGTTCTTCACGAGTGAGAAGGTTGCCGCCATTGTCACAGGCAGTGTGCTGGTGGTCTTCTACCAGAGTGACCTGGAAGCCTGCCAAGCCAAGGTGCAAAGCCTCGGTGGTCGGATCACCAAGGAAGTGTTTTCCTTCCCAGGTGGACGGCGCTTCCACTTCGCCGAGCCGGGCGGCGGTGAGTTTGCCGTTTGGTCAGAAAAATAGGCCCCGAAACTTCGTTACGGACAAACGTTCGATAATGAAACGAAGTCTCTGGAACGGCCCGACAGGGTGCGAAACCACCGCTTTTGGCATGTGCAGGAGGGTGTCATCACCGAGCACAGCTTATAAGCGTTCATCTGCGCGGTGGTGCCACAGCGCGCGGGCGTGTCGCAGAGCGCCCGGCCCATCATTTCGGCAGCGCCAAGGGGCTGCTCACCGAGGTGGCGCTGCTCGCCTACGAGCGGCTGGGAGAGTACCTGGAGCGGGCCGGGGCACGGACGATCCCCCCGCCGACATGCGCGCCGTGAGCTTGGCTTTCGTGCGCTTCGCCGTGGATCATCCCGGCCACTTCCGGCTCATGTTCCGCCACGACCTGGTGGAGCGCGCCCACCTGCGCTACGAGGAAACGCGCCTGAAGCCAGGCACGCGCTTTGATACCGCCGTGGCTGCCTACCACGGCAAGGCCGGCATGGACCTGGACCGCTTCGAGGACGCCGCCGACTTCTTCGGGGCCATGGCCACGGTGCATGGGCTGGCGCACCTGGTGCTCGCCGAGAAGGGCACGCACCTCTTCGCGCACGGTTGCGCCCGGGACTTTGTGGAACAAGACCTGTCCAAAGTGCTGGCGCGCATGTACCCGTCGAAACCAAGCTGACGGTCTGAACCGACACTTCGCACTTTTATAACCAAAGCCCTCGTCTGTTGCGTAGGCAGCGCAATTTTGCTCGTTCTTACCACCCCGCCGCTGCACGCGCAAGGTCTCGGCACGCCGCCGAACTTCGACTTCCGCGGGCGCTTCCTGGTAGTGGTCTCGGACACCGACATGCTTCCTTCCACCCGCCAGTTTACCTCAGCCCAAATGCATGACAGCCTCTAGGCTTGGAAGCCCGCGGGAACCGTAATGTTCCGCAGGTCGAGATCGGCGTGCAGGTTCCTGAGCCACTCGGCCGGCACCTCGTCCGGTCGCCAGTCCGTTGAGGGCAAGGCCGCCTGCCCCGTCCTCGTCCCGAGGGCGCGGAGGACCCCCTCGTAGCCCGGCGTTGTGTGGACATTCAAGAAGCGCGCAGTCTCGCTTTTGACACGGAACGCATGGGCGGAGCCGCGTGGAACGAAAACCAGCGAGCCCGGGCGCAACGGGAATACCTCGTCGTCCACGAGGAGCTCGATCTCTCCGTCAACGACGTAGTATAGGCCTCATCGGTGTGGTCATGGATGTGCGGACTGTCCGCGAGCCCCTGAGGCATCTTGACTTCAAAGACGCTGTAGCTGCTGCCGGTCGCGGCCGCATCGGCCAGGATGCTCCAGCAACCGCGCTGGAACCAAAACTTTTCGGCGGTCTGCCGGGAAGCCATTCTGGGCACGGCGGGAGCGACGGGGCTCGCGGAGGTCAAGCGTTCCTTGGTCAAAGGTAAACCGCCGTTAAAAGCTGTTGAGTTAAAGCGTTGGCGTTTCGTTGGAGCGTGGGCAGG
>CAXTQD010000360.1:0-5376 GCA_964246175.1 uncultured Chthoniobacterales bacterium | reverse complement strand
GCGCAGCGACGCCCCCGTGCCCGACGCGCTTTCCACACAGAAAAAGAACAACTCCAGCGCACGCTCCCGTTTCGCGTCGTCGAAGAACATCGACTCCGACACGTCCAGCGCCACGTCCACGCGCGGGCTGACCTCCTCGCGGTAGAGCTTCATCGAGTAGTGGCCCGTCCGCGCGTACGCCTGCCAGTCGATGTAGCGCGGATCGTCGCCGGGCAGGTAGGGTCGGTGGTCCTGGAAGTCGATGGAACTGCCCACACCCGCACCCTGCCAGTTGCCGCTCTCGCCGCGCCAGGTGTGGTGGCGTAGAGGCAGCCGCAGCCGCCCCGCCGCCGCGCGCATCCGTCCGTGAACCGCGCGCAAGGTCGCGTCTTCAGGCCACCGGGACATGGGGAGCGGGCTCGGATCGAGGGGGTTCGGGCAGGTCGAGGCTGGCGCGTTCCAGCACACGCACCGGCCGCAACGCGAACAAGCTGGCCACGAACGCCGCCAGCGCGCTCAACGCCGTGACGATGGCTACCGGCGAGGTCCACAGGTGCACGTCCCAGTAATACCCCGCCCACGGCGCGAGCAGGCCGGCAAACGGCAGGCAGGTGGCGACGTTCTTCAATTCCGTGCCGAGCGCGTTGTCGCACACGCTGAAGAAGATCAGCACGACCACCGCCGCGGCCAGCGTCAGCAGGAAGATGACCACCGGCCGGTTCCACCGCCGGAGCACCGTGTGCGCCAGCGCCGCCGGGAACAGCAGCGTGCCCAAGGTCGCCACGAACCGCTCGCTCTCCTGGCTGTGTTCAAACAACCGCTCCTTCCAGAACAGCCACCCGAACGCCGCGAACGTCACCAAGGTAAAGAGCACCCCCGCCGGCCACCCCGGGTAAAATAGCCGTCCCACGATCCGACCCGGCAAGCCCCACCGCACAAACGGCCGGTACACGCTCGGAACCGCGCGGGGCTGTTCGCACACCGCCACCGCGCATACCCCCACCGCCACGACGAACGCGCTGCCCGTCATCAGGTAGTACCGCCCCACGGCCAACTCCAGCACGACCGCGAGCGCCAGCCCCGCCCAGGTCAGCGCGCGCATGACCCCCGCGTGGTTCTCTGCCGGCGGGGCAATGCGGATCGCCCCGGCGTGGATCGTCAATAGTACCAGCAGCGTCGACCACACGAGCGTCGCGCCAATGCCGGTCCAACTCGGCAACGTCGACCCCAATCCACTGCGCAAGAAACCGTCGAAAAAGATGTTCAAGGCCGCAAAGAACAGAAAGATCCCGCCGACCGCCGCCAGAGGCCGGATCACGCGCGTCGGAAACGCCGATAACCCGACCGTCGCCGCGATCAGCAGCGCCGAGCCGATGAGCATGGTGAAGAGCAAGAGGAGTTCGCCCGCGAGGTTGACCCCGCCCATGAAGTAGCGCAGCACGAGGTAGGGCAGCGTCGCGCAGACGAGCAGCAGCGACTGGGAAAAGAGCGCCAGCCACTTGCCGAACACGATGCGGAAGGTCGTCAGGCGCGTCAGGAAGATCAGTTCGAGGGTGTTCGCGCGCACCTCGCTGTTGATGGCCCCCAGCCCGGTGAACGGCACGACCAGCAGCGTGGGCACGGACACCACGATCCAGAAGAACACCGTGCCCTCCGACGCGTCGAGGTGGTTGGCGGCGACAAGCAGGCTCAGCGACAAGTCGAGCAGCATGGCGACCTGCAAGAGGATGAAGATCGCCACGAACAGGCGCGTGCGCACTCCCTGGCGCAGTTCCTTGACGAGCATCGGGCTCAGCCAATCGGCGAAGTCCGCGTGCGACGCGACGGCGGGTGGCGTGGGGAGGATGGCGGCGTTTTCCATGGTGAAAAAGCTTTTTAGAGTGCGAACGGTCGAAAAGAGCGTGGTGCAACGGTTATTGAGGCGTGTGGTCAGGTCATGTGTTGCTAACTCATGGCACGTTGCCGATGACCTTCCACAGACCGTCTACCAACGCGAGCGAAAGCCCTGCATCCTGGGTCTGCGTACCTGTGGCGGCAGGCGCTGTGATGACGAGGGTTACGGCCACGCGCTCGCCGTTCGTACGCTTGCTATCCTTAACGGTGATCGTCATGGCTTTCATCGCCGCGACTTCTACGTGGCTGCGACCGGCGGAAGCCGCCAATCGCAGCCACGTAGAAGTCGGTAGAATTGAGATCGGTCGAGGCTCCATGCCGTACTGTGCGAGAAACTCAGCCTCTTTCCCTCCCGCTGCCGCCGCGGCGCGCTCTTGCCCGAAGGCGCTCTTAAGTTGCTGAAGCGTCTCAGGATGGGTCAACGAGGCGGCCGTCCGCAGGTCGCTATGGAAGAACGCCGTCAGGTACCGTGGGGCGACGGCTTCTGCCTCGGCGGCACGCGTGCCCACTTCCTCTGCGGCAAAGCCGCTGAGCACATTTAAGGTCAAGCAGAGGCTGGCGACAATTATCCGCATGAGGATAGAGGATCGACTCGTTTCAGACCTTCTTGAGCATGTCGACAAAGGCATCTTCGAGCTTGCGCGCCTCGCGGTGGAAGTCCATGACCGGCACGCCGTCGAGCAGCATCCGGCGCAAGACCGCCGCGACCGCTGCGCCGTCCGCCGCCTCGAAGCTCACCCGCGCCCCACGCCGGTGCGCGTCCACGAGGCGCACGCCCGGGTTGACGGCGATCCACTGGGCGAGCTTTTCGGGCGGGCCGTCCACGTGGACATCGTACACCGCCGCGCCGTTGTCTTGCCGTTGCAGGCTCTCGGCCGAACCGTGATGCACCAGCACGCCACCGTCGATGAAGAGCATCGTGTCGCACATCTCGGCTAGCTCAGAGAGGATGTGCGAGCTGATGAAAATCGTCTTGCCTTGGCCGGCGAGCAGGCGCACCAGCCGCTTGAATTCCACGCGTGCCTTCGGGTCCAACCCGGCGGCGGGTTCGTCGAGCACGAGCACCTCCGGGTCGTGCAGGAGCGTGCGCCCGAGGCACAGGCGCTGGGCCATGCCTTTGGAGAGCGTGTTCATCATGCGGTCCGCGATGGGCGTGAGGTCTGTAAAATCCATCACCTCCGCGATCCGCCCCAGCCGCGGCCCACGCCGGTAGCCGAACGCCCGCGCGTAGAAGTCCAGGTACTCGTAGACCGTCATGTGGTCGTGCGCGCCGAAGGCATCCGGCATCCAGCCCACCCTGGCGCGCACGGCGGCAGGGAAGTTCACGACATCCCAACCGGCGACTTGCACGCTGCCGCGCGTGGGCAGGTCGAGGGTGACCATCATGCGCATGGTCGTCGTCTTGCCCGCGCCGTTGGCCCCGATGAAGCCGACGACCTGGCCGCGGTAGATGTCGAAGGTCATGTCGCGCACGGCGAGGACGTTGGCGAACTGCCGCGTCAGCCCGCGCGCAGAGATGATGGGCTCTCCCGCGCCCGGCGGTGGGGGTGGCGGCGCGGCCATAGCAGGCAACGGCGTCGGCGGAGGCAGCGGGGGCGGGTTCATGGAAGGGAGATCAACGCGCACCGGTGACCGGCCCGGCGAAGACGGCGCGCTGCTTTGTCCAGCGGATCGCCGGCAGGGTTTCGAAAAAAGGCCCATCGTCGGCCAGCGCAACGAAGCCGCCGCGTTGGTCCAGCAGACGCCTCACTTCCTTGTCGAGCCAATCGCTGCCGCCTGCAAAGAACGTGCTCACCTCCAGCGATTCGCCCGGGTGCAGCGTGATCCGCTCGCCCGTGCGCAGGGTTCCCACGCTGGTCCAGAGGAGACCGGCGGGGTCGCGGTACAGGACCGTGCGGAGAGCGGCCGGCACGCTGGAGGTCAATACCGGCGGCGCACCGTCACGGGCGGCGTCGGGGTTGGTCAGCGTGATCTCGGCCCGACTCGGCACGACGGCGTCCGCGCGCTGCGCCTGCACACTGCGGCTCGGGAACCAATCCCCGCTGAAGGCACGGCTGGTCTGTTCGTAGACGCGGCTCGGGCCGTCGGCGATCTTGAGCGGAGACAGAAGTAGATCTTCCCCCACATCGAACCCGTGCGCCAGGACCACGCCGGTGCGCACGACCTGTTCTTGGACCACGACGGTCTTCTTCTGGTCGGGCACGAGGAGGCAGAACAACGCGCGCTCACCGTGCCCGCCGAAGCCGTCCTGCAAAATGATGAACGCCATTAGCAGCACCGACGCGCCCACAGAAATCGCCGGCGTCGTCCAAAACAAGCGGTGCCGCTGCGCCGAACGCGCGAACACGAACAGGTTGATCGGTCCGACCAGCACGGCGAAAACCACGATGAAGCCGATCAGGAACGTGGCGTTGACGGGGATCGTGCCCACGTGGCGGGTGATCGGCCAGTCGGCGGCCGAGGTGACGGTGTCGGCAGCACGCGTGAAGCGGGGTTGGTTCGCCTTGTCGGCAATCGTCTCGGAGGGCAGCGGCTTACCGTCCCAGGGCACCAACCGTACGCGGCCTAGGCCCACGTCGGCGGCGTCACCTTCCGGCGGCAGGCCGAGCGCCGGGCGCAGCGAGGGGTCGGGCGTCTGCACGCACAGGCACAGCAGGCCGCCGTGGTCGATCCAGTCGCGGACCGCCCCGCGCCGGACAGCGTCGAGCTTGGCGAAGCTCGCGTCGCTCAGCCAGAGCGTGTCGAACCCGGCGAGCCCGCGCCAGTCGCCGAGAAGGAGTTCTAGGTCCATCGGGCTGCCGACTAGGTCTTTGCTCTGGTCGGAGTACCACTTCGCCAAGCCGGTCCAGATCGGCGTCGCCAAATCTTCGCTCATGCCGATGGACGGCGTGGGATCGCCCTTAGCCTGGGTGTTGGTCTCCGGCAGGGCGAAGCGGCGCTCACTCACGCCGTAGCCATCCACGCGGAACATCTGGTTGCGGTAGTAATAAGCGGCGGGCAGCGCGTCCAGCGGAACGAGCAGCGCCACGCGGGCAGTCTGGCCATTTTCCACCCGCAGGGTCTCGGTGATGATGTGCGTGTTGGGGCTGCCGCCGTAGCTCGGTCCGGGTTCGGTACCGATTGTCCACGTGTGGGCGCTGCCGGAGGCATTGTGGATCGTCACCCATACAGGCAAGCTGCCGGTGGGTGGGCTGTAGTCGTAGGGTGAGGTGAGTTCGGCGGTGATCCCGCTGCCCTCCAGCGTGTCGACCTCCGCTTTCCAAGCGGCTCGCCCGGGGAGCAACCCGCCCAGGAAGACGACCGCTGCCGCCATGAAGACGACGCGCCGGTTCATAGCTTGGCTGCGCGCAGCGTGGACGGCACGGCCTGGATTTGCGCGGGGACTTCTTCGAGCAAGGCGCGGACGAGTTCCGGCGCGGTGCGACCGTCGATGCGCGCGTGGTAGTCGAGCACAACGCGATGTTGCAAGACGGGCACGGCCACCGCGCGCACGTCCTCAAAGCT
>CAXTQD010000359.1:0-5382 GCA_964246175.1 uncultured Chthoniobacterales bacterium | reverse complement strand
GTTAAACCCACCGCCACCACCCGGACGCGGACCGCGTGAGAACGGGAGTTCGTCGCGCTCGCTCGGCCCTTCGTGGGCAGCGTATTGCTTGGAGGGCGAAGGAGTACCTTCGCGCAGCCAATCGGGGACCAAGCGCAGTTCGTCAAGATTGATGGACGGGAAATCGGCTTCGTTCATAGCGGGACGGCGTGGGCGTGGGGCAAAGGAGGTCAGGGCGCCACGCCGCGAACTTCAAGAAATCGCACGGAGTGCAGATGCGCGCCCAACATTCCACGCTCACCCTCCCCGCGCAAGGGCACACCAGAGCACCGGGGGCAAATCCGCCGCAGGCCGCGATTTATTTAGTTGCGCAAACGAGGGGTCGTCATTACAGAAGCAGAGCGTTTGAGCGCCACCCCTATCCCTTAAAGAGTTATGTCAGACAAATCCGTCGAGGAAAAAGTGAAGGAAATCATCGTCGAGCAACTCGGCGTCACCCCCGAGCAGGTTACCCCGCAAGCGTCGTTCATCGAAGACCTCGGCGCCGATTCGCTCGACACGGTCGAACTCGTCATGGCTTTTGAGGAGACCTTCGGTGTGGAAGTGCCCGACGAGGACGCCGAAAAGCTGCTCACCGTCGGCGACGTGATCAAATACATCGAGAACAAAGCGCCTAACAAGTAAGTTGGCGGGAGGCACTCCGCGGCGCTAACTTTCGTTCGCGCGAAGCCGGCTTCACCCGTAAATGTCCGGCGTTCCATGTTCACCGCCGACGACTTTCAATACGCGCTGGAAAATACCCGGGTGCTGCTCGCACCGCAGCGCCAGATCGACACCTTCGGCAGCACCCGGTTCCACTTTCATCTTCTGACCGAGTCCATGGACTGTGTGGACGAGGTCCACATCCGCGAGGGCACAGTCCACGCCGAGCGCCCACAACTGCTGACTCCGGCGCACCACGCGCAGCTTCTGCTGGAGAACTTCGGGGAAAAGGCGCGCGAGTTCGCCGAGTGGCTGCAACGGCCCGGCAGCCCGCTGGCGGCGACCCTGAAGTACGGCTTCCAGTTCCGGCGCACCGAGATCAGCCGGCACGTGGTCCGCGAACCCATCGAGGCCGTCGGCGAACGCCTGCGTGCAGAGGTCGCCGCAGGGCACGACAATGAACCGCTCCGCGCGGTGATCCAGGGCGTAGACGACGCCTGGGAGGTGTGTCTGCTGAAGTTCACGATGGATCTCGTGCAGGGTTCGGCGGCGAGCAACGTCGGTGATCTGCGCCGTCGCGGGCTGTTATGATCCGGCTGCTGAAGGCGCTCGTCATCCTGGGCTTGCTCAGCATGATCGTGGGCGGCGGGGCCGGCGCGTACTACTACCTGGTCCAGCAACCCCGTCAGCAGGACGAAAAAGAAGCGCACGAAGCCAGCACAACCGCCGGCCAGCCGACGCCCGACGCGTCTACCGACGAGTACGACAAGATCCGTTACCTGCGCCGCAACCAGCAGTACGGCGAGGCGCGCGCGGCAGTGGAGGCGTTCCTGACGCGTTACCCGGAGAGTTCGCACCGCGACGAGGCCGAGACAATGCTCGGCGAACTCAACGTCATCGACCTTCTCGCCAATGCACCCGGCCCCGACAAGATCGAGTACACCGTGCAGCGCGGCGACGTGATCGACCGCGTCGCGCACAAGACCAAGTGCAACCCGGAATTACTCTTCCAGGCGAACGGGCTGGAGCGCACCATGTTGCGGATCGGTCAGAAGCTGCGCGTGCCGCAGGTGGATTTCGCCATCGAGGTCCACCTCAAGGCGCGCAAGGTCGTGCTGCTCAACCACGGGCGGTTCTTCAAATCATATCCAATCACGAACAGTCATCCGGTGGCCAAGAAGTTCGCTGACATCAAGACCAAGGTGCAGGAAAAGCAGGCCAAGAAGGACGGTCGGCAGGTAGCCTTCGGCTCGAAGGATTATCCCGGCAGCTTGCGTTCGCTGGCGCTGACCGGCCAGCCCAGTTACACGATCTACGGCGAGGAGGATACCCCCGACAAACCGCCGTCCAGCAGCGGGGTCGCCCTAGCACCGGCCGACGCGGAAGAACTCCATATGCTCGTGAGCATCGGCACGCCGGTGACGATCAGCGCCGACTAACCGGCCGCCGGTGCGTCGCGACGCGTTTGCATTTCACTTGGGGCCACTGTCTGTTGGTGCCCCGTCTCTACCATGAACGCCACCCCCTTGGACTTCGAGAAGCCCATCCTCGAACTCGAAAAGAAGCTCGACGACTTCAAGCGCCATCTGCACGGACAGGACATCAACCTCGACCCGGAAGTCCGCCGCATCGCCGCGCACCTCGCGCAGACCAAACAACAGGTTTACGCCAATTTGAGTTCGTGGGATCGTGTCAAAATCGCGCGGCATCCCCAACGACCTTACGCCCTGGATTACTTGCGTTTGTGCTTCAGCGACTTCGTTGAACTGCACGGGGATCGGTTTTTCGGCGACGACCGGGCGATGCCCGCCGGCTTGGCCACGCTCGATGGCATCCGTTGCGTCGTCGTCGCACATCAAAAGGGACGCGACGTGAAGGAAAACATCCAGCGTAACTTCGGCAGCGCGCACCCGGAAGGCTACCGCAAGGCGATGCGCGTGATGCGGTTGGCGGAGAAGTTCGGCCTGCCCGTGGTCGCCCTGATCGACACTCCCGGCGCATACCCGGGCGTCGGGGCGGAGGAACGCCACATCGCGGAGGCCATCGCGGTCAATCTGCGCGAGATGATGGTTCTACGGACGCCGATCGTGGCGACGGTGATCGGCGAGGGTGGCTCCGGCGGCGCTCTCGGGATCGGCGTGGCCGACCGCGTGCTGATGCTGGAGAACTCGTACTACTCGGTCATCAGCCCGGAGGGAGCGGCGGCCATCCTGTGGAAAAACGGCGCGCACCGGGCAGCGGCTGCTGAGGCGCTCAAGCTCGACGCGCCCGGATTAGAGAAGTTCGGCCTCGTGGATGGCGTGATCGCCGAGCCCGCCGGCGGTGCGCAACACGACCACGACACTACGGCGAAAGCGTTGCGCGCGGCGATCAGCAAGGAACTGCGTGCTCTGGCGGGTATGACGACCGACGAGATGCTGGCCGCGCGTTACCGAAAGTTTCGGGAATTCGGCCGGTTCTCGCAGGGTGCTCGCTAAGCCGACCTACTTGTTGGACCAGTTGTTGCGGTCGTCCTCGGTGCCGTCGATGCCGTCTTTGCCCTTGGTAGAAAGGTCGTAGCTGCCCGGGTTGTGCTTGCCTGGGCAAACGTAAACGTATTCCCGGTTCCACGGGTCCCTCGGAACTCGTCCCATCGTTTGATACCACTTGCTTGGCTTGGGATCGGTCTGCGGCGCCGTGACCAGAGCCTGGAGACCTTGTTCGGTCGTGGGCAGTTGGTCGTCGGCCACCATCCGGTAGGTCTGCAAGGCCGAGTTGATCGCCACAAAATCAGCGTTGATGCGGGCGTCTTGTCCAACGCCGAGCTGGCCACCCAAGAAGTAAAAGGCGGAGCCTAGCAGTAGGGAGATGATCGCCACCACGAGCATGATTTCCAGCAGGGTAAAAGCGGCGGCACGGCGCAAGCGGTTACTGCGATTCATTGGAAGAATTGTCGGTGAGGGTGGAAGCGGTTGGAAGCGTGTAGTCAAGCTTCTCCCAGTTGTACTTCAACTGGATCTGCACCGAGCGGACCGCCACGCTGTCCGAACCTTTAGACAGCGCCAAGGTCAGCCTGTTCAATCCGGCCACCAGCGCGCTCCCGGGGATCACCTTCTGCGCGCGGACCCAGCCGGTGTAGCGGAAGCTCATGTCGTCTTGCCCCGTACGCGACTGGCCCTGGAAGGCGGGGTCCTTCAGGTCGGGAAGCTGCGTCTCGGACACAATCGGTGCGCCTCCGTTAACCGTCAGCGTCGGAGCAGCGCCGAGCGTCGTGCCCAGCACCTCGTAGCTGACGACGGCGACGAGCGGCTGACGTTCCAGTTGGAACTCGTAGGCCGTTGCAGGCGAGTTGGCAGCGGCCAACACCGTCGGCTTACCACCCTGCAAACGTGCCGTCACAACACCGTACTGGTACGCGTCGTCGTGTGGGGTGTGCATCGGTGACTGGATGCCGAAGGGCTCGGCCATCGTCTCCTTGACCGCAAAATCCGCTGGCCGCTGGCCCTCGGCCGTTTCCAGCCAACTCAGGAAGGCTGCTCGCACCTGTGAGCCGTCGCCCGGAGCGGCAATCTCCAAGTAATCCGCCCCCGCCATCGGCACGAGAAGCGTCTCGGACGACGGCAGGCCGAGCCCCTGGCCGATGGGGTCGGAGCGCATGATCTCGGTGCCAAGTTCGTTCCAGACAGTCAGGTACGGCCGGCCGCCACTCGCGCGATCGTCGTAAAAGAGGCGGACCTGCAAATCGTTGACCCCCGCGGCCGGCCGGTGCAGGCGGATGCGGTAGACGGACGTGCCCGTCGCCGAAACCGCCTCGGCTTGCGTCGCTTGCGTGTCACCGATCTTCACGGAGACGCTCGCCACCGTATCCGTTGCCTTCTTGGCCGGCACGAACTCGAACGCCTCCACCCACTCCGGCGCGGTTTGCGGCGTGGCGTTTGGACCGGCGGGACGGAGGTCGAGCCAAGCCGTCAGTGGGGCGGCCTCGGAGCGCAATGCCTGCGCGAACGCTGGCAGCGGCAGGCAGACGGCGAGGACGAGCGAAGCAGCGAACTTGGTAGACGAGCGGGCCATAGGAAGGTCGGGCGCGCCGACCATAGCGGCCCTGCCCACCGGCAGCAATTCAGAAGTTCGTGCGGACCTGGATAGAGTTGGTCACGCTGAAAACCGCGCTGATGATGCTGAAGACCACGGCGCCCACGACGACTGCGATCATCACGACGATGACCGGCGGGATGATGGCCGTGGCGATTTTGATGCGACCGTCGAGTTCGCGTTCGTACACGTCGGCGACCATCTGCATCGTCTCGGCAAAGCGCCCGGACTGTTCGCCGACAGCCATCATGTCCACATAAAGTTCGGGGAACACCTGTTCCTTTCCCAGGGCACCCGACAGGCTGGCGCCGTCCACGAGCGCCGCACGGGCGCGGTGCATGCAGGCGCGCAGGTACGTGTTGCCCGACATGTCTTCGAGCAGTTCCATGGTGCGCAGCAGTGTGACGCCGTTTTGCAGGAGCGTCCCCATCGTGCGGGCGAACTGCGCGTAGAAGCTGTAGCGCATCACCGAGCCGAGCGCCGGCGCGCCCAGGCGCATCCGGTCCCAGGCCAGCCGGCCGGTGTCCGAGCGCGTGAGGGTCTTGAAGAGCGTCCACGCGCCGAGACCCGCGGCGACTCCGAGCCACCAGTAGCGCACGAACACCTCGTTGGCGCCGATGAGCATGCGGG